>JANYIM010000197.1 GCA_025362055.1 Bacteroidota bacterium
TAGCCCTGTCCCAATCCTGTAAGGCACCGATCAATATCTCACTTGCACTGGCCGTTCCTTCATCTGCCAAAACAACCAATGTACCTTTTTCAAATTGCCCTTCCCTGCGGCAACGGTATTCTTTTTTTGCAACGTGTTTTCCTTCTGTGTACGTGATGAGTTTATCTGCATCAAGGAATTCATCTGCGATCTCAACAGCTTCATCCAGTACGCCACCACCATTTCCCCGCAGGTCCAATACCAGTTTTTGCAAACCTTGTTTCTTTAATCCGTCCAATGCTTCCATGAACTCACGGTAAGTCTCAGACGAAAATTTATTCAGGCGGATATAGCCAATACCTTTACCGATCATGTAGCTGGCATCAACACTTACCAATGGGATGGCATCCCTGGTTATGACAACCGATTTTGATATTCCGGCACGCAAAAAATTAATGGTAACTTTTGAGCCCCGGTCGCCTCGCAATAGTTTCCTGAATTTTTCAACATCCGCTTTTTTCCCGGCAATAACACTATCATCCACTTTTAAAAATTTATCACCGGTGCGCAGTCCGGCTTTATCACCGGGGCCGTTCTTCAACACATTTATCACATTTAGCGTATCATTAAAAATGTTGAACTCGATGCCAATGCCAAAGAATTTCCCGGCAAGGTCCTCATTCACTTCCTGCAATTGTTCGGCAGGAATAAAAACAGAGTGGGGGTCCAGCTTATTCAACATTGCCTGAATGGCGGTATCAGCCAGTGAATCCATCTTTACATCATCCACATACTTATTTTGTATCAGGTCCATGATCTCCTGGATGGGCCTGCGATGTTCGGTATAAAAGAAACTTTTGCCGGGCATATTGTCCCTCATTTTATAACCGAGGTACATTCCCACGATCATCGTAATACTGAAAAGAAGGGGCAACCAAACCTGTATCTTTTTGTTATTCATTTTGCGAAGTTAATTTTTTGCAACGAACCAATACAATTTCAAAATGATTTGGCACTAATGGTCTAACTTCAGGGTCAGTTATCAATATAAAAATAATGGCAATAAAACTAATAGCAGACAGCGGCTCTTCTAAAACAGCATGGTGTTTATTGAACGGTAAGACAAGGAAAACCTTTCTTACACAGGGGCTCAGTCCGTATTTTCTTTCGGGGGAACAAATAGAGTATATCATTGAACAGGAACTGCAAGTAAAACTGAAAAATATTGAACCGGATGAAGTTCATTTTTATGGCACCGGTTGCAGCAATGCCGAAAATATAAAACTGGTCAGGAAAGCCATTCAGCGGGTATTTGCCAATGCAACGGTAGCGGTTGACCATGACCTGATGGGGGCAGCCAGGGCACTCTGCGGTAATGAAAAGGGGATCGCCTGTATCTTAGGAACGGGTTCCAATTCGGCATATTATAATGGGAAGAAAATTGTAAAGAACAGTCCGGGCCTTGGCTATGTTTTAGGCGATGAAGGCAGTGGCGCCTACCTTGGGAAAAAAGTGATCCAGTATTTTTTATACAATACATTCGATGCCGACCTGATGGACCGTTTCAAGGCAAAGTTCAATACCAATAGTGATGAGATCCTTACGGCCGTGTATAAAAAACCCCTGCCGAACCGTTACCTGGCAGCTTTTGCGGAATTTTTAGCAGAGAACCGCGGGCATTACATGATCGAGAATATCATCGAGGACGGGTTCAACGATTTCTTTTTTAACCATGTTTATAAATACCGCGAAAGCTGGACACTCCCCATTCATTTTACCGGTAGCATTGCCTGGGGGTTTAAAGATGTTTTAAAAGAGCTATGCAGCGTTTACCAGTTACAGTTAGGTACAGTGTTGAAGCAACCGATGGACGGGTTGATAAAATTTCACAGTTAATCATTCATCATGGCATTTAAGCAAATCACTGAATCAGTATCTGCTTACCGGCATCTCGAAAATATGACGGTGGCGGAGATATTGACCACGATCAATAAAGAAGATAAGGCCGTTCCACTAGCGGTTGAAAAAGTGATCCCGCAAATTGAACTGATGGTACATGCTATTGTTGACAAAATGCTTGCGGGCGGACGCCTGTTCTACATAGGTGCGGGTACCAGTGGCCGTTTGGGCATCGTTGATGCCAGCGAGTGTGCGCCAACGTTTGGTGTGCCATATGGCCTGGTAGTAGGGATCATTGCAGGAGGGCATAAAGCGGTCACGGAAGCAGTAGAATTTGCTGAAGATGACCTGCACCAGGGGTGGAAGGACCTTTTGGCTCATGCGATAAGTACAAAAGATGTGGTGATAGGTATTGCCGCAAGCGGTACAACCCCTTACGTTCTGGGCGCACTCGAAAAATGCAGGGAAAATAATATCATTACCGGAAGTATTAGTTGCAATCCCGGTTCACCGTTAAGCACACACGCAGATCACCCGATTGAAGTAGTGGTTGGACCTGAATTTGTGACCGGCAGTACCAGGATGAAAAGCGGTACGGCGCAAAAACTGGTGTTGAATATGATCTCTACATCAGTGATGATTCAATTGGGCAGGGTAGAAGATAATAAGATGGTTAATATGCAACTCACCAATGATAAACTATTGGATCGCGGGGTAAGGATGCTAATGGAAAAACTGCATTCCGATGATTACGAAGCGGCTAAAGCATTGCTTTTGGAAAAAGGAACTGTTAAAAAAGCCGTTGAAAGCCGCCGTTCATAAAAAATTCTTTGATGATTTATGCAATTGTAGTAACTTAGACATCACATTAGTTAACCATAAAAAAACTCCTCTTATGAACCTTAAATTTTTACTTTCTACCACACTTATCGCGGCATGTTTTACGGGCGTTGCACAGGACGCCAACAAAACCTTTGCCATTACCGGGGATGGTACCGGTGATTTTATGTGGATGAATATCCGCCAGGTCGATATTTCAACCGGGAAAATAGTACAGGATATTTACCAAAGAAATAAAACGGCATATGTATTGCTTGATGCCGATACAAAAAAGCCTGCAGAGAATACCGTAATGGTACCTGTTAATGCAAGCAGGACTTCTAACATCACATTTGACAACCTGCCTACAGCCTCCATGGTTGCAGCAGCTGCCTACGACAAAAATCACGACAAATTATTCTTTACACCAATGCGCATCGGGGAATTACGCTGGCTGGATTTTAATTCCAAGGGAGACCCGAAATTTTATAGTTTGAAATCTACCCTGTTAAATACCGGTGACCTGATCTCCGATGAGTCGAACCATATTACCCGAATGGTAATTGGGGCTGACGGTAACGGTTATGCTATTACCAATGATGCCAACCACCTTATACGTTTCACCACCGGTAAAAAGGTTACGATCACTGATCTGGGTGGGCTTATTGATG
>JANYIM010000224.1 GCA_025362055.1 Bacteroidota bacterium
CGCTGCATCAGCAGCATTATTGGAAAGTACTGGCTTTGTAAAGGAGGCTTACTTTAAGGAAGATTATTATTTCAGGGGCACTTTTATCGATACTGCGATATATTCCCTGCTGGCAAAATAAAATACCATTAGAGGCCGCCCTTTAGGAGATGGGGGTAACCGAAATCAAAAACCCTGTCAAAAATGACAGGGTTTTTTACTCAACTAAACACGAACTTTCTTGTATCCTGGTTTTACTTTGGCAATACCACATGATCGATCACATGTATAACACCATTGCTTTGATTTACATCTTTAATGGTAACAGTTGCCATGCCGCCTTTTTCATCTTTCAAAACGATCTTCTTTCCTTTCATCATTACCCATAATTTACCACCTGCAACAGTTGTCAGTTCTGCCGAACCATTTCCTTCTTTGATCAGCCTTGCAAGTTCTGCAGAACCCAGTCGGCCTGCTACAACATGGTAGGTCAATACGGTTGTTAAAGTGGCTTTGTTCTCTGGCTTCAGCAAATTGTCGACAGTTCCAGCTGGTAACATTTCAAATGCTTTGTTGGTAGGTGCAAAAACCGTGAAAGGCCCTTTGCTTTGCAATGTTTCTACCAAACCTGCAGCTTTTACGGCAGCAACCAAAGTGGTATGGTCTTTACTGTTCACAGCGTTCTCTACAATATTCTTTGAAGGGAACATGGCAGCGCCGCCTACCATTACTGTTTTTTCCATGGAGTTATCCATCTTTGAAGCCATTTGAGCAAATGAAGCGTTTACAAAGAAAGCCGCTATTGCTACTACAACTAATTTTTTAACCTGTTTCATAAAATGTTTTGTTTTTTGATTAATGAATGACAGATATATTTACGGCAGATGAAAAGCCACGGATTTATTTTTTTAAAAAATATTTTTAAACCGCCTGTTTCAATGCAGGGTAGTCAAAAGAAAAAACAGTTTCCCTCGTCGATAAAAAAGGAGGTAACAATAGCAGGAGAAGAATAAAGGGGAACTATATTTTACCCATCACATATACTTTGGTAGGTGCGGGGGCTTCGGGGCCGGCTTTTTCAAGAGAAACTGCAAAGGCCTGTACATTACCGAAACTTTTCATTTTTTGCACATGAACCTTTCTTCCGTCTTTCAGTAAATTGATCATGCCCCCACTTACAGGTTTGCCATCTACGATCGCCCAGAACTGGTATTGCATACCATTGGGGGCTTGCGGCAAATTAGATGGATCGATATATACCTCATGCGTATCCTGCATCCAATAGATCCTTGCAGCAGCATCCGCTACATCGGGCATTCCCTTTAAGGAAACGGGCATGGCATTTTTATCTGTCATCACACCCATATCATCATGCATGGCCTGGGCAAGTTGTTTTTGCTGTTCCAATTCTGTACGCATTGCCTGCAGGTCATCATTGACAGTTTGATATTTATTATAGTAAGTATAATTAAAAATAACGCTGCCGATCAATAATATGATACTGGCTGCCGCTGCATATTTCCAAAATGGAGTTATACCATGAAGTTTTGCAGCACCAGTTGGCCGTTCTTCCATTGAAACCACAGGAGTTGTAGCTTTATTAATGCTTGCAAATATTTTTTCTTTTACGGAAGCAGGCGGTGCGATAGCGTGTGTTTGTGCATAGCTTTCCATACCTGCACGTATAGCCGCAATTTCGGCTGCTACTTCAGGATATTGAATGGCCCATGCTTCTACAGCAAGGATTTCCTCCGGGGAGGAAATGCCCATGACATAAAGTTCCAGTAAACCTGATGATATGATATCTGTTGCTTCCACTTATTTAATACTATTGCAAAATTTTTCTTAATTCCAAAATAGCGGTCCTCATTCTTGTTTTAACAGTCCCTAACGGTATTCCCATTTCTTTGGATATCTCATCCTGGGTATAGCCGCCGAAATAGGCCAGGTCAATGATACTGCGTTGCTCGGGCTTCAGGTTAACCAATTGTTTACGCAAACCCATGGCATCAAAGCGCTCAGCAATGTTGCTGTTATCTGTGTAATTACTTACGGAATTTTCATCACTGGAGATTTTTCCTTGCTTTTTATACCCTTTACTACGTAAGGTATCAATGGTGAGGTTCCTGGTAATGTTTAACATCCAGGTAAATAAACGGCCTTTACCGCTATCATAATTGGAAAAATTATTCCATATCTTAATAAACGCTTCCTGTAAAATGTCTTCTGCCAGTTCCCTGTTCTCTACCATGCGGTAAATAATACCATTTAAGGCAGCCGCATAATTATCATATAGATAGGAAAAGGCCCCCTGGTCCTTACTTTGCAGCAGGACTACCAGTTCTTCTTCACTATATTTTTTTATTTCGGTCAAAGGGGATAAACAGTTAAATGAAATTCGAAAGTAAACGATTTTTTTAAAAAACATTACCTTGGCGGCATAATAAAAATAAATTAATCCCGGTTTGCCATACATTGCCGATGCTGAATTTTTATGAATGACCTCATCATACGAACCATTTGTGCCGGTGATAATGAAGCATTAGCAAAAATTGTACGCAATACGCTTGAAGAGTTTAAGGCCAATAAACCCGGCACTGTTTATTTTGATGACAGGACCGATCATTTATTTGAAGAGTTTGCTGTTCCCGGAAGCATTTATTATGTTGTTGAGGAGAACGGCATTGTCATTGGCGGCGGCGGTATCTACCCAACCGAAAACTTACCCCAAGGCACATGCGAACTGGTGAAATTATACCTGGCGCCAACGGCAAGGGGCAAAGGCATTGGAAGGTCTTTGCTGGAAAAAAACTTAGCCACTGCAAAAAAAATGGGCTATAAAAAAGTTTACCTCGAAACCATGCCCGAACTGATCATTGCCATACCCCTCTATGAAAAATGGGGCTTTACTTATTTAACAGCGGCACAGGGAAACAGCGGCCATTGCGGTTGTGATATATGGATGCTAAAAGACCTGGAAGTATAGATCATCATGGATCTTGCGGTAATACAAAAACCTCATACACCGCACTAAATAAATACAGCTTGCCCGTTTTTACTTCTACACATTTGTAACGCTTGCGGACCTTCTCTCCTTTTTTGAAAATGCGTTCACCCCTGATGCGGAATAAGTTGCCTTCCGGTATCTGTTCCACCAAAACTGTTCCAGCTATTTTTTCATCGTAGGCATGCAATACCCTTAATAATTTTTCATCGCCACAACTACTGGCAGCCGGATTTTGCAGGGTTTGCAATAAAGCTTTTTGTATGTCGGCGGGAAATATTTTTTTTAGTAAGAACTGCGCCAATATCTTACTGAATTCATTTTTCCACTCGGGGCCATGTGCCATCACACGCGGGCCAAATTTTTCAAAAGTAAAGAGATGGGCCAGTTCGTGCAGGAGCGTTATTAAGAAGGAGTATTGATTAAGGTTGCCGTTAACGCTTATCCGGTGCGTCTTCCCCACATGTGCATGCCGGTAATCTCCCAGGATACTTTGTCGTTTACGGCTAATAGTGAGGTGTACCTTATATTGTTGCAGGTATTGCAATACTTCTTCAAAACTCCCATCAGGTAAATACGATCGCAACTGTAAAAGCGGGGCTTCGGCTTTAGGCATTTTTTCTTTTATTCAGCTTCATAACGATTGCTACTTCCATTACAAGGTATACCAGGTAGATCAGCATGGAAATATACACGGAAGGCTTATTGAAATTTTTACCACTCGCCATTACATAACCCATAACAGCTGCGATGCACACGAACATTTTCAGCATCATGGCACCCATCACACTTCTGATAAAAACATTGGGGTTACTATTCGCCATCGCATTGCGCTGCATCCTGAATGCAAGCAGGCTGATAAAAAAGAAAAGGCAGTTGGCGGTTATCAATACGGTAACATCCACACGTTGTTCATGCAGGAATAATTGTGCAAAAAAAAGGATCACCGTAAATAATGCAAATGTTATAACAAGCGGAAGTATTACTTTAAAACCCTGGTTCATGAATTTTTTATTGGTTAATGGCGTTGGCCCTTTCTGAATTCAGTTCCACAATATTGGCGCCCATATGGCATTGCCCGTTAAACGTAACAGTGGGCTCGATCTGTAATTTACCCGCATAAATATCGCCGTGTACAGTGGCCTTACCTCGTAAATGCAGCAGTTCCCTGACTTTTATTTTGCCCACTACTTTTCCTAATACATCAGCCTGCTGGCCTTCAATATCTCCTTCCACCATCCCATCCGGCCCGATGAGGATCTTCGCTTTTGCTATAAGGTTACCTTTTAGCACACCATCAATGCGGATATCTCCGTTACTTTCCATGTCGCCTGCAATAGTGGTACCTGCACCAATAATGGTATTAGCGCTGATACTTCCCTCATCAAATGATGCCTTTGATCTTGAATTGAACATATTTATCTGTTTTAATTTTAAGTTTTGATCACTCTTCGGTGTTATCCACTTTCGGGAGGATCAGTTTATTGGTGTCAAGCTTAGGAACCTCTCCCTGCAATACTTTCTGGAGGTCATCATAATATTGTTGTTTATATCTCAATGCATCTTCCATTGAATCGGTACGGATCTTCAGCATCTTATACTCTCTCACCTGCTTTGCATTACCGTATCCCACACCCGGTAAATAATACTTAAGCGGCGTAAAAACGATCAGGGCAATGGTAAGTCCTACCAATACAACGAATAATGTACTCAGGGAAATATAAACACTCAGCCGGCTCAATTTAAACTTAACCACCTCTTCATAGGTATCCTCATTCATCACCACCAGGCGATAACGGTTACGCAAACGTTTTAATGTGCTGTTGGCATCTAATTTTGCCATAATTTTTTGTTGGAGGTTAAAATTAAAGAAATGTGGCTAAAAAAGCAATTTAAACCGTTCAAATGCCGTTATTTATAATTGACCAATGGCCTTTTACCCATTACTATTCAACGACTTCACAAAAAAATATTAAAGTAGATCAAATGACAGTCATTATCTGCAATATTTACCAAAAATTACCGATATTTAGCCCTGTTATTTAACCTTTTGATTCATGCTTCAGAGAACTATAGCCGGTCTGATCATTTTTTTTATAAGTTTTGCATTCCCGAAAACCGGATTCGCACAACCTACGTGGACACTTGACCCTTTTGGAAAAGAGAAGAAACCCGAAAAATTTGAGGAGCGCACCCTGGGTTCCGAACGCACCGCAACCAAGAAATTTACCCTTCCGCGCCATTTTATTCAGAATACCGTTACGCATTACAATTATTATTTCAATGCAAATAATAAAGTGAATTTGGTGGTTGATAAGGCAAAGATGTCTTATAAAGATGATTATACCCGTTTGCTTAGTTTTTATCCTTATACATTAGAAAACACAGCCACGCAAAAAACTGATCTCGATTCTGTGATCCTTACCTGTACAGCAGGCATATTGATACATGATCTTCGAAACGACTGGATCGATAATATGTACCTGCTCATCGGCAAGGCATATTATTTCCGAAAGGAATTTGATTCTGCTGCAATGACCTTCCAGTTCATTAACTATAATCTCTTCCCGCGGAAAAAACATGAGGATGATGACCGTATTGTGGGCACTAACTCGTCGGCAAGCGGCAGCAGCATTTCCATAGCGAACAAGGAAAAAAGGAACCTTCCTCAAAGAATACTAACACTGCCGCCCAGTCGCAATGATGCTTTGATATGGCTTACGCGTACTTTGATAGAGCAGGGCGAATTTGGTGAATCGGGTGGACTGATCAATACCTTACAAAATGATCCCAATCTTCCAAAAAGATTGCGCAATGACCTGGATGAAGTAAGCGCCTATTGGTTTTATAAACAGGCCGGTTATGATAGTACTGCTTCTCATCTTGAGAAAGCGCTCAGCAATGCCGATACAAAACTCGATAAATCACGTTGGGAATTCTTATTGGCCCAGTTATACGAAATGAACCACCAGTATGATAAAGCTTCAACCTATTACCTGAAAGCAGCAAAACATACTGTTGACCCGCTGGTAGATATCTATGCCAGGCTGAACGAAGCAAAAATGCTAAAAGGTGCCGGCAATCCTAAAGAGTTGGATAAGAGCATTGATAATCTTGTAAAAATGGCCAGGAAGGATAAGTATGAAGCATATCGCGACATCATCTATTATTCTGCCGGGCAATTGAGTTTACAAAAACCGGATACCAATACCGCCATCATCTATTTTGGCAAAAGCCTTAAGCACAATGCAAATAATATTTCTTACAAAAACAAAGCGTTTCTGCAACTCGCAGACATAGCCTATACACGCAAACAGTACCGCTTAGCCGCTTCTTTATACGACAGCCTTCAACTAAGCGATACTACATTGGCCGATCGCATGGGGCAGATAGAAGCCAGGAAAAGTGCTCTGGCCAAGATCGTGGATGCAATCACTACTATTGAACGTGAAGACAGTTTACAGCATATTGCAGCCATGCAGCCAGCTGAGCGGGAAGATTATGTCAAGAAATTACTGAGAAGGCTCCTTAAAGAAAAAGGCTTAAAAGAAGACAGCAATAATTCGGGCAGTGATTTTAATAACCCGTTTAATACGCAACAGCCAACAGACCTTTTTGCAAATAACAATGCCAAAGGCGATTGGTATTTTTATAATGGCTCGATGAAAGCAAAGGGCTTTAATGAATTCAAGACCAAATGGGGCAATCGAAAAAATGTTGATAACTGGCGGCGGGTATCAGTAGCCGACCTAAACGTTAACAATAATAACAGCAATAGCAATAATCCTGACGGGAAAGCCGATCCCAAAAGCAATTCAAAAGATAATTCCAACAACAAAGGGCAAACAACAGAGGTCAGTTACGATGAAATGATGCAACATCTTCCATTAACTGAAGAAAAATTAGCTGCCAGTAATGAAACGATCGCAGGTAGTTTATTAGCCCTGGGAAAAGTATACCAGAATGACCTGGAAGAATATGGGTTGGCTGCCGATACCTACGAAGATTACCTGCACCGCTTCCCTACCCGCTTAAAGGATGGAGAAGTTTATCTTGACCTTTATTATTGTTATACAAAGCTTGGTAATAAAGCTAAAGCAGATTACTATCAAAATCTGCTCAATACCAAATTCGCTAATTCCAGATCGGCCATGCTGCTGAAAAACCCTGCTACAGGAAATTCAAAAGCAAAAGATCCTGCAGCAACAAAATTATATGAAGACATTTATGGCCTTTTTATTGAAGGGAAATTTGATGAAGCTGTTGCAGAAAAGAAAAAAGCAGATAGTTTATACAGTGCAAATTACTGGACACCCCAGTTATTGTACATTGAAGCCTTGTATTATGTAAAACAGCGTAATGACAGTACTGCCATCGTTGATCTGCAAACTATCATAAATACCTATCCCAAATCGCCACTCAAAGAAAAAGCGATCAATGTGATCAACGTGCTAAGAAGAAGGAAGGAAATTGAAACCTATCTCACCAACCTGCAAATAACAAGGGATACGGATGACAAGATCCTTGCTCCCCTGGATAGCCAGGTTGTAAAGAAGGCCCCGGTAAAC
>JANYIM010000287.1 GCA_025362055.1 Bacteroidota bacterium
GCATGTATGAATGAAGTACGGGGTATTGAATGGTCGGGTACTCGGGACAAATTAATCATATTCAACAACGATTATCTGTTTTATGATCGCAGATTAATATGATATGAGCTGATTGCGCTGATCATTTGCTTTGCAAATGCAACTCCTGGTGATGAAATCATCCATCAGCGCAATCACCTATAATCGTTTAATCTGTGTTTTTTTCTTTTGGTCACAAATTTATTCTTTTACACTACTGCCTTTACTAAATAAAGGTTTGATCAGCCAAACAATATACGCCAGCAAGATCAGCGAAAGCAGCCAGACCGATATTTTGGTGATGGTTAAACTGGTAAAATATGCCCGGGGTTCAAACTTAAAATCTATCGTATGTTTTCCTCCAGGTATCACCATTCCCCTTAACACGTAATTTGCTTTAAAATAATCTGCTGGTTTTCCGTCAATATATGCCTTCCAGTCTTTGTACCAGATCTCGCTGAAAATGGCCACGTGATTGCCGGTGGCAGTGGATTCATATTGAATAGCATCATTATCAAAAGCTGTTTGTTTGATGGAAGATGCACTATCAGCAGGCGTATACGCATTTACCAGCGCTTTAAAATGCTCATCTACAAAAGCTGTATCCTGCGGATTAAAATTGCTTAGGGCTTTCATTTCTGCCACAGGCCCGTTCACAAAAACCACTGATTTTACAAACCAGCAATTGCCCAGTGCATTCCTGTTGGGATATGCAACGGGAGTAGCTCCGCGTCCGGAGGACTGGATCACATATTTTGTGTTGAGCATGTTCAGTACGCCCGGATTAGGAGAACCGGATAACTGGTATGAAGCCAGATCATCATAAATACCCAGTTTGGCCGGATGATAGCCTCCGATGGATTTATGATAATAAGATGTTTTTGATTCCTGGAAAGGATCTCCTCCTGCAAGATTAAATACCCTGTAGCTGGGATCCGTATCTTTCATGATCGTTTTATCTGCTTCAGATAAAGGATGTTCTGCTTCCTGGTATTTATCCTTACTATCGAAACTTTTTTCATTCAAATAATTTGTGTCCAGCAGCAACAGGTCGGCCAGTGTGGCTAATGTAAGTCCTGCAATAAGTATCGTGGTATTTTTTAATTTCCTTTTGAGGAATAAGCCGATCAGCAGCATTGCTATCAATACAAATAAAAAGGAACGAAGCAGACTACTACTGAAAAGAGAAGCCCTGTCCCTGCGTAATGCATTCACGATTCCTTTTGAGACCTGCTGATCTCCTTTTGTATTATACATCATGTTCTCATAGGTCTTGTTATCTGTTGCAGGCCTGTATTTTTCATTCACAGAATCCATTTTTGCAGACAGCAAGGGATCAGACATATTGAATACCGTATTGAAAGCCTTTGTTCTTTCTTTATCTTCTTTGCTGAAATCGGCGCTGAAATAAATGCCTGTAACAATTACAAAAATACCTGCAGTGGCAATAGCGGCCTTGCGGAATTTTTGCCAGCCATTCTCATCTGTATTATCCATTAATTTGTTAACGGTCAGTGCTGCAACAATGGGAAACAATAACTGTGGTATTATCATTGCCATTGTGGGAACCCTGAATTTGTTATACAAGGGCAGGTGATCGAACATAAAATAATTGAAACCTGCAAAATTGCTGCCCCATGCCAGCATGATCCCCAATATCGAAGCAGCAAAAAGCCACCACTTGTGTTTCCCGTCCAAATAGAACATGCCAAAAATGAAAAGAAAACAAATGATCGCTCCCAGGTATACGGGTCCGCTGGTAAAGGGTTGATCGCCCCAGTAAAGGTCGCCACTCGATTGCAATGCATAGTTGGCTGCCTGGTCTTCGGGTAAATTTAATTTATCCGTTAAATATTTGGCAACGTGTGAATCTTCATCCAGTTTTGGAAAGAGAAGTTGTTCACCGTCTCTCTGTGTAGCATACAATCCATAACCCATTACGCCGGGAAACATTAAACTAAAACTTTCTACTTTTCCATAGCTCCACTGGAACGCATAATCTTTGGAAAGCCCGATTGTTTTTCCGCCGGCAATTGCATCTTTTTTATTCTCATTCTCCATCACCAATTGGCCGGCACGTTTGGATTCTTTCGAGTAATCATAAATAGGGTATAGGTTATTTAGATTGACCAATAAGCCCAACACCCCGGCAATAGCAGCCAGGGACAGCGCTTTGAACATATGCTTTGTTTCACCTGCTTTGATCCAGTTGATGCTATAGGCGATCGTCATGATGCCTGCTACCAGGAAGAGATAATAACTCACTTGCTGGTGATCCTGCAGTATCTGCATTGCAGTAAGCAGGGACGTTAGTACAAAGCCGGTAATATATTTTTTATCAAAGATCAGTATGATCGCACCAAGCAGGGCAGGGGCATAAGCTAAGGCCAATATCTGTGAATTGTGCCCTGCTGTGATGATGATGGGATCAAAACTGCAATAGGCAAAGGCTAATGCACCCAGCACAGATGCCCATGGCCGCAGGCGAAGGCACTGGCACAAAAAGTAAAATGATATGCAGGCCAGGAAGAAAAAACTAATAGGACTAGGCAGCCATAAAGTAAATATACTGTGCACAATAGTTAATGGTGTCCATGGTCCATCCATTGCTATCTGGTAGGCGGGCATGCCACTGAACATATTGGTTGACCATAAAGGGAAATGGCCATGCGCTTCTTTATATTGAAAGGACTGGTGGCTCATGCCTTCCCAGCCCGAAATATCACCCTGTTGCAATACAGTATCCGTTTCCAGTACCGGTTTACAAAAAATAACGGCAACGATCAGGAAGATCGCTATGGCGATGGCATGGGGCAACAATTTTTTGAAACTAAAGTTCTTCATTGATAAAATTTGTAAGGCAAATTAAAGCTAAATATCAGAGCAAATAAAAAAAGCAGTACAATTTTTGCACTGCTTGTATTAAAACCTTGTTCTTTCTGCATTTACTGTCCCATTCCCTGCTGCGAATTTTGCATATTCTCCATTTCTCCTTTAAGATTTTTTCTTTTGAACAACGACACATCAAATTTACCAAAACGCCAGTTAAAATTCAGTCGAACCAGTTGAGGGTCCCTGCGGCGTTCAATATCCTGTACAAAGATATCCGATTCAGAATGTGATGCAGAACGCTTTGTCCTGAAGATATCACTCATTTGTAGCGTAAGTGAGGCTGCATTGTTTTTCAGGAACTCTTTTTTAATGGCGATATCAACTCCGTAGTTAGGCCTTGTATATCCCTGGGTTCCAACAACCGTTTGTCCAAATCCGCCACCGCCCATAAATCCGCCACCACGGCCACCACCGCCGCCGCCACTGCTGCTTGGAGGAAGGATGGTCTTAGCCTGGTAATCACCCGAAAGCTGGATGGAATAATTTTTCGGCAACTTAAAATTATTATTCAATTTTCCAAACCAGCTGAACTGGTTGTTGCTTACGCCTTTTGTAATGTCGCCTGCTTTTAATGTAGCATGAAAGAGGTTCAGGTTAGTAGTAATATCCCACCAACTGTTGATCTTATTCTTACCGATCAATTCCAATCCATACGTATAACTGGTATTGGCATTCACATAAGAGTTGATCAATACGGTATCACCGTTTTGCGCTGCTATCTTATTCGTGTCCCTGTATTGATAGCGGGAGATCAGGCCATTGGTATTGCGCAGGTAAACTGTTGCCAGGAAAGTATTTGATTTTCCATAGGTCTTTTGATAGGCCAATTCGATCAGCGTTGTGAATTCAGGTTTCAATGCGGGATTGCCTTTTGAAAGGTTTAAAGGGTCGCTATTATCCAAATAAGGCAGTAATTGAAAGAAGTTAGGCCTGTTGATCTTCCTCGAATAATTCAATTGCAGGTCCTGTTTATCAGTCAGTTTGTAAGTGAAAAAAGTGCTGGGGAATAAACTCAGCGGATAATTTGTTGAGAATTTCTGCCCCGTTGTCAATAATTCACCTTTGTAATTAGAGCTTTCTGCACGTAAGCCTAACTGGTAGGAAAACTTTTTAAACTGTTGCGAAAAAGTGGTGTAAGCTGCGTATACGGCATCATTAAATTGATACTTTGTTGTAATAACAGATGGCAATGGCGGGGTAGGAACAGGCGACACAATAATATTGTTATTAAAACTGCTGTAATCCCTGAAAGCACTCCGTAAACCCATTTCCAGTTTCTTCTTATCAGAGATCGGGTTCACAAAATCTGTTTGTACTGTTGCAAATTTGGTTACACCGCCACCTAATGTTTGTTGAACTACTAAAGGGGTCTTGGGATTATTGGCAGAATAAAAATATTGAGACTGAATGTCTGCCTGGTTATCATTCTTGCTATAATTGTAATTGGCATCAGCTGTCCATTCTTTACCGGCTTTGGCAAAATTGTGTTTGAAGCTGAGCGTAGAACCGTAGTTATGGAAATTAAATACGGTGTTGCTGCTTTGATAACCATTGTCGGTAACGGGAACGGGGATATTAACGGTATCCCTCGAAATATTTATTACATCAGCTGTTTTAAACCTGCCTCTCACAATGTTTCCGCCAATAGTTATGGTATTCCTGTTATCAATGAAATAATCCATGCCCAATCTTCCAAATGCGAAGAAGCCATTGTTTACCGGCCCGTTATTTTGAGATGAATGTGCAGTGCCTTTGGTGGCAGATATGGAGGTTTGCTCTGTACTTACCGTACTGATCGATTTGCGGATACCCATCTGTGAACTCGCAAAGAAATTCACTTTACCCTGCTTTACGTTAAAGTCTCCGCCAAGACCCGGTTTCCCCCTGGAGTCAATGCTCGCGCGTACGTTACCGTTATATCCCGCTTTGCGGTTTTTCTTCAATACGATATTTAAGATACCGGCACCACCACCACTGGCATCAAATTTTGCAGAAGGGTTGGTGATGATCTCTACGGAGGCGATGGCATCTGCCGGGATCTGGTCAAGTGTTAATGTGGTAGGCCTTCCATCTACAAATATTTGTGGAGCAGCGTTGCGTAAAGTCACATTACCATCAATATCCACATTTACCGAAGGAACATTCTTCATAACGTCTACGGCTGTACCGCCAACACTGGTAAGGTTCTTCTCAACATTAAAAACCTTGCGGTCGATCTTCATCTCCAGCAACGGCGCTTTGGCAGTTACGGTTACATTTTGCAATTGCTGTGCATCCGTTTCCATTTTAATATTGCCCAGGTCTTTATCTACTCCATTTAACATGCTGCTGAAATCACCATTCTTTGCAGCACCCATATTAAGGTCAAAATTCACTTTTTGTTCTATCGATTTATAGCCTATCGCAGTGATCTTTAATTTGAATGATCCCATGATGGGCAGGTTTTCAATGCTGAATTCACCTTTTTTATTGGTAAGCATTCCACCAATGACAACATCCTTTCTTTTTTTGACTACCGTATCGAACTTACTCTGGATCAATTGTACAGATGCGGCTTCCAAAGGTTTATTGTTGGATGCCTCAATGAGCTTTCCATAAAAATGGCCAAGGTTCATATTCTGCCCGGCGCCCTGGGTGCGGCCTGATCCCGGCATTTGTGCATTCATACTCAATGAAAAGAACAATACTGCGGTAATAAGTGCGATCAATTTTTTTGGGAACATCAATTTATAGTTTCGTTAGTTATTTGAAAAGTTTTGCAAATTTCGGTCATAAATGCCAGATAATACACAATAAGATGATGAGTGGCTGTATAGCATTGGGAACTGCCTGGTTTATTAATGAATTGTTAAGATGGCAGCTGGGGGGCGAAGAGATGTACACCTAAAAAATTCTCCCCGCTAGCTACTGGCAATTTGAATCAACACCTGTAACAACCCGATCAAAAAGCCAAACACCGCTCCCACCAATTCCAGGAACTTAAATTCTTTTTTTGTGATCTGATTCAGGATGTCTTCTAATTTATCGGAGGAAAAACCGGCTACTTTTTCTGTTACTATCTTTTCAAGGTCGAGGTCAGCCTCTAACTTATTCATATAACTTTTCATCAAAACCGGGAACAGGCTTTCCAGTTCCATTAAAAAAGCTGCTTTTAACTGGTTGATGGTCTTTTCACCGATAAACATGGAAAGCATGGGGAAAGCTTCTTTTAATCTTTCCCGTAAAAATATATCAACGTGTTTTTCGATCTCGGGTTTTAATTTCTTCAGGTTATCCGTATTAGTTACTTTTTCTTCTATTTCGGCAAAGGATAATAATTCCCTGCTCACCACCTGGCCAAGTTTTTGTGCAATGAGAGGTTGGTTTTTTGGAAAGATGCCTTGCAATTTTAGGCCCAATATATTCACCGGTTTGCGGGGATGGAACAAGAGTTTTATAGCAAGCCATGTAGTTACCCAGCCGGTAAAAGTTGATAAGATAACAGGGATGATATATTGAGTCCAGTGCATGTGCATCTTTTTGCGCCTGCAAAGAAAGCCATTTGCTGGCGGCGTTCAAAATGTAATTTTGAAGGAGCGGGGTTTTTCTTTACTTTTGCTCCCTGTTAAAATGGTAGCCATAGCTCAGTTGGTTAGAGCATCAGATTGTGATTCTGAGGGTCGTGGGTTCGAGCCCCATTGGTTACCCAAAAAAATCCGCACTGGAAAAGGGTTTGAGATTTTTTACCGGCAGGTTACTGATGAAACGTCAGAAAACCAGTAAGGATTCTCAAACTTTTATTAATAATTTTACTACCCGATGGTTGTAAGTAGCTCGGGTTTCTTTAAGCCTCATTATAAATTTCACTAATTTTCAGCTCATACCATTCATCACGGTTATTTTCCGAAAAAAGCCTTTAACAAAACATTAGTCCGGTTACCGCGTTATCAATAAATAAAAAGAACAGCTTTTACGTTAATTTTACAGCATGCAAAAAATTGCACAATTTATGATGAGTAAAAAATTTATTCCGGTTATACTGGTGCTTACCGGGGCGAGCCTCTTCCTGGCATTTCAAACCCAGGGCAGATCAGATAATGATAATCCGAAGTTGAAGTACGGCAAAGTGCTCCGTAATGTGGGATTGTTATTGGAACAGGGACATTACAGTCCAAGGAAGATCGACGATGCATTTTCCAAACTGGTGCTGAAAAAATTCACCGAAGAAATGGATGATGACAGGAACATTTTTTTACAAAGTGATATTGAAAGCTTTGAAAAAAAATATGAAACTAAAATTGATGATGAGATCCATGGGGCAGACCTGGAATCATTCTTCACTATCAATGACGTGTACCTGAAAAGGCTGGGCGAAACTGCGGGCCTGTATAAAGATATCCTGGCAAAGCCTTTTGATTTTACTAAAGAGGAGAGCGTGGAACTGGAACAGGATAAACTGAGTTTCCCGAAGTCCGATGCCGAACGTAAAGATACCTGGAGGAAGCGGCTTAAATATCTTACCCTCAGCAAGTATGTGGACCTGCAGGCCGACCGGGAAAAGAATAAAGACAAAAAAGACTTTGTTTCAAAACCTGATACAACGCTTGAAAGAGAAGCAAGGGATGCTGTAAGAAAGCAGATAGAACGTTTTTTTACGACCAAGAAGACCCATGAGAATACCGATGAGAACTTTAGCACCTTTGTGAATGTGATCACCGGGGCGATGGACCCTCATACCAATTATCTTCCGCCGATCGATAAAAGGTCTTTTGATGAATCGATGAGTGGCAGTTTTTTTGGTATTGGTGCTCAACTGAAAGAAGATGATGGCAAGATAAAAATTGCGAGCCTTATTACCGGCATGCCTGCATGGAAAGGCGGTGAGCTAAGGGTAGATGATGAAATAACAAAGATCGCACAGGGCGCTGCTGAGCCGGTAGACGTAACAGGGTATACGGTTACAGATGCGGTAAAACTGATCCGTGGTGCTACCAGGGGCTCTGAAGTACGATTGACCATAAGAAGACTTGATGGCTCCGTTAAAGTGATCTCTTTGATGAGAGATGAAATAAAGATCGATGATACGTTTGCCAAAAGCGCCATCATTAATGGAGATCATAAGATCGGCTATATTTATTTGCCCGAGTTCTATGTCAACTTCGATGACCCCAACGGTGCAAAATGTTCGGATGATGTTGCAAAAGAGTTACAAAAATTAAAGGCCGAAAATGTAGAAGGGATCATTATTGACCTGCGTGGAAATGGCGGAGGCTCTTTGCCTGAAGTGGTGAAGATGGCAGGACTGTTCATTGAAGATGGCCCGATATGCATTGTTAAAGGAAGGGAGGATAAGCCTTACCAGTGGAAAGACAAGGACAAGAGCATTGCGTACAGCGGACCATTGACCGTAATGGTGGATGAATTCAGTGCCAGTGCTTCTGAAATATTTGCAGCAGCGATACAGGATTATAAAAGAGGTATCATTGTTGGAAGCACATCTACTTACGGTAAGGGTACCGTGCAGCGCAATATTCCTTTAAACCCCGAAGCTGATAACCAGTTCTCTGCCAATAGTAAAGCAGATGACCTTGGAAGTATCAAATTAACACTCCAGAAATTTTACCGTATCAATGGCGGGGCTACCCAGTTGAAAGGTGTTACACCTGATATTGTTTTGCCCGACCGTTTTGAATACCTGAAGTTCCGTGAAAAAGATAATCCGTCTGCATTGCCATGGGATGAAATCACGAAGGCCGATTATAAGCCATGGGTGAGTACCTATAGCGACCAGGCTGTGGTAAATTCGGTTAATGATGACCTGAAGAAGAATGCCACTTTCAGCAAGATGAAAATTGATATTGACTGGCTGGAGAAATATAACGGCAAAGAATATTCGCTGAATATTGATAAATACAAGGAAGAGCAAAAGCAACTGAAAGCCGCTGCAAAAGAACTTGATGACCTGGGCAAGCTGGCTAAAGAACTGAAAGTTAAAAACGTAGCCGTAGATACCGTTGCCATTAATGCGGCAAAAGAAAAGATTGAAAAGAATAACCAATGGCTGAAAAGAGTGGGTGGCGATATCTATATCGATGAGACCGTGAAAGTGTTGAACAGCATGATTAATCAAAGCAGTACGGCGAAGAATAATTAATTGTCTTTATATAAATAAGAAAGCCATCTCAATTTTGGGATGGCTTTTTTATTCAGGGAATAAAAGGAATTATAAATACCGTTCTTCGATCACTTTCTTATGATGATAAAAATGCCCCAGGGTAATAAATCCAAGGCTTCCCACAGTGACCGCATTATTATTAGATGTTCCGCTGTTGGCCAATGCCCCGGTTGTAAAACTGCCGAACATCAATTCAGTGGCGTGCCGCACGGCCATGAATTCATCCACGAGGCTTTTCCAGGTTCTGCTGTTGGCATCTGAATTGGCAGCATAATCATTCTCTTCAAAGCCCGGTAATGATGCAGTTTCTTTTCTTGCAAAACACAAAGCCCGGTAATTAAATATCCTTTCAGTGTCGATCATATGTTGCAATACTTCTTTGATCGTCCATTTTCCTGCTGCGTAGGCATGGGCCGACTTGTCTTCACTAATGGAAGAAAGAAAGTCATTGATCAGCGCATGTTGATTACTGAAAGCGGCTAACAGGTCCTCTTCGGGAACCTGGTCGATGTACTTTTTAAAATAACCCGGATAACTGGTTGGTGATGGTTTTGGCATGTTTATTTTGGTTATGAGTGATGCATTAATTGAATAAGGAAGGGGAACAGCATCCATATTTTAAACGCTGTTCCCACCATCTATTATTTGTAGTAAGCAACCTGCTAAAAACTACCAGCTTTCAACTGCACTTTACCCATTTTTCTTCTTAACCAACTTCGGCTTCGGCAATGTTTCTTTTACTACTTCTTTCTTTTCTCCTTTTAAAGTACTGGCTAATTTCAAAGCTTCATAGGCATTTACAATGCCACCGCTTTTTGAAATATCGCTCAGGTTCACCATGTCATCTGTTCCCGGTTTTTTTACTTTGATATCCGGCATCTGTACCGATTTTTCAATAACGTACTTTAATTGCTTTGCAGAAAGGGTAGGGAAGTATTCGAGCGTTAAAGCAGCAATACCTGCCACCAGCGGACATGCCATACTGGTACCACTGAGGTTTCCATAAACATTTCCACCCGGAAGCGTTGAATAGATCTGCTGCCCCGGAGAAAAAACGTCTACCTCTTTTTTACCATAATTACTGAAGGAAGCTGTTAAGCCGCCTTTTTTAATATCGCCACCTGTGCTTGCACCAACCGTAATTACATTGCTTGCCCTTCCCTTGCCATCTATGAAAACGGGGTTCGGGAAATTATCGGCAGTATCTACGTCTTTACTATCGTTACCGGCTGCATGAACTAACAGTACATTCTTGCTTTCAGCATAACGAAATGCATCATCCACCCATTGTTTTTGTGGTGAAAAATCCTTTCCAAAACTCATGCTGATCACCTGTGCACCGTTGTCGACCGCATAACGTATGGCATTAGCAATGTCTTTATCATGCTCATCTCCATCAGGTACAGCGCGTACCATCATGATGCGTACATTATCTGCGATGCCATCCATGCCCTTGCCATTGTTACGCATAGCCGCAATGATGCCCGAGCAATGTGTTCCGTGCATTGGCGTGGAAGCCATGATATCATTATTGCCGTAATAACGGTCATTGATATTCGTTTCGTCATCACCTACAATTTCTTTCCGGTATGCTTTGGGCGGATTATTTTTAGCTTCTGATTTACGTTCTTCCCCACCGATATACTCTGTTAATCCATCCAGGAATTCTTTATTGGTTTGATCCAGGGCATCATTGCCTTTCATCAATCCCAACAAGGTTGATCTTGATTTTTTTTCTTCATCTGTCTTGCCAATGAAAGTTTCCAGTTCTTTACCGGTAAATAGGGGTTTGCCCATCGCGATCTTTAAGATGCTGTCGCTTTTGGCCAAATTGGCCTGGATGCGTTTTAGTATCAAAAGATCTACACCGCCACTACCACTATCATCCCCAACAACTTTTCCCTGTGCCTTTTTATACATGGCATATTCAGCTTTATCTGCCGGGCTTAGTTTGGCTTCATTTACTTCCTTATCAGCCCATTTGGCTTTTAAAGTATGGTATACCCTTGCAGCTTCATAGCTGTCTTCCTTCACATTCCTGCCGTCTTTGCCACCAATGAAATTCCAGCCATGCACATCATCAATATAACCATTGTGGTCGTCATCAATTCCGTTACCGGGGATCTCTTTGGGATTTGTCCACAGAATTGCTTTCAGGTCTTCCTGTAAAGTATCTACGCCGCTGTCTATCACAGCAACGATCACTGTTTTGCTTTTAAGGTTCTTGCTTTTAATGAAATCATATGCTTTATCGGCACTAACCCCATAATAGCCACTGGTCTCCTTATCCATCATGTGCCAGCTTTTTGGAACTTCATCTTTTTGTGCAAATGTTGAACTACTGAACGCCATTACGCCGATCAGCAAATTTGAGAATTTAGTCATATCCTGTTTTTTGTTTATGCGAAAATAAATCTACTGTTGGATTCAACAATACCGTTCATCCGGTATTTTCAAATATTTAGGGATCTTATCACTCATTGTATTAAGTGATAATAGGTCAATAAAAGTAACATTTTTATTAATGCAACAAGGCTCAAAGATGAAGGTAAAAAACTTTGTTTTTTTGCCTTCATCTCTTTGAGCCTTGTGACGGCTATTTATTCAATACAGAATAATCAGCGATTAAGGATTTGATCTCTAATACAATTTCATTTCAACCCTTCTATTCATTGCCTGTTTAGCCGGATCGTTGGTTACTGGTACATCAGATCCAAAATAAGCTACTGCAAAACGGGCTTTATCGATACCCTTTGATACCAGGTAATCCCTAACAGCATTTGCCCTTGAATTGGATAATCCCATGTTGATAAAATGTTCACCTTCTTTACTTGCATGCCCTTCAATTTTTAAATGCAGGGAAGGGTTGCTCTGTAAAACAGCGGCGATCGCATCCAATGCACTTTTCGATTCAGGCGACAGATCTGACTGGCTTTGTTTGAACAGGACCTTATTGGCCGCTTCATTTACGGTCTTTGTCATTTCTTCCGTAACATTTGTTGTTGTAACCTCGGGATTCGTGGTTTTTGCATTCTCCGGACAACCATGATTTGCCGCTGTTCCCGGAACATCCTTACAATGATCTATCTCATCATTTACGCCATCACCATCGGTATCGGGTATCGGGCAACCATGGTATCTCAGTAAACCAACAACCGTAGGGCATTGGTCAACATCATCATTCACACCATCACCATCAGTATCAACTCCTTTAAGCGGACAGCCATTATTGTTAGGATCGCCTTTAACGAGCGGACATTTGTCTAACTCATCCGGCACACCATCTCCGTCGGTGTCAACTACATTAACCGGACAGCCATGGTTAGCCGCAGTTCCTTTTACGTCGGGGCACTTATCATCTTTATCAGCCACACCATCACCATCCCTGTCGGGGCATCCCATAGTTTCTTTTGTACCGAATTCGGTGGGGCATTTATCATCTTTATCAGCGATGCCGTCATTATCCTTGTCTTTCACTGCCTTCGGCGCTTTCTGTGTCTTTGGTTTTGTTGCTGTTGTATCCTTCTGTTTCTTTTTCTCCGGTGCCGGAGATTTAATATCCATGCTAACACCAAGGGATACACTGATCACCTGGTTCTTAAAAGTCCCTTTGTAATTACTGGCCTGGTACATATCTGTGAGACTCTGGCTTGCATCAGCTTTCAGGATCACATGGCCTATCTCAAAACCTGCTGTTACGTTAACACCATAATCCAACGTGGTATATTTTCCCGGCGCCTTGCCAACAGGAAGGTCTGTATTGGATGTTGAGACAACAGTGCCATCTTTAAAGTTCGTCACTGATTTTTCCGAGCCTTTAAAAAAGAAAGAAGCATAAGGTCCGCCACCTAAAAAGAATTTTACTTTTTTTGCAAGCCGGAATTTCACGAGAAGATTCAGCGGAATATCAATATAGTTCAATTCTTGTTTAAAGCTGGAATCCTTCCTGAGGGAAGTGGTTGTATCGAAATTTTGTAAATATTTTCTGCCCTTATTATAATAGATCACAGACGGCTGGAATGAAAAATTCCCCTTTTTTGTTAAAGGGATATCAGCAAACATGCCTCCATGCCAGCTATAAAGCGGCGAATAATTCTTTTTGGTAGTACTATCCCAACCGGGAATATTATTGGTCTCAAGTATCGTTGACCGGTTAGCGCCGCCAAGTATGCCCACCCTTACCTGCGATCGGGCTATAAAGGTTATGCCAATAAAGAAGAATAGGGGGAAAAGCTTTTTCATTTATTAAGGATTTATTTAAGGGTATTCAATCTGATTTATGTTTTCGTTTTGCGGTTGGTAAAAATGCCAGCCCTACTAAATAGCTATCCTTTTACAGGTCGAACTTGATTCCCTGTGCCAGGGGTAATTTGCTCGTGTAATTAATGGTGTTGGTCTGCCTGCGCATGTACACTTTCCAGGCATCGCTGCCACTTTCTCGTCCGCCACCCGTTTCCTTTTCTCCGCCAAAAGCACCGCCGATCTCTGCCCCGGAAGTACCAATATTTACGTTGGCAATACCACAATCACTGCCCGCTTGTGAAAGGAATTGCTCCGCCTCCCGCATATTGCCCGTCATGATCGCTGAAGACAGGCCCTGGGGCACCCCGTTTTGTAAGGCAATGGCCTCATCCAGTGTTTTATATTTCATCAGGTATAAAACGGGTGCAAAGGTTTCATGTTGTACGATGGCGAAACTGTTTTTTGCTTCGGCAATGCAGGGTTTCACATAACAACCGCTTTCGTAGCCCTTTCCCTTCAAAACACCGCCTTCCACGATGAATTGACCTCCTTCTGCCTTGCATTTTTCAATGGCATCGAGGTAAAATTTCACGGCATCCTTGTCAATTAGCGGCCCCACGTGGTTTTTGGGGTTTAACGGATCCCCGATTTTCAATTGTTTGTATGCATTAACTAACTTTTCTTTGAATTTATTGTACACTTTCTCATGAATGATCAATCTCCTGGTAGAAGTGCACCGCTGTCCTGCGGTTCCCACGGCGCCAAAAGCAGCACCGATAAGGGCCATGTCAAGGTCGGCATTGGGGGTGATGATGATGGCATTATTGCCACCCAGTTCCAGTAAACTTCTTCCCAAACGCTGGCCAACCGCAGCACCAACTGCCTTACCCATACGTACGCTGCCGGTTGCGGATACAAGGGGTACCCTGGTATCATTACTCATCCATTCGCCCACTTCACGTCCGCCAATGATGATATTACTAACGCCTTCGGGTACCTTATTTTTTTTGAAGACAGACTGTATGATATGCTGACAGGCAATGGCGCAAAGCGGTGTCTTTTCACTGGGTTTCCATACACATACATCGCCGCAAACCCATGCCAGCATACTATTCCAGCTCCATACCGCCACGGGGAAATTAAAGGCCGATATTACGCCCACGATGCCCAATGGATGATATTGTTCATACATCCTGTGGCCGGGCCTTTCACTGTGCATGGTAAGTCCGTATAACTGGCGGGAAAGCCCAACCGCAAAAGCCTGCAGGAAGGATTGGGCGAAGTTCAGGAGATGATCGATATCTGCGATTTTGCGGTTG
>JANYIM010000302.1 GCA_025362055.1 Bacteroidota bacterium
CCCCCTCCGGCTATTGTGCTTATTATGCCCGTGATCTTATCAACTTTACGTACACGTGCATTACCCCCATCCGAGATATATAAATTACCACTTGCATCGAATGCTACTTCATTAGGAAAGTTCAATTGTGCAGCTGTCGCAGCAATTCCATCGCCATTGTACCCCCCGCTTCCTGTTCCTGCAACAGTACTGATTATTCCTGTTGATGTAGTTATTTTCCGGACACGCTGATTGCCCCTGTCAGTAAAAAACAGATCACCATTCCCATCAAAAGCCAGGGCCGATGCTGCACAAATTTGTGCGCTGGTAGCAAGGATACCGTCACCATTATAACCACAAGTTCCGGTTCCTGCCACAGTGCTTATTAAACCAGTGCTGATATCCACTTTGCGGATACGTTGACCCAGAAGTTCGCCTATATATATATTCCCGGATGCATCAACAGTCAAACCTTGCGGATGATTTAATTGCGCAGCAATAGCCGCTATTCCATCACTATTATAACCTGCTGTTCCTGTTCCAGCAACGGTTGTGATAGTTTGAGTAAAAGCGGCTTGAGGTAAAATGAATAATATGAACAATATCCTTTTCATGAACAGCGCTTAATTTTTTATGAACTTTACTACATTTGATCTGCCCCTGTTACCGATACCATACATCCAGTAAACACCCGGCGATAATCGGTTTGTTGTAATGGATGTGGCAGAACTCCCTGCCTGCACATTAACTACTTTTTGAAATACCCGTCTTCCCTGGATATCGGTAATGATCATCTCTACCTGTCCTGTGTTAGAGGAACTGATCAGTAAATTAATAATATCATCCTGTACTATCCCGGGGTTTAGGGTCAGCAATAAAGACTCGTTATTATTTCCCTGTAACAGGATCACGTTTGAATAATTCACGGTACCATTTGATTCAATTACCCTTAACCGGTAATAATTTTTACCCGGGAAAGCTGTTTGGTCTTTAAAAACAAAAGGCTGGTTACAGTCCGAAGCTGTTGCAACTACTCTGCCGATACCAGAAAAATGGATACCGTCCTCACTGCGTTCAATAATAAATGTAACTGAACCATTGAAGGAGGCCTTCCAGGATAAAGTATTCATAGTTACGTTGCGGGTGCCTGAAAAGGAACTGAACTTAACAGGCAATATTGCGGGTAACGCTTTGTTGGCAAAATAGAAACTGGAAAAGCTGCTGATATTAGCCTGTAAATAATAGTCAATATTATACGTGCTATTTGTCGCCGTAAGTGGCAGTGCGCTAACGCTACCTGTGGTTGCACAGGCATCACTATTCTGGAATACATCCACATCATTGATGGTGGCCACACCCGACGGCTGCCCCTGGTCATTCAAAGCTGTTTTTAAAGAATCCAATTCGGCTTTCAAAATGTAAAGACGCACACTTACAGCAGTGGATGGTTGATTTTGTGGCGTGATAGTGATATTCCTGTTCAGGTATATCCTGTGGCTGCCATCAACCCTGCAGGCGCCTGTTTTAGTAAATAAAGAACTGTTTATTGTACCCAGGTTAGTCCCGTTGGCGTTGATCATGGCGGCGATATTCCCGGAACTATCGAAAACAGGAACCCATGAACTTTTGTTGGCATTATTAATTGAAACTGCAGGTAGAACCTGGCAGGAAGTAAGATTGCCCGGTGCTACAGGTGAAGGGCATCCTGCAAATCCCCCGGTAACTTTCCGGATGCGGTGATTACTCTCCTCGGCGATATACATATTGCAGTTTAATACATCAAAATATACATTCCAGGGAACATTCAATTGCGCTGAAGTTGCAGCTATGCCGTCGCCATTGTAACCTTGCGTTCCTGTTCCTGCAACAGTGCTGACCAGGCATGTGCTTTTTGTTATTTTACGAATACGTGAACCACCACCCTCTCCTATATACATATTTTCAGCAGCATCAAACCTGATATAGGCCGGGTTACCCAATTGCGCTGAAGTAGCAGCGATACCATCACCATTAAAACCATTTGTTCCTGTTCCTGCTATTATATTGATAATTCCGGTACTGATGGTTAGTTTATAGAT
>JANYIM010000003.1 GCA_025362055.1 Bacteroidota bacterium
GGGCCTTCATCCTTCACGCGGCATGGCTGGTTCAGACTTTCGTCCATTGACCAATATTCCTTACTGCTGCCTCCCGTAGGAGTCGGGCCCGTGTCTCAGTGCCCGTGTGACTGGTCGTGCTCTCACACCAGTTACTGATCGTAGGCTTGGTGGGCCGTTACCCCGCCAACTACCTAATCAGGCGCACGCCCATCCAAAACCGGCCGAAGCCTATAATAATAAAGAGATGCCTCTTCATTATGTTACGGTGTATTAATCTCCCTTTCGGAAGGCTATTCACCAGTTATGGGAAGGTTGCGTACGTGTTCCGCACCCGTTTGCCGGTCGTCATCAGGTATTGCTACCCATGTTACCCCTCGACTTGCATGTATTAAGCCTGCCGCTAGCGTTCATCCTGAGCCAGGATCAAACTCTCCATTGTAAATGAGTTGTTATGATCTGACTGTGTAATTTCATTGGAAATTAACGTCAAATTCTAAATTAATATTTGCGCTAACATTACCTTGATAACCTAATGATTATTTGCTGCTGTTTCCAAACTTTCAAAGAACTTTAAGGCCTACTTTTAAAACCCCTTTTTTAATTGGGAGTGCAAAGGTAAGGGCCTTTATTTTCTCACCCAAATTTTTCTTTACTTTTTTTGAAAATAAATGATTGAATTTGAGGGGATTTTCTAGTAAGAACTTGCTCTTTTTTCAAAAGCGGACGGCAAAGATACGTGCGGATGAACTGTTACCAAAATAATTTTAGTAAATAGTTATTCACAGGCAGATAAATTTGATCTCGGTGTCTTGCTAAATGGCTACAGCACTGTATTACAGCTATCACGCCTTTTTTTTAAAAAATAGAGCACTATTTTATCTTACCTGCTTTTATAATGTAAATAAGCGGTTTATTATCAGTTGTGGTAAATATAGCAGCATCAAAAAAAATCAGGAGAATACTACCGCAAAAAGAAACAAACCATGCGAAGGCACCGAAAAATCTGCTTTTGTACAATCTTTTGAAAGGATCACCTGCCTGAACTCCTCCATCGTTAATTTGCCCCTGCCCACCTGTAACATCGTGCCCACCAGACCCTTCACCATTCCCCGGAGAAATCGATTGGCACTCACTTTATAGATCAACGTATCATTATCCTTCACCCAATCACTTTGAATGATATTGCAAATAAAAGACCTCACCTGTGTATTGCGCTTCGAAAAAGAAGTAAAATCAGTATACTGCATGATCTCTTTTGCCGCAGCATTCATCGCTTCCATGTCCAATGCGTATGGATAATAGTAAGCCCTGTCTTCTATAAAGGGATCCTTCTTATGATGGATATGATAACGATACTCCCTTCTAATTGCATCAAAGCGGCAATGGGCACCTGCTGCCACTTCATAGATCCGTTTGATCACAATATCATCCGGAAGAATTGCATTCAACTGGTAAGACGCATCATCAATACTTGTATCAGAATCAAAATGAAAAAAATTCTGCAGCGCATGTACGCCCGCATCTGTGCGGGATGACCCGGTAAGCTCAAAAGTTTTCCTGTAAAAAATATGCAGGGCCTTTTCAATTTCTTCCTGCACAGAATTGGCATTCTGCTGTACCTGGAAACCCGAATAGGCGGTACCCTTATAAGAAACTTCTATAAAATTACGAGGCATGATGCACAGTGGTTTGACTAAATGATCAACGTATCATGGCTTTGAACCGTTTAATATAATAGTCATCGGTCAGGAGTGTTTGTAATGATGGAAAATTTTCCGGATCAATGATATAATGATATGCATCATCAAAAAGATTATACTTTCCAAGATCATTATTGAACAACAAACTCAGCCTTTCTATTTGCTTCGTGGTAAAACATCTTTTTAAAAAAAGCTGGTGCGCATGGTACAACATTTCATTATCACTCTTACTCTTCGACATCTTTTTCTTCAGGTTTAAAAAATCATCTCCATCAGCAACATAGGTACAAACCCTGTTTATTACTGCATTATTTGTATTAGCTTTTTCAATGACATTTTCTTTTGGCTTCTCTGCTACGATCATATTATCTGCTTTCTTAACTATTGTAACTGGTTCAACGGATACTTTTGAAACAGTAGTATCTGCCGGTACGATACTGCTTTTGATCGTTGAATCAACCGACTGCACAACAGGCTCCTTCGGCGTTTCTTTTACCAGTAAAGGCTTCGGTTCTTCAACTTTAGTTTCAGTCTTGGCAATTGCTATAGTATCAATGGCAGGAGTTATTATTGTAGTGTCGATCTTTACAGGATCAGTTTTAGGCAGTTCGGTTTTTGTTGTTACTGTACTATCAATTTTATTGTTATTGGTGGTATCTGCTTTTACAATATCCGTTTTTAATTCCTCGATCTTCTTTCCGGGTTGCATGATAGTTGCACTGTCAATACTTATATCTGCATTCTTTACAATGTCAACCTTTGGCTCTTCTGTTTTAAACATTGGAACAATACTGGCAGAATCCACAACAGGGGTATACTTAGCTTTATTTTTTGCAAGCTCAGTTTTGGATAGGACTTTTTTCTTTTCAGGTTTCTTGCCGGCAACAATTAATTTATCTGCTATTGGTTTTTTCTTTTCTGGCTGAACTTTTACTACCGGCTTTTCAACGGGTATCACAACATTGATCGTATCTGTTTCTCCCTTCACTCTGTCAACATAAACCACTCTTAAACTATCTGCATTCTTCCTGCTAAGTAATTTTGTGATCCTGTCTTTCTTATATGCAACTACGGCCTTATCCTTATTTTTTAAAATGGTCCGCTTTGTTGTTTTTGCAATTGCTGTTTTAGCAGGAGGAATTACTGCTATACTGTCTTTCTTAGCCTCTTCCACTACACGAATATTGGGATCATTCACCACATTGGACAATGCATCGGTAAAGGCATCAGACTTTGTTTCTTTTATTTTAGCGGAATCAGTTTTAGGCTTATTATCTGCCATCACCAGGTCCATGGTCTGGAAATTGAACAGGCCCCAGCCCTTTTCCCCAAAATTCTTTAATAAATAACCCACATCCTTATTATTTACCCCACAGGTAACTTTTTGCTCGGGCCATTCGTTTTTAGGAAAACCAATAGAAAGTTCGTAAGTACTATCCTGCAATTTTGGAATGATCAGGTAGCCGGATACAGAAGAACTCAATATTTTTTTATCGAACTTCACATAAAATGGCTGTTTATTGTCGGTTTGTATATAAATAAAGTGGTTTTGCTGGGCAAATGCAGTAACGGACAAACCAACCAAAAACGAGACGAATAAATACTTCATTCAGGAAAAACTTTACAAACAAAGCTAATTAAATTCGGGGCATTTATTGGATGCAATTACCATTTATATAAAAATTGACCACTCTTTAACTTAACAGCACTTATTTTTGCACTCTAAAATTTATTTATGAAGAAACGTTTGTTTTTGCTTGCCTTAGTAGCAGGTCCCCTTTTTACGATGGCGCAGTTTGGCCAGGAACCCAAAGACACTTCCTGGAAAAAAATATACCGTGCTTCCAGTCCCAGGGTGAACGACCTGGTACACACAAAGCTGGATGTAAGATTTGATTATGATAAAGCCTGGATGTACGGCAAAGAATGGCTGACCCTAAAGCCGCATTTTTATCCAACTGATTCCTTAACGCTGGATGCAAAAGGTATGGAGATAAAAGAAATATCCATGATGAATGGCACCGCTAAATCTGCACTGAAGTATGTGAACGACGGAATGCAATTGAAGATCATGTTGGGCAAGACCTACAAAGGCGGAGAGAACTACACGATCTATATTGATTATATCAGCAAGCCCAATGATGTAGTGGTGCACGGAAGCGCTGCCATCAACGATGCAAAGGGTTTGTATTTCATTAATCCAAAAGGAGAAGATAAAGACAAGCCTACCCAGATATGGACACAGGGAGAAACAGAAGCCAACAGTGTTTGGATGCCCACCATTGATAAGCCCAATCAAAAAACAACAGATGAGATATACATGACCGTTCCTGCAAAATATGTTACGCTTAGCAACGGTTTACTGATCAGCCAAAAGAAAAATGCAGATGGTACACGTACTGATTACTGGAAAATGGACCTGCCCCATGCACCTTATTTATTTTTTATGGGTGTAGGAGATTATGCCATTATCAAAGACAGCTGGAAAGGAAAAGAAGTAAGTTACTATGTAGAGAAAGACCAGGCTCCTTATGCAAGAGGTGTATTTGGACTTACACCTGAGATGATACAATTTTACTCTACTAAACTGGGTGTTGATTATGCCTGGCCTAAATATTCGCAAATCGTTGGAAGGGATTATGTGAGTGGTGCAATGGAAAACACCAGTGCTACACTTCATCAGGAAAGCGCTTACCAGAATGCAAGACAACTGACCGATGGCAATAGTTGGGAAACCGTTATCTGTCACGAATTATTTCACCAGTGGTTTGGTGACCTTGTTACCTGCGAGAGCTGGAGTAATATCACCGTGAATGAATCAATGGCTGATTACAGTCAGACATTATGGACGGAATACAAGCACGGTAAAGATGCTGGTGATTATGAAAATCAACAGGGGCTTACGCAGTATCTAAACAGTCCAAATGATGCAAAAAAGGACCTCGTTCGTTTTCATTATGCAGATAAGGAAGACGTATTTGATCTTGTGAGTTATCAGAAAGGTGGTCGTGTTCACCAGATGCTGCGCAACTATGTTGGAGAAGATGCTTATTTTAAATCACTGAATAATTACCTTACTACTAATAAATTCAAACCGGGTGAATCCGGACAAATGCGCCTTGCTTTTGAAGAAGTAACCGGGCAGGATATGAACTGGTTCTGGAACCAATGGTTCTACGGCAGCGGCCACCCCATCGTTAAGATAGATTATGCTTATGATGATGCAGCCGGAAAAGCAAGCGTGATCATTGAGCAAACACAAAAAACAGACAAGGTATTTCGTTTACCAATAGCAATTGATGTATACACCGGTGCCACTAAAAAGCGCTACAATGTATGGGTAGAGAATAAGATCGACACTTTTACTTTTAACTATACACAAAGGCCTGAATTGATTAATGTTGATGCCGATAAAGTAATGCTTTGGGCAAAGACAGATAATAAGACCGCAGATAATTTTGTGAAACAGTGGAAGAGCGCACCGCTTTACCTCGATCGCAAAGAAGCACTTGATTATTTTGCAAAGAAAGGCATGAAAGAACTTGCCGAAGGTTTAAAAGATAAGTTTGCCCCGCTGAGAAGAGGCACGATCGATAATCTTGGAAAATCGAAATTTGCAAAAGATGCTGATGTGATAGCTGCTGTGGAAACTATTGCGAATACAGAAAAAGACAGGAGGACAAAAGCCGCCGCTATTAATTTCCTTGCAAAGACAAAGGATGCAAAATATCTTTCCCTGTATAAGAACAATGTTGCTGATTCTTCTTACAGTGTTGCCGGTGCAGCTTTAACAGGCCTGGCAGAACTGGATCAGGCTAATGCTTATACATTGGCAAAACAATACAGCAATGATGCCAAGGGCGAACTGGGTGATGAAGTAAGTGATATCATTATGAGCAACGGAACAGAAGCTGATTTTGATTTCATTGCCGGTCGTTATGACAAAGCACCTATAAGCCAGGAAAAATTAACCATGACTGAAACCTTTTGCAATTATCTCCAAAAAGTGAACAATATCAGTAATGTGAAAAAAGGAATTGACATGATCTTAAAATTCAGGAAAGCAGTACCTGAACAATTCCGTGGATTTACGGAACCAACATTTAAAGCAGGATTGGATAAAATAGGAAAAGCTAAGGGGCAGGAGATCGCTGATTATATTACTAACGGGATGAAGTAAACGCTATTTTGCCCCTTTAAAGATGGGGCAGAATAGAATGCCATTTGCAACTTTGCCAAAGTTTAGAACTTTGGCAAAGTTTTTTTCTACCAACTCCCACTCGCACCACCGCCACCGGAGCTTCCGCCTCCAAAACCACTAAACCCTCCTCCTCCGCTACTGCTTCCTCCGCTGCTGAATACAATGCTGGTAGCGATATTCAATAATGGCCATAATAATCCTGTCTTCATTAAAATGAGCAAAACAATGATGCCGATGATCCAGAATAATATTCTTAAGAATAAGGAGTAATGATGTTTTGATTCACCATAACCTTCGGGTGCAGTATACTCTCCTTTTACAGCTTGCATGATGGCATCGGTACCATCATCAATTCCCCGGTAAAAATCATTATCCTTGAATTTGGGGACAATGACCTCATCAATTATTTCCTTACAAGTGATATCAGGTAATGCACCCTCTACGCCATAACCTGTTGTGATATTAAGTTTTCGTTCGTCTTTCGCGATCAGTAAAAGAACGCCATTATTATGCTCTTTTGTACCAACACCCCATGCCCTGAACAACTTAACACCATAATCAGCGATCTCATTCTCGCCGAGCGTAGGAATGATAACTACGGCAATTTGTGTGGATGTGCTGTCATTAAACGCATCCAGCTTATATTCCAAAGCCTGTATTTGATCTTCAGTTAATATGCCGCTGGAATCGGTAACCAGCTGCTCCTTTGCAGGCCTGCCTTTCAGGAAACCTTCGGGGTCAGATTTATTTTGAGAAAAAGCTACTGCAGTAACGAACAGTAACAGCGATATGGAAAATATTTTTTTCATTTTCGTTCTATGAACAACTTTATTTATTCTTCAATGAGCATCTCGCCCGGCAATTCGTTGCTGCCTGTTTTAGGGTCGTAAGGAAATTTCTCTTTTAATAATTCACCAATATAGAAGATGCTCTGCACGATCCCTTCAACAATATCACCACCTTTAAAATGTTTACTGATATTTTGTACTGCACTCTTCCAATGATCGGTTCCCGTAAGTTTATGAATACCTGCATCGCCAAATAATGCCAACTCCCGGTGTTTTACGGCAATATATAAAAGCACCGCATTGCGGTGTTTGGTATTCTCCATCTTTAATTGGTGAAAGACCTCCCGGGCACGGTCAAGCGGATCTACAAAGGGATTTTTTGTTTCTACAAAAATCCTGATCTCTCCGCTGGTCTGTTGTTCCATAGAACGTATGGCGGCGATGATCCGTTCTTTTTGCGCTGCAGAAAAAAAATGTCTTTGAAATAATAGGGGCATTGTAGTATTTATCAACTTTACTAAAGTTTGAAACTTTGGTAAAGTTATTTTAGCTTTTACCAACTGCCGCTGGCACCACCACCGCCAAAGCTTCCTCCACCGAAACCACCAAAACTACCGCCTCCTCCGCCGCCGCCCCAGCCGCCGCCAGAACCGCCACCACTGCCTAACATGCTTCCGATGGTCCATGCAGTAAAGCCGCCACGTGTCATAGATCCGCCGCCACCTTTTCCTCCGCCACGTACAACAGACAGTATAAAAACAATGAAGATGAAAATGTAAAAAAGTATCCTGCCAAAACCAAAACCTCTTTTATGAGCACCCGGCGGGGCAGTATATTCCCCTTTAACAGCCTGCATGATAGCATCTGTTCCATCATCGATACCACGGTAAAAATCATTGCCCTTGAACTTGGGAGTAATGATGTCGTCAATGATCTGTTTGCAGGTCGCATCCGGCAATGCGCCTTCCACACCATATCCCGTGGCAATATTTAATTTATGATCTTCTTTAGCAATCAGTAAAACAATGCCATTGTTAAATTCCTTGCCGCCTACTCCCCATGCCCGGCCCAGCTTAAGATTATAATCGGAAACATCATTGCCATTTAAGGAAGGAATGATGACAACGGCGATCTGCGTGGTAGTGCTGTCATTAAATGTAACCAGCTTTCTTTCTAATGCCTGGATCTGATCGGGAGTAAGCGTACCAGTGAAATCATTTACCAGTTGCTGCTTTGCAGGCGCTTGTTTTAATAATGCTTCGGGGTCAAAATTATTCTGTGAAAAAGCGATAGCAGATAACAGCGACAATAAAAATATGGAAAGAAGTTTTTTCATTTTTGAATTGAATGCTACTATATCTTTTTGAATATCTTATCTGCCAAACACAATATCGTCTGGTAATTCATTTACATCATCTGTTGCTGAATAAGGAAATTTTTCTTTCAGTGTTTCACCGATCTCATGTACACATTGTTCAATACCATGGGCGATATTATCTTTTGAAAAATGTGCGATCATGTTCTTCACTGCGTTGTTCCAGTAATCTGCTCCTACTTCTTTGTATATACCTTCATCAGCGAACAAAGCCAGCTCCTGGTGCTTTGTTGCAATGTATAAGAGCACCGCATTGCGGTGCTCTGTCTCCTGCATTTTTAATTTAAAGAATATTTCCCCGGCCCGGTCGATGGGGTCCATAAAAGGATTCTTGCTTTCCACGAATATCCTGATCTCACCACTGGTTTCTTTTTCGGCTAAGCCAATAGACTGCACGATCTGCTCTTTTTCTTTAGCAGAAAAGAAATCTTTCTTTTTGAACAAGGGAAATATACCCACAGTAATTATTTATTTACTTGCTGAAATCAACCTTGGTATCTTTTGCATCCTCATCAGCTTTGTAATTAGCTTTTTGAGTGTAGCCAAACATACCCGCGAGTAAATTATTAGGGAACTTGACGATCTTGGTATTATAATCCGTGATCGACTGGTTCCAGTCACGTATCGCAACAGCTACCCTGTTCTCTGTTCCTTCTACCTGGGCCTGGAAATCACGGAAGGCCTGGGTTGTCTGGATCGTTGGATAAGCTTCCACGCTGATATTGATGGCCGACTTCATCTGGTCGAACTGGCGATTTGCATCAGCCAATGCCTGTGGATTATTCTGATCGATCGTGGTAGGGATCTTTGCACGCATTTGCGTGATCTTGATCAAAGTGGTGTCTTCATTCTTTGCAGAACCCTTAATAGTTGCGATTACATTATCATATAAATTTTTCTTACGCTGGTATTGGGTTTCTACTTCACCCCATTTACCATTGATGCCTGTTTGTGCAGTGGCCAATCCGTTGCGTACGGAGATTCCCCAAAGAACCAATACTGCAACAATGGCTAAAACAATAAGACCTGTACGTTTCATAATTTTGTTTTTTAGTGTTAAGATGTTAAAAATAATACACTTTTTCTATATAAGGGGTTAATTCTACACCCCGTCTTCCCCGGGAGGAAGGAACGCTCTTACATAGACGAATGGCCCGGCATAATATGCTAATCCGTTATCGCCTTTATTCCCGGCAAAACCTTTCCCTCGAAATATTCGAGCATGGCCCCGCCGCCGGTACTTACATAGCTCACCTTATCGGCTAAATGAAATTGGTTCACCGCAGCTACACTGTCGCCACCACCCACCAGGCTAAATGCGCCCTTAACGGTAGATGCTGCAACTGCCAATGCAATGGACTTTGTTCCGTTCTGGAATTTTTCCATCTCAAAAACACCCATGGGGCCATTCCATAAAATTGTCTTGCTGTTCATGATCACATCTGTAAATTCAGCAATTGCCTTACTGCCGATATCAAGTCCCATCCAACCGGTTTCAATATGATGATTGTCTACTTCTTTGGTATTGGCATCTGCAGCGAATTTATCTGCTACAATGCTATCAACGGGTAAACAGATCTTTACATTCTTTGCTATGGCTTTTGCTAATATCTCATTGGCAAGATCCAGTTTATCCAATTCGCAGAGACTGCTGCCCACTTCATTGCCCTGAGCTTTTAAAAAAGTATAGGCCATGCCACCACCGATGATGATATTATTAGCACGATCCAATAAATTTTCAATGATGAGGATCTTATCAGAAACTTTTGCACCGCCGATGATTGCAGTGAAAGGTTTTTCCGCATTATGCAACACTTTTTCTGCACTCAATACCTCTGCTTCCATCAGCAGGCCAAACATTTTTTTATCTGCCGGGAAGAATTTTGCGATAACAGCCGTGGATGCGTGCGCACGATGAGCCGTACCAAAAGCATCATTCACATATACATCTCCCAGCTTGCTTAATTTTTCTGCAAAAGCTTCATCACCTGCTTCCTCTTCTTTATAAAAGCGAAGGTTTTCCAATAGCAACACTTCACCTGCCCTTAATATGGAGGCGGTCATGTGCGCCTGTTCACCGATGCAGTCGTTGGCGAAGAATACATGGGTGATTGCGGTATTGCTTCCGTTCCCGCCCCCATCCCCTAAAGGGGGGTTAAGGAGTTCGTACAAATGTTTTACGAGATGTTGTAATGAGAATTTATCTTCCGGACCGCCCTTGGGCCTGCCGAGATGACTCATTAAGATAACACTGCCCCCATCTGCCAACACTTTTTTTATGGTGGGGATGGTTGCGGTCATCCTTGTATCATCGGTGATGTTGAAGTTGGCATCCAGTGGAACGTTGAAGTCTACACGGATGAGGGCTTTCTGGCCTTTGAAATTGTAGTCGCTGAATTTTGACATAACTGTTATTTAAAATAAAACCGCAGAGACGGGGAGGCGCTGAGAATTTGTCCTCTGCGTCTCAGCGCCTCCGCGGTGATAAATATATTAATTAAAAACTAGCTGATCAGTTTTGCAAAATGATGCACCGTCCTCACCAACTGAGATACATAGCTCATCTCATTGTCATACCAGCTAACTGTCTTCACCAGTTGCTTATCTCCAATGGTCTGCACCTTGGTTTGTGTTGCATCAAATAAAGAACCGAATGTAATGCCGATCACATCACTGCTCACGATCTCATCTTCGGTATAACCAAAGCTTTCATTGCTGGCGGCTTTCATCGCTGCATTCACTTCTTCGGGAGTAACTGTTTTTTCCAATATGGAATATAATTCGGTAACAGAACCCGTGATCACCGGAACACGTTGTGCGCCTCCGTCTAATTTTCCTTTTAACTCAGGTAATACCAAACCGATCGCTTTCGCTGCACCGGTACTGTTAGGAACGATATTGGCTGCTGCAGCTCTTGCCCTGCGCAGGTCACCTTTTGGATGAGGTGCATCCAATGTATTCTGGTCATTGGTATAAGCATGAATGGTGCTCATGATACCGGTAACGATACCAAATTTATCATTCAGTGTTTTTGCCATGGGCGCCAAACAGTTGGTAGTACAACTTGCACAGCTGATAATTTTTTCGCTGCCATCCAGTATTGCGTGGTTGACATTGAATACAACCGTTTTAAGATCGCCTGTTGCAGGAGCTGATATCACTACTCTTTTTGCACCTGCTGTTAAATGCGCTTCTGCTTTTACTTTATCAGTGAAGAAGCCGGTGCTTTCGATCACCACGTCTACATCATGCTGTCCCCATGGTATCTGTGCAGGATCTTTTTGTGCATATATCTTTACATCATGGCCATTTACAACGATCGAGTTCTCTGTATGTTTTACATCCTGGCCAAAGCGACCCTGTGCACTATCATATTTTAATAAATGTGCGAGTACTGCAGGACTGGTAAGATCATTGATGGCAACAACTTCAATGCCATCCATATTATAGATCTGGCGAAACACCAAACGGCCGATGCGGCCAAAACCGTTAATTGCAACTTTTACTGTACTCATTTTAATTAAGAATTAAAAATTAAGAATTAAGAAATTGTATTCCGATAGCTATCGGATTTGCGGTGCAAAAGTACATTTTGTAAAACACATTAACCGGGAATATTTTAAGATTATCTTATTGTGAAATAATAAAGAGGCCCAATACGGGCGCAGGTTTCCAACTGATATAGTCCAAAACGGGTAAAACTGATATAGTTGGAGTTAAATTATTTGGCTAAAAAACTGTTACACGTTATCTTTGCCGTCCTTTAACAGGAAATGCCGCGTTGGTCAAGGGGTTAAGACGCCTCCCTTTCACGGAGGAATCACGGGTTCGAATCCCGTACGTGGTACCAAACCATTTGGCTAAGAACCTCGTGTTTACTATAAATGCGGGGTTTTTTCATTTCACCAAGTAACGTTTGAGTAACGAACTTAATCCGAAATTGCAGAATTGCATAATTTTTTAATCTCCTTCTAATCCTATTCCCCAAAATAGCCATTTAGAATTTTTGTATACAAAATACAAATCATCTAAGTCTCCAGTTCCTGTAGCTT
>JANYIM010000033.1 GCA_025362055.1 Bacteroidota bacterium
TTTCTTTTTTGCTTGTCCAAAAAAGAAACAAAAAATGACCCCCAGGAAAGATTACAGCCTCCCGCATATGGCGGGACTGGGTTTGTTCCTTGATGTAGCTTTTGTACTACTGTAAACTCAAATTCAGTTCCCTGATCTTTGGACGCTGGTATTTTGCTAAATCGTTTAATGGTACAACAGGTTACATATACGCATCAATTTAATAAAAGAATATAGATCAATAGCGTCATCACAGTTCTTCCGCTAGGGGGCTGAGGGGGCTTTCATAAACCCATCCAACTCCTCCATCATTAATTTACTTCCTATAAAAAAAGGCGTGCGTTCGTGCAATTCGGTTGGCTGAATATCCAGTATCCGTATCTTACCGTTAGTAGCAACACCGCCGGCCCTTTCAACGATAAATGCAAAGGGATTACACTCGTATAACAACCTTAGCTTGCCTTTTGGCTTATCCGTAGTTCCGGGATACATGAATATGCCGCCCTTTATTAAATTACGATGTACATCCGATACCATGCTGCCGATATAGCGCTGCGTGTATGGGCCACCGTTGGTCTTATCTTTTTTCTGGCAGGCAGTGATATATTTCCGCACAGGCTCATCATACTGGAAAAAATTGCCGTGGTTAACAGAATACATCTTACCGGTTTCAGGGCATTTGATATCAGGATGGCTTAATGAATACTCACCAATGGAAGGATCCAGTGTAAAACCATTTACGCCCCTGCGGGTGGCATACACAAACATGGTGGAAGATCCGTAGATGATATAACCTGCAGCAACCTGCTTATTGCCTTGTTGTAAAAAATCTTCCCTGGTAGCCGGCTTGCCCAATTCACTCACCCTGCGAAATACGCTGAAGATGGTCCCGATAGAAACATTCACATCTATATTACTGCTGCCATCCAGCGGGTCAAATAAACAAACATATTTACTTTGCGTACTTACATCATCATCAAAAACAACGATATCATCCATTTCTTCACTGCCAATGCCTGCACAGCTGATGCCATGCTGCAATACACCCATGAACTGGTTATTGGCATAGATATCCAGTTTCTTCACTTCTTCCCCCTGTACATTGATACTGCCGGCATCGCCTAAGATATCGACCAGCCCGGCTTTATTTACCTCCACATTTACCCGCTTTGCAGCCAGGCCAATATCCCTTAATAAGCCCGCCAGTTCGCCGGTAGCCTTGGGGAAATCCCGCATTTGCTGGATCGTGAATTCATCGAGTGTTTGTATCCTGCGATTAATATTCATAAGAAATATTATTTACAATTTTGTCCCAACGCCTATCGGGAGTAGATTTGCACTCAAAAATAAGCATTTAACAATAATTACCGATCGGTATCTTCAGCTCCGGATCGGCAAATTAGCAAATTATATATATGAAGGTTTTTAAGTTTGGCGGGGCCAGTATCAACACGGCAGACAGGATCGTAAATACAGCCGGGATACTGCGGCAGCATAGCGGCGAAAAGATATTGGTCATCATTTCGGCCATGGGTAAAACCACCAATGCCCTGGAAAAAGTAGTGGATGCTTTTTTCGACGGGCGTAAGGAAGATGCACTGCAGTTATTTGACCAGGTGAAAGAAGCGCATCTCAAGATCCTCAAATACCTCATCACCGTAAACTGGCAAAAAGCCGAAGGCCAGTTGAAGGATTTTTTTACAGAAGTGGAATGGTTGCTGCATGATAAACCGGTAAGAGGATATGATTATTATTACGACCAGGTGGTTTGCAGTGGTGAACTGATGAGTACTTCACTGGTAAGCATTTATTTGAATGAAACGGGACAAAAAAATAAATGGGTGGATGTCAGGGACCTCATTCGCACAGATGATAATTTCAGGGATGCCACTATTGACTGGGATATTACCACCGAAAAAATAAAGGCTACCATTGAACCATTGTTTGACGAATATGATATGGTGATCACGCAGGGTTTTATCGGTTCAACTGATGAGAATGAAAGCACTACATTGGGAAGAGAAGGCAGTGATTTCAGCGCCGCTATCTTCGCCAATATTTTAAATGCAACAGACCAAACCATCTGGAAGGATGTGGAAGGCGTAATGAATGCCGACCCCAAGGCATTTCCAACTGCACAGGTGATACCTGCACTGAATTACCGCGAAGTAGTGGAGATGGCCTATTACGGGGCGCAGGTGATACATCCCAAGACGATCAAACCCCTGGAGAATAAAAATATCCCTTTGCACGTACGTTGCTTCCTGGATCCGCAGTTACCCGGAACCGTTATCAGTAATAAGCCTGTATACGGATTGCCACCGATCATTGTATTGAAGAAAGACCAGGTGCTGATGGTACTGAGTTCCAAGGATTTTTCTTTCGTTGAAGAAAAACCCATCAGCCAGTTGCATGATATGTTCGCAAGTATCAAGATCCGCCCCAACCTTTCGCAAAACGGCGCCGTAAGTTTAGTATGTTGCCTTGATGACCAGGCCGAGAAGGTTGAAAGGCTCGCCATTGCTGCATCCGCCATTTTTGATGTACAACTGGAAAAAGGGCTTACCCTCCTGACCGTGCGGCATTATAATGAGGCAACTATTGCCACATTGACAAAAGACAGGGTGATTTTACTGGAACAAAAAACCACTGAAACGATACAGGTGCTGATGCGCTAGTTAAAAATATATTCTCCTTTTTTATTTACCAGGATAACCGGCAACTGCTTCTTCTCTTCAAAATAATCGAAGGCTTCTTTAAGATTGAGGGTAAATTTTTTAAGCGCTTTATTGTCTTTTGTTGCCTGTGCCAGGTAGTCCATCGACTTCTTCTCATCATATTTTACCGGGAACACATGAACGGGAATAAAATCCTGCCCGCTTTCCTTTGCAAAGGTAGCCATGATATATAATTCTTCGATAGGTTCATCACTGATAGCAAGGCAACCAACAGATACACAGTTGCCATGAATATAAATATCGCTGCCGGGTTGGATGGGGTCACTTAAGATGCGGTCGGATGCATTGGGATAATTGAGGCCCAGTGATAAATGATAATTACTGTTAGGATTGAATTCATTGATATAATAAAAACCTTCGGGCACCTGGTAATCACCTTCCATGCGCTTAGGCCCCATCGTTCCGCTTCCCATGCATATTTTATAGGATTTTAAAAAACGAAATTTACCATTATCATCTCCCTTCACCCATATTTCCATCAGCCGGTCGTACTTGAACGAGCGGATGTATAAGGCTTTGGGTGGCCAGCTGATCTGCTTTGCTTTGAATTCTTTTTTCAGGCTGTCTTGTCCCCGATTGAACACATCGGCGATCTTGCCAGATACTTTTTGGTCTTCAACAACAGCCGTTTGGGAAAATGAAGATACTGTTGCGCTCAATGCAAATAAAAAAGTCAACATAGATTTTACAACCGGGTACTTCATTAAATGATAACTGTTTTTTAGTTAATCGATCATTTGGTGGTTGTGATAACACCAACCCTTGCGGAGGTTACAAATTCCCTCTTGCATCCTGTTCCCTTTCCAGCGCCTCAAATAACGCCTTGAAATTCCCCTTGCCGAAACTTTTAGCCCCTTTGCGTTGGATGATCTCGAAAAACAATGTAGGCCTGTCTTCCAGGGGTTTACTGAATATCTGTAACAGGTACCCTTCTTCATCACGGTCTATTAAAATGCCCAGTTCCTGCAAGGGTGCAAGGTCTTCATCGATATGCCCTACCCTGTCCAGCACATCAACATAATAACTGTCGGGGATATTCAAAAATTCAATGCCCCTTCTTTGCAATTCAGCAACCGTTTTTACGATATCATTGGTAGCGATGGCCACGTGCTGTACGCCTTCGCCATCATAAAAATCGAGGTACTCCTCTACCTGGCTTTTCTTTTTTCCTTCAGCGGGTTCATTGATGGGAAATTTTACAAAACCATTTCCGTTACTCATCACTTTACTCATTAAAGCAGAATATTCGGTAGAAATGTCTTTATCATCAAAACTAAGGATGTTCTTAAAGCCCATCACTTCTTCATAGAATTTTACCCAGGGGTTCATTTGGTTCCATCCAACATTACCTACACAGTGATCAACATATAAAAGCCCTGTTTCAGCAGGATTATAATCTGACTTCCATTCAATAAAGCCCGGCATGAACACGCCATGGTAATTTTTTCTTTCTACAAAAAGGTGCGCCGTTTCACCATAGGTATGAATACCGCTCAATACCACTTCGCCGTTATCATCTTTTAATACCGTTGGCTGAAGATAAGGCTTGCCACCGCGTTTGGTAGTTTCTTCATACGCATCTTTTGCATCCTCTACTTTTAATGCGATCACTTTTACGCCGTCGCCGTGTTTATAAATATGGTCGGCGATCACATTCCCTGCTCTTAATGGTGTGGTTAAAACAAACGTGAGTTTATGCTGGCGGATCACATAACTCACTTTGTCCTTTACACCTGTTTCGGGGCCAGCATAGGCCAATGACTGAAAACCAAAAGCCGTTTTATAAAAATGGGCGGCCTGTTTGGCATTGCCCACATAGAACTCTACATAATCGGTGCCCTGCAAGGGAAGAAAATCAGTGGATGCTGTATTGACTGTTGAAGGTTGTATGGTTGTTGTTTCCATTATAATTAATTTGAGATAAAGAGAATTGTAGCGGTATCAAATTAATCTACCGAATCCATGGCCAGCGTCAACATCAGTAAAGAGTAGTTGTTGCGCTTATCGGAAAAAAGTTTATGTGGATAATCGGGCATCATTGTTAAAACAAAGATAATAAAACTTATGCCTACTTCGGCAGGTAGATTCTATATTTGCGCTATGACAAAAGTAGGAATCCTCGGCGGCGGCCAGCTTGGAAGAATGTTATTACAGGCTGCTGCCAATTACCCTGTTGAAACCTACCTGATGGAAAATGATGCCGGTTGCCCTGCTGCACACCTTTGCCATCATTTCATTAGCGGCGATATCAAAAACTTTGATGACGTGTATCAATTCGGGAAAGGCCTTGATGCCATTACCATCGAGATTGAAAGTGTGAATGAAGCCGCTTTGGAAAAATTAGAAAGCGAGGGCGTAAGGATCTATCCCAAACCTGCAGCGCTGAAGACCATTAAAAATAAGATACTGCAAAAGCAGTTCTATAAAGACAACGAGGTACCAACTGCCGATTTTTTGATCACGCAAAATATCAACGAGCTTACCAACAACAGTAGTTTTTTACCCGCCGTACATAAACTGGCGACGGGTGGTTTCGACGGCCGTGGTGTACAGGTCATCGAAACAAAAGACGATATCAGCAAAGGGTTTGATGCACCTGCTGTACTGGAGAAAATGGTAAAAATAAAAAAAGAGATCGCAGTGATCATTGCCGTAAGCGATACCGGCGATACGGCCATGTATCCAGCGGTGGACATGATCTTCGACAACAGGCTGAACTTGCTGGAATACCAGGTAAGCCCTGCCGTTCTTCCGGAAAAAATACTATGGAAGGTGGAAGCCATTGCAGGAAAAGTTGTAAGGGACCTGCAAAGTGCCGGTATTTTTGCCATCGAATTATTTGTTGACCATAACGATAACGTGTACGTGAATGAGACCGCACCAAGGGTACACAATAGCGGGCACCATACCATTGAAGCCAATTTTTCTTCGCAGTTCGACATGCTCTGGAGGGTGATGCTGGGTTATCCTTTGGGAAGCACGGAACATATTTTGCCCGCTGCCATTGTAAACTTATTGGGTGCTGAAGGATATAGCGGGGAAGCAGTATATGAAGGATTGAATGAAATTTTACAGATAGAGAACGTGTTTGTACATATCTATGGTAAAAAAGAAACCAGGCCGGGACGCAAGATGGGCCATATAACGATTCTAAGTAAAGAAAAACAGGAATTGGTGCACCAGGCGAATCGCATTAAAAATACAGTTAGAGTTATTACTTAATCGGTTTGAAAATTTGGAGATTTGAAAATTTGAAAATTTGGAGATTTGGAGATTTGGAGATTTGATGATTCCTTCAATTCGTGGTGTACTTAATCATCACATCTCCAAATCATCACATCACCAAATCGTCACATCACCAAATCGTCACATCACCAAATCGTCACATCACCAAATTGATTCATCTCCAAATTAGCAAATTAGCAAATCGGTAAATTATAAACTCAACTGATTTGCCAGTTTCTTCAACTCTATCTCCGCAGATTTGGCTGCATAATTGAGGTTTACCATCCGGTAACCGGATTCTTCAAAATTTTGCTGCGCATTTTTTACTTCAACAATGGTAGCCTGCCTGAACTGAAAACGTTTTAACGACAGGTCGAGCAGCTGGCCGGATAATTTATAATTCTGCTGTTCTGTTTCCAATTGTTTTAATGCATCGGTATAGGCGTGGAACAATTTTACAGCTTGTGCACTGTAATCCCTTATGAGTATTTTTTTCTGCAACTCGGCATTACTCACATTGAGCGTGGCCGTTTTTTGCTGGCGCTTGTATACGGAACCGTTATAGATGGGAATGCCAAAGGTAAGTCCTACAGAGGGGCCGTAATTCTGATTCAACAATAACTGCCCTGCCGCCGCCTGGCTACGTGCAAAATTAAAACCGCTGGTAGCCCTTACCGATGGGTATCGTTGTGCAATGATTTCTTTAACGACCAGTTCATTGATCCTTACCTGTTCATCAGCCGCTACCACATCTGCATTTTTTGTGAGGCTGGCCAATACGGCGTCTAAATTAACCCCACGGTCAACGATGATGGTATCTTCGATAGTAATGGAAGAATCTGCTTTGAGCGTTAGTAAACGCAGTAGCTCTGCCTTAGCCTGCCCTATTACCAGCCATTGCGCCTGTTGGGCCTGCAGCAAGGCATTCAGGTCAATTTGAGCCTGAAAAAGATCAGCATTATTTGCCAATCCCAGTTGCTGGCTTGTTTTAACGATCGCCAGTTTTTGTTTTGCAGCATCAATAGAACGATCGATCGTTTTGGTATAACTCTGCTGCCGCACAATATCATAATAGCCGGTCATCACATCTGCCATGATGGCCTGTACCTGCGAATTAAGTTGTTCTTTACTTTGTAATTCCAGTTCTGCCAGTCTTTTCTTTGTGGCGATCACCCTGCCGCCGTTGTATAATAATATGCTACCGGTAACGCCCACATTCAATGTATTGGTAGCAGCACCCGACCTGTTGATGGTGGTGCCCGTGTTTAGTTTTTGATTGATGTTGGATACCTGTTCATTATCAGAAAGGTTGCCCGTAACCAATGGCATTCCGCCTGCCACGCCATAATTATTGTTGATATTATTCGCTTCTATCTTATTTTTTGCGAGTTGGATATCCAGGCTGTTCTTCAAAGCAATATTAACGGCATCGGGTAATCGCAACGGGGCTTGCGCCCGGGTAAGCAGTGATATAAAAAGAAAACTAATAAATATGGTTATGCTTTTCATCAGCCTTTAATACGTGTTTGTGTTATTGATGCCCGCTGCGGTGTTTTGCAGTGGCCGTTCCTCCATCAGCCACTTTTAGTGCCTGTTATTCTATGATCTCAATTTTTTCTGCCTTGTGTTTGCCGGATAAAAGTAAATACATCGCAGGGATGATGAACAAAGTTAATACCAGGGAGAATAAAAGCCCGCCTACCACCACAATGCCCAATGGCTCGCGGCTGGAAGAAGATGCTCCTAAACTCAATGCAATGGGCAATGCACCCAATGTGGTAGCCAGGCTCGTCATCAATATGGGGCGCAACCGCTGCGTTGATGCTTCCAGTACGGCCTGCAGTTTAGTTAGCCCTTTTTCTCTTTTCTTGTTTGCAAATTCCACGATCAATATACCATTCTTGGTTACAAGGCCTATCAGCATGATCATGCCGATCTCTGAAAAAATATTCAAGGTCTGTCCAAATACATAAAGGCTTAGCAACGCTCCCGCAAGGGCCAATGGCACCGTAAGCATGATGATCAGCGGGTCTACAAAACTTTCGAACTGTGCTGCCAAAACGAGGTAGATCAATATCAGCGCCAGGCCAAATGCAAATGCGATATTGGATGAACTCTCTGCATAATCGCGTGAAGCACCGCTCAATGAGGTCTGGTAGGTTTCGTCCAATAATCTTTTTGCAATCTCCTGCATTGCTTTCACGCCGTCGCCAATGGTCTTGCCCGGTTCAAGCGATGCAGAAATGGTGGCCGCCTTGTACCGGTTATAGTGAAACAAAGTAGGCGGGCTGCTACTTTCGGCCAGGTGCACAACAGTGCTTAATGGTATGCTTTCGCCTTTATTATTCCGCACATAAAGTTTTGAAATGTCGGCAGGTTGGTTGCGGTCGGCCCTGTCTACCTGTGCGATCACAGAATATTGGTGCCCATTCATTATATAATAGGCCAAACGCCCACCACTAAACGCAGATTGGATTGCCGAAACGATATCCTGCGACGAAAGCCCAAGGTCCTTCACCTTCATCCTGTCTACAGTAAGGTCTATCTCGGGTTTATTGAATTTGAGGTTCACGTCGGGGTTGGCAAAGGTCTTATCTTTTCTCACTTCTTCCAGGAATTTAGGGATCACGGCCTTTAGCTTTTCAAGGTCTTCGTTTTGCAACACAAACTGCACCGGCTGACTACCTCTTGATCCTAGTCCTACTGAAATAGTTTGTTCCTGTATCGCAGCTATCCTGGCATCATTGAAACGGCTTAATTTTTTCTGGAGGTCAATGGCAATATCGTTCTGGGTCCGCTTCCGGTCTTTGGGATCTATCAATCCAAGCCTGGGTTGCGAGGTATTGACACCACCGTTCGCGGGTGTACGTGCAAACACAAAATCGCGTTCGGGCACGGAATCCAATAGATAATTTCCAATGTCGTCCGAGATCTTCTGCATCTTGCTGTAGCTCGTGCCTTCCTGGCCGGTAACGGTAAAGCGTACACTAGAACGGTCTTCCATAGGCGCTATCTCGCTTTGCAGTGAGTTCATGATCAGGAATATGATGGCACCACAAACCACAATGATCGGGATCGCCAGCCATCTTACTTTTACAAAACCTTTCAATAAACGATTGTACCCGTTTTCCATGCCGGTGAAAAAAGGTTCTGTCTTCTGGTAAAATTTTCCGTGCCCTGCTTTTTTCCTACTCAGCAATACATTCAATACAGGTGTAATGGTAAGCGATACAAATGCCGATACGAGTACCGCTGCAGCAAGCGTTACACCAAATTCCCTGAACAGCCTGCCAATGAATCCCTGCAAGAATATCACGGGTAAGAAAACGATCGCCAGGGTTACGGAGGTGGATATCACCGCAAAGAATATTTCCTTACTTCCTTCCAGCGCCGCTTTTTTTATCGGTAATCCCTGTTCCAGTTTCCGGAAGATATTCTCGGTTACAACAATGCCATCATCCACTACTAACCCTGTCGCCAACACGATACCCAGCAAAGTGAGGATATTGATAGAAAAGCCGGAAAAATACATGATGAAAAATGTGGCGATCAGTGAAATGGGAATATCTATCAACGGGCGGATAGCGATCAGCCAATCCCTGAAGAAAAAGAATATTACCAGCACCACCAGGCTGAAGGCAATGATCAAAGTATCTTTCACTTCACTGATCGAATGCCGTATGTTGGTGGTGTTATCGAGCAACAGGTTCATTTCAATATCCGACTTGTTCGCTTTTTTAATTGCCTCCAGTTTTTTATAAAACTCATCGGCGATCTGGATATTATTAGCGCCGGGCTGTGGTATGATTACCAGGCCTACGGCATTTACCCCGTTGTACTTCCATCCCTGCTCCATCACTTCGGGTGCTATCTCTACCCTGGCCACATCACTTAAGCGCACAATGCCCGTAGCACCTTCTTTAATGATAAGGTCCTGGAATTGTTTTTCAGTAGTAAGCCTGCCGATGGTTTTAATGGTGAGCTCTGTATTATTACCGTAGATCTTTCCGGGTGGCAGGTCAATATTCTCATTATTCAAAGCCGTACGGATATCGGAGAATGCAATATTATAGGCGTCCATCTTATCGGGGTTGATCCAGATGCGCATGGAATAACGCTTCTGTCCGAAGATGTTCACCGAACTTACCTGGTTAATGGTTTGAAATTGTTGTTGCAATACATTCTCTGCATAATCACTCAGTTCCATGAGGCCCTTGGTACGACTTTGCACTGCAAGTATTAAAATGAAATCGCTGGTAGCATCCGACTTGGTAACAACCGGTGGTGCATCAATATCCTGCGGTAAACTGCGGGCGGCCTGGCCCACTTTATCACGTACGTCGCTGGCTGCGGCTTCCAGGTCAACGCCCAGTTCAAATTCAACAGTGATCTGGCTATTGCCAAGCGAACTGGAAGACGTGATGGTTTTAATTCCCGGGATACCATTCACCTGTTTCTCTATCGGCTCGGTGATCTGGCTTTCTATAATGTCGGGGTTGGCTCCGGTATAGGAGGTACTAACGGTTACGGTTGCTGGATCTATCGCAGGATAATCCCGAACTGCCAGAAAGGTATAGCCTACCACACCAAACAGGATGATGCCCAGATTCAGTACCGTGGCAAAGACCGGCCGCCTTAAAGAGAATTCGGAAATGTTCATGTACGAAAATTAGCAACAAGCCACAAGCTGCAAGAAGCAGTATAATTATTCAATGATTATTTATCCTGCCTAAGCTAAAAGAAAAGTGCACTTAGTTCATGCTTCTCCCTTGTGGCTTGTAGCCGTGTCTTATTTTTTATTTATCGCCCGCATTCAAAAACTCTTCGAATTTTTTTACACTCCGCACTTTCACAGGATTCTTTGGCCGTGCAAACAATACGCCTCTTACGATTATGGAATCTCCTGCAGTGATGCCTTCTGTGATCTCTACAGAATTGGCCTCCCGTAAACCCGTTTGCACATTTACAAAAGCGGCCAGCCCTTTCTTCACCAATACAAGCTGGTTATTCTTATCATCCGGAATGATGCAATTGGCAGGTACTTTTATAGCCGACCTTCCATGTGCCTCATCAATAAAAATTTTTACAAAAGCACCCGGATTGGCAGTGCCTTCTTTCAATACCGCCCTTACTTTTAAATTACGGGTATCTGTATTGGCTCCGGGTTCGGTAGCAATGATGAGCGCTTTACTTTTTTTGTCAGACGCCTCCAGTTGCACATCTATCAGTAACCCCTTCTTAATGATACTACTATAACTCTCGGGTAAAGTGAAGTCAATTTTAACCTGCGATGTTTGTTGTAGTGTAGCCAGTACCGTTGTGGGAGTAACATAAGCGCCCGGGCTCACCTGCCTTAAACCCGCAACACCACTGAATGGCGCCCGGATCACCGTTTTATCGATCAGCGTTTGTGTGTAGGCGATATCGGCTTTATAAGCGTTCACCTGGTTCAACACCGCATCATAATCACTTTGGTTGAGGCCGCCTGCATCCAGTAATTGTTTGAACCGGTCTTCTGTTTTTTCAGCAAGGCTCAATTGCACCCTGGTTTTGGCAACCTGTGCCCGCAGGTCGGCATCATTGATACGGGCCACTACGGTACCCTGGGCAATATGACTGCCTTCCGCTATATTAAGATAGGTAAGCCTTCCACTCACTTCGGGGTGTAATTCAAGGTATTCATTGGCCACCACGGAACCATTGGCCTCAATAATATTATTCACCGCTTCGGGTTCGGCGATCATCACATCCACGATCGTTGGCGGAGTTACTTTGCCGGTTTGTTTAGGCGATTCCGACTTACTGCTACAGCCCATAAGCAAGAGCCCCAGAAAGAATAGTTTCAAAAAAGGTTTAACCGGTATGTAAGTACACTGCATTGACAACACTTTGATGAATATAAGTAAACTCAAATATAAGCTGTTTTTGGGCTAGTACATTGTAGTAATTATACGAACGGCAGGTTATTGAAAAGTTAACAGAACGGGGATAAACGGGTATAGGATCTATGCATATAAAACGATGGTTTCTGATTTTTTCATTTTCTTTGCTTAAATTATTACATATGAATCCGCTTGTTGGTATTATCATGGGCAGTGAAAGCGACCTTGAGATCATGAAGGGCGCTGCAGAAATGCTAAGGCAATTTGAAGTAGAGCCCGAGCTTACCATTGTATCGGCCCACCGAACGCCTGAGCGTTTACGTGAATATGCGGCAAAGGCAAAAGAAAGAGGATTGAAAGTGATCATTGCCGGTGCCGGTGGCGCTGCACATTTGCCGGGCATGGTAGCTGCGCAAACCATTTTGCCCGTGATAGGTGTACCGGTAAAATCTTCCAATTCTATTGATGGATGGGATTCTGTGCTATCCATTTTGCAAATGCCCTATGGTGTGCCCGTGGCAACGGTTGCATTGAATGGCGCCAAGAATGCCGGTATCTTAGCCGCACAGATCCTGGCCCTGCACGATACATCCATTGCTGGAAAATTAGAAGCCTTTAAAGAATACCAGGATGATATTGTAATGGAAAGCGTGAAGAATGTGAAGGGGCTTGGTTTTAGGAATGAGTTTGATTAGGATGAGATGCAGCCCATCCTAATCAAGCGGATAAACCGGGCGTACCAGTGTTCTGTATCCTTGCATATTTTTTTGTTCCCAACATTTTGCTTAACCCATTATCGTTGCCGGCGCGGCTCTCCTGTACGCGATACCGCTACCAGGTTTTTATTGAAGTGAGGTTAGGATGCCGATCTTCATAATTGGCAGGATAAATCATGAAGGCCATGCATACCTGCGTTCTGTAATAAATACAAAAACAGTTTTCCTTCCTCACCGATCCATTACGGTGAAAAATACTTTGATCCACGAGGTATTTCTCCCCGATAAATATTTTCATTCATTTATTTTTGGAGAACGTACCCTTGGCTTCATGACCATCAATATCAAAAAAATATTGTACAAAAACAGGTTCCGGATAGGCCTATTCTTCCCGGAATCGCCTGCCGAAAATGTACTGGTAAAAGGTATCGGTGCATTATTTTCAAAAACTTATCATTGCTGGCATTTACCTTATGATAAAAAAAGTTTTGCGCTGGTTAAAAAGATATTTAAAGATCACCAGCTCGATATTGAAAGTTCAGCAGCGCCTCCGGTCATTCTTCAGCACTTTGAACCCATTGCCACTGTAAAGGAAATTGTAAAAAAAAAGATCACAGCAAACAATGGTAAAAAGTTATTGCCCATCGGCGATATAAGTACCGTTAATATAAAGGAGTGGCTGAGCATGGTGCAACAGCTGCAATTGAAAGGTTACAGTGTAAGCACCCAGCAAACATATAAAAATGAGTTTGGTGTTTTTTTGAAACATCTTAAAAAGGTTCCCGCTACGTCTGTAACAGAAGAGCGGATCAAAAGTTACCTGCAATATTGTTATGCCACGCTTAAATTATCGGAAAGCACCATTCATAGCCGTATCAATGCGTTAAAATTTTATTACGAGCAGGTGTTGGGCAGGGCTAAATTTTTTTGGGGGATACCTCGCCCTAAAAAACATTTACAATTACCCAAGGTTATCAGCGAGGAAAAGATCCTTGAAGGGTTATTAAAG
>JANYIM010000113.1 GCA_025362055.1 Bacteroidota bacterium
GTTAATGCTTCCTTTTTTCAATTCTGGAATAATTTTATCATGGCTATTGAAACAAGGCAAGCCAATGAAACCGGCGCCATCAGCAGTGTACTCACCACCACATGGATCGAACAAATTTATCAGCAGGTAAACCGGGTGAGGGAATGAAGATTGGGATCATCGGCGCCAGCAGCCAGGTAGGGTCTTCTCTTGCCCTTCATTTACAACAGCATAACGGCATCATACCGGTTTGTTTTATCCGTTCTGTTTACCCGGCAATATTTTTTGAGATCTCCGGTATCGAATACAGGATAATTGATATTAATGATGCAACTGGATTAAAAAAGATATTTGCGGATATCGATCTCTTTGTTGATTGCAGCTATCCATCGGGCCAGCTATATGAGATCACGAAACAAATAAAAGGACAATTGAATAATTTGTTTGCTGCCATGCCACGGGGAACTTCTTTTATTTATTGCAGTACCATCATGGCTTTTGGGATGCCGGATCAGCAAAAGCAGGTAAAAAATTATATCATTCCCAGGTCAACTTACGCCTATTTGAAGCGCATTGCAGAGAAGAAAGTAAAAAGCTTATCCGGCAAATATAATATCGATGGTTTTGTATTTCGCCTGGGCCAGGTACATGGATTCCTGCAGTCGGTGAACGGTTCTTACCGCGAGAAACTCTCCATGAATAAAACCATTACAGTTGATGGCGATGCGGCAGACCTTGTAAATATTATTTTTATTGAAACACTTGCAGCAGCAGTGATCAAAGCCGGGGCGAAAAAGATCCCTGCAGGTACTTATTCTCTTGTGAATTATCCGCAGTGGACATTGAAACAATTATATGATCATTATATTTTGTATTATTCGCTTCAAAATGAAGTGCGGTATATGACAGGCCTTACCCTTCCATCTAAAAATTTTCGGTATAAGATATCCCTTGGGGCTTTAAAAAAATACAGGGCATTGCTGGAAACCTTTTTTCTTACCAGGAGTAAAAACATCTACATAAAAGTGAAAGGTAAATATCGCGTGATGAATATAAAACGGCCGATGAATGCATCAGCAACTGCCGAATATTCAGATTTTCATCTGCTTGGAAAAAACCCGGGGCAAATGCTTAAAGACCTTCCTTGTGAGCCGCAATATATTTTTAGCAAAGAAAAAGAAATGGATACGATCTATACAAGGAATATAGAAACCCATATCAATAGCAACCAGCAGTAGTATGAACAACCCGCAGAGAAAAAGTATCGCATTATTGATCTATTCCGATCCTTTTCATTTCCCTCCTACCATCAATGCTGCCAATATCCTTGCTGAGAAAGGGTTTGATGTTCATCTCATCGGTTATGAAAATACGGATGACTGGAGCCAGCAATTAAACAATAAAGTGAAACAGGTCAGTTTGGGGCGGGTGCAAACGGGTATCAGGTCAGTGATAAAGTATTTCCGGTCATTGTTATTTTTAAGAAGTTTCCTTAAAAAGAACGAAATAGGCTGGATCATTGGATACGATGCTAAATCTGTTTTGCCTGCCTATTTTGCAACCCGGTCCCGCAAAATAAAATGGTTGTACCATCAACACGATTTTTGGGAATTCCCGGTTGGAATATGGGAAAGATTTTTATGGCGCTGTGAAAGAAAATATGTGAAACATGCCAACCTGGTTTCCTTCCCTCAATTGCAAAGGGCCGAATTTTTTCAAAAGGCAGCCGGTTTAAAGTCACTTCCTCTAATTGTTTTCAATGGCCCCCGGAAAGTATGGATCGAACAGGCCGTAAATGAAAATGAGGTGATAGCGAATTTGCGCACAAAATTTAAATACCTGTTGATATACCAGGGTGGATGGTCGAAATATTTCAGGCTTGAAAGGCTTTTCGATGCAATGGCCATAGCTGTACCCGACATTGCGTTGGTAGTGCTGGGGGAAGAAAGAGAAAAAGGATTGAGAAATGAATATATCCAATATCTTCAAAATGCAGGCATCAGTGAAAGGGTTTACCTCGCCGATAAATACATTCCTTATGAAGCATTGACCGGCTTTACAAAATATTGTGATGCTGCCATTGGAAAACTCACAGGCGACAATGACGATGCGCCCTTCAACGACCGTTACCTTATTGGTGCGGCCAATAAAATAACGGAATATATTGCCTGTGGCTTGCCCGTTATCCTGCAGGATTCCCTGCCCAATAAATTATTTACGGATAAATACCCGATAGGTATCCTTGTGGATACCAGCGATAAGTACAAATTCTTAGAAGCGATCACCGGCCTGTTGGCCAATGAAGCAAATATGCAAGCGCTAAACCGAAATAACAGGCAACTTTTCCTCAATGAATTGAATTTTGATGACCAGTTTCAAAAGATTCTTGAATTTATAAATTGATCCTCGGGAATTAATGACAACAGCATCTTTAGATACCGGGTCTACAGATCGTTTCAAACCTGCCGGGGCATATACTGGAAGGATCCCGGAACTAGATGGGTTGAGAGGGATAGCCATACTGCTGGTGGTGTCATTTCATTATGTAAATAATCAACTGGCCGACAATGCTGATAAATTATCGCGAGGGCTAGCTAAAGTAACTTCATTTGGTTGGGTTGGTGTTGACCTGTTTTTTGTGTTGTCGGGTTTTTTGATCGGCAATGTTTTGATCGGGAATAAAAACTCGCCCCGGTATTTCAAAACATTTTACATCAGGCGAATAGTCAGGATCATTCCCAACTATTTTTTATTGCTGATCATTTTTGCGGTTATCTGGAATATGCCCTGGTTCGAAAGAAACTATTTCTTTGCCGAACATGGCAGTATGCCCTTATGGTCTTATTTCCTGATGATACATAATATTTTCATGGCCCATTATGATAGTTTGGGTAACCGGGGGCTTTCAATCACCTGGTCGATCGGTATTGAAGAACAATTCTATCTTTTTTTTCCCTTCCTGGCCTATTACCTGAAAAAAAATGGCTTCCTGTATTACTGATCTGTTTGATACTGGGTGCGGGCTTGGTACGATCCTTATTTACTACATGGGTACCTCAGTATGTGTTGTTACCCTCAAGGATGGAGGGCCTTTCATTGGGCTTTTTGGTAGCATATGCTTATTCAGAAGGACTGCTTTTTAAACATAAGGTGATCCTTGGAAAAGTACTGGGAATTTTTTTAGTTACGCTTCTGCTCGGTTGTGCCTTCATTTACTGGAGATATGATGACCTCGGTGTAATGAAGTTTACAATATTCGGATCGATCTTTTCGATCTTCCTGGTATTTGCATTGATCTATCCAAACACATGGTACGGCATTCTGTTAAGAAATAAAATACTGAGGTGGATTGGTACAATATCCTATTCACTTTATTTATTCCACTATGCCATATTGGGCCTGGCATATCATTTCAATGGAAAGAACGGGATCGGCATTCATTCCTATAATGACATCGCAATAACTTTATTCGCTTTTGCTGCAGCACTGGGTTTCAGCTGGGGTATCTATAAATTGCTTGAACAACCCATGGTTCAATTTGGTAAACGGTGGAAATATTGAATCAACAATATAAGGCCGGTTTTGGCTGTGCATCCCTTTCGGGTTTAAATGACCGGTCAAAAGCTTTGGAACTTTTAGCGCATGCCTATGATGAAGGGATCACCCACTTTGATGTGGCGAGGCTCTATGGAATGGGGCATACAGAGGGCATTGTAGGCGAATTTGCAAAGGACAAAAGAGATAAAATAACGATCACGAGCAAATTCGGACTTAACCCGCCTGCATTTGTTGCTGCAAATAAAAAAGCGGTCAGCATCATCAAATCCATTGTAAAAAAAATACCTGGGTTAAAAAAAGCAGTGACAAGAAAAATGAATTCGGCCATCCTTACGGATTTCAGTTTAAAAAATGCGGAAGAAAGCCTGGAAAAAAGTTTAAGAGCGCTTCATACAGATCATATCGATCATTACCTGCTACATGAAGCTGCTGCAGCGGATGCAAATAATGAGGCATTGATCTTTTTCCTGGAGCAGAAAGTGAGGGAAGGAAAGATACTGGACTATGGCATCGGTTCGGGGTATGAAAAAATAAAGGATGATTGTAATTCATTCAATGATGCCTATCATGTTTTTCAATTCGACAGCAATGTTTTTAATGAGAATATAGTACAGTTCGGGAACCGCGAAAATAAATTGGTGATCACACACAGTACTTTTTATGACGCTAAGATCCTTGAACGAAATCTTGCCCGGTCAGGTGCCAGGTTCATTAAAAGCCATTCGGAAGCTTTGGGCATTGACTTAAACGACAACAGCATGTTCACCGGAATGCTTTTATTTCATGCTGCATTGTTAAACCCGGGTGGGGTCACTTTATTCTCGTCTACCAGGAAAGAACATATTTCAAATAACCTCAACTGCCTGGAACGGTTCAGTAAAATAGAATTTAACAGGGATGCATTTGCAATATTAATGTCAGCATTAAAAAATGGTGCAGGAGAATAATAGCGACCAGGAACTAACAGTTGCAAAACCAACTGTTATCATTGGTGCCGGAACGGTTGGCCTTTTATTGGCGCATGCATTGATGAAAAAAGGCGAGAAGATAGTATTGATAGAAACAGGAGGCGACAATATCCAGGCATTTAATTCAAATGAATATGAAAGCATTGGCCACCCGCTTTCGGGTGTGTCTATTGGGCGTACAAAAGGAATGGGAGGCACCACGAACCTGTGGGGAGGGCAGCTCACTGAATTCATTAAAAACGATATTGATGAAAAAAATGTGTTGGGGCAACCATCCTGGCCGATATCATGGGATGAATTGGATCCTTATTATGAAGCAGTGTATAAAGAACTTGGATTGAACAGCCAATGGAAAGACCAGACAGAAAGGCTTTCTTCAACAGCTGCGTCTCAATACCTGGAAATATTTCATACACGCTGGTTAAAGCAACCTAATTTTAAATCTCATTTTTTGCAAGACCTTGTCGATTCCAGCCTGGTAAAAATAATGCAACAGGCTACCGTTACAAATTTATCATATGAACAAAATAAATGTTGTTCAATAGAGGTCAATAAACAAGGGAACATTGAGCACCTCAACAATTTTAAACGGGTTATTTTAGCCAATGGAACGATCGAGATCTGCCGCCTTTTATTGATCTCTGCACGGTCTGCTGATTGCCCCTATGCTGCAAACAACTTCATCGGACAATTTTTCCAGGATCATATCAACCTGCGTGTTGGACAAGTGACTCATCCTTCAAAAAAATTCTTTGGACGGTTCTCGAACATCATCCGCAACGGAGAAAAATTTCAGCCTAAGATCAGGATAAACGATGATAGGCCTGATAAAAATTTTCTTGGTATTTCAGGGATATTTTCATTCGACAGCAAGGTTGCTCATCACCTTGATAATTTTAAACAGTTCAGTAAATCGATCCTGGGAAGATCGCAGCAAAAGACCGGGTTGAAGGGAAAGTTCAAAATGTTCACGAAACTGATACGTGCCACGCCGCAAATAGTATTGATCATTTATAATTATGTAAAGAACAATCGTATTTACGTTCCGTTCAATTCAAAAGTAACACTCAATATACAGGCACAACAAATTTCAAATAGTAATTCGGGGATATCATTGTCACCCAGCGAAGTTGATAATATGGGGCGCCCAAAAGCGATCGTAAACTGGCAGATCGATGGGCGTGAGTTCATTAATATACGTGACTATTGCCTTAAAGTGCGGGAACACCTCGATGAACATGGTTGGGGCCATTTACAATTTGAAAAATGGTTCGATGGGGAATGTGTGCATATGGATGGCAGTTGGAAAAAACAAATATTCGATTCTTATCACCAGGCGGGAGGTACCATCATGAGTGAAACATTTGAGAGTGGGGTGGTTGACCGTAATTTAAAAATACATGAAACTGATAATGTTTATGTCTGCGGTGCTTCCGTGATGCCCACTTCCAGTTATGCAAACACCACCTTAACCGCATTGGCATTATCACTCAGGCTTGCAGACCAATTAAGCACCAATTGAAACAACGGCTGAAGATATTATATGTATGCAATGAAGACAGGGCTACTACTAAACAGCGTTTAATGGCGCTTAATGACCTGGGCGTTGATGTAGATATTGTATTTACGCACCTGCTGGATGAAAAAATAAATTCTATAAAAAGGGCTGGCAGGTCTGTCCGCTTCCGGTTAGGTTTTTTTCCGGAAAGGAATAATGAAAATAAGATATTGTTATCACGCCTCAGGGAAAAACGGTATGATATCCTGTTCATTGAAAAGGGGTTGTCTGTTAAGCCTTCTACGATCAGGTTTGCAAAGCTTATCCAGCCCGGCTTACCGGTGATAAGCTACAGCCTGGATGATGTAATGAATAAAAACAATTCATCAGTATTCTATCGAAAGTCAATTCCTTTATATGACTTCCATTTCACGAATAAAAAATACAATGTGAAGGAACTGGAAGAGGCAGGGGCAAAAAATGTTCATTATTTCAGGAATGGTTATTCAGATAAGGTGCATCGTCCTTTGCATACAGATCTTACAGAGAAAGCAAATTACGGCAGCGATGTATCTTTTATCGGCACTTATGAAGAAGAAAGGGCTGCATTGATAAGATATATTGCGGCACACGGAATAAAAGTTAAGATATGGGGTTGGGTAAGAACTGCGAAACAAACAAATATGGATCATCCCAATATTATTGTCCGGGATCAGTATGCCTATGATGATGAATATGCAAAAGTGATCGGTAGTTCAAAGATCAACCTGTGTTTCTTAAGAAAAGAGAACAGGGATACTGAAACTACAAGAAGTGTAGAAATTCCTGCCAGCGGCGGATTTATGCTGGCGGAAAGAACCAATGACCACCTTGAACTTTTTGAAGAAGATAAGGAAGCTGTTTATTTCAGTTCTAAAGAAGAATTGCTGGAAAAGGCCAGGTATTACCTGGAACATGAACAGGAAAGGGCGCAGGTTGCCATGAATGCCCTGGCACGTTGCATTGAAAGTGAATACAGTTATAAACACCAACTGAAAAAGATCATTTCAATTACTCTTGGATACGATGCGTTTAGCGATAATTAGTTCTCACCCCATACAATACAATGCCCCGTTTTTTAAGGAATTGGGTTTGCAGGAGGGGCTTACCCTAAAAGTTTTTTATACATGGTCGCAATCCAGCGGTAAAGTATACGACCCTGGTTTTAACATGATCCGTGAATGGGATATCCCATTGCTGGATGGATATGATTTTGAATTCGTTAAGAATATAGCTTTTAAGCCTGGTTCTGATCATTTTTGGGGGATCGTGGATCCTTCATTGATAAAAAAGATAAAGGAATGGAAACCCGACCATATATTGGTGTATGGCTGGGCATTTTATAGTCATTTGCGGGCGATCAAATATTTTTATAAGAAGGTCCCCTTGTTGTTCCGCGGCGACTCAACGATCTTAGACGAAACAAGCGGGCTAAAAAATTTCCTGAAAAGATCTTTACTGACCTGGATCTATTCATCTGTTGATACCTGTCTTTATGTAGGTAAAAATAATTTTGATTATTATAAAAGATACAAGGTTAGCGAAGACCGGCTCGAGTATTTACCGCACGTAGTTGACAATGATAGATTTCGGCGGCCGGCCACCACCGATGAAGACACAGGCATTGCAACGGTAAAAAAGAAACTGGAAGGGAAGAAAGTTTTTTTGTTTGTTGGAAAATTTGAAAAAAAGAAAGCCCCGTTATCATTGGCAGAAGCCTTCATCCATCTTGGGGAAGCCAATGCTGCATTGCTTTTTGTAGGACAAGGAGAATTAGAAAAATCATTGAAAGAATACTGTGCCGGAATAGCCGGCATTCATTTTCTGCCTTTTCAAAATCAAAAGGCCATCACAGGTATTTACCAGCTTGCAGATGTACTTGTATTACCTTCGGCCTATAATGAAACATGGGGCCTGGTTGTAAATGAAGCGATGGCAACCGGCCTTGCAATAATTGTGAGTGATAAAGTGGGGGCTGCACCCGACCTGGTGGAAAATGGTATCAATGGATATGTATTTAATTCGGGTGACCCGGATGGTCTTATTGATAAAATGAAACTGATATGCGCACAGGACCTGCAACAAATGAAAGATGCCTCCTTGCGGAAGATAGAACAATTCTCTATTAAAAAAAATGCGATAACACTGCTAAATATCTTACGTAAAGCTTGATCCGGTCATATCAACATACAAGGCGCATCTATAGTACAATTGCAGATGTTTTTTTAATGCTTGTTATCGGCGGTTGTTTTTACCTGAACTATAACCACCCGATCCAGGTATCAGATGAATTGCAGTCATGGTCGCTGGCACATGTGATCTTACAC
>JANYIM010000121.1 GCA_025362055.1 Bacteroidota bacterium
GGTCAATAACTTTGATACCGGTATATAAAATTTCATTGGCCGTACTCAGGTCTTCAAACAATGGTGGCTTATTATGAATGGGGCGGCCACCATCCTTACTAACCTGTGGCAAACCATCAATTGCATCGCCGGTTACATTAAATAAACGGCCTTTGATAGCATCCCCTACGGGCATAGCGATCGGCTTGCCGGTATCAACAACTTTAGTACCACGTACCAGGCCCTCTGTACCGTCCATTGCGATGGTACGCACACTGTCTTCACCCAGGTGTTGTTGTACTTCTAATACTAATGTATCACCGTTTTCACGTTTGATCTCTAATGAATTTAAAATTTCAGGGAGTTTGCTGTCACTGTCGAACTGAACGTCAACAACCGCACCGATGATTGATTTTACTTTACCTGTATTGGCCATAAAAATTGAGCTTTGATTTTCGAGCCGCAAAGGTAAGGCTTGGGGGTTGGAATTAAAAATTAGAAGAGGATTTTTTTATACCCATGAAGGACACTTGATTTTACAGCATTTTAAACAAGAAAGCCGCCAACAAACCCCCAATTACCGGGCCTATAACCGGTATCCAGCTATAGCCCCAATCGCTATTCCTTTTATTTTTAATGGGTAAGATAAAATGCATGATCCGGGGACCAAGGTCGCGGGCCGGGTTGATAGCATAACCTGTTGGTCCGCCAAGACTTAAACCAATCGCTAATACCAAAAAGGCAACGGGTAGGGCATCTAATGAGCCCAGTTTAACATCGCCGCCGGTAATGAACAGCACACCCAGTACCAGGGCAAAAGTTCCGATGATCTCGGTGGCCAGGTTGAAAGGCGTGTTTCTTATAGCCGGACTATTACAAAATACGGCCAGTTTTGCGTCGCCATCAGGAGTTTCGTCGAAATGTTTTTTATAGGCTATCCAAACCAGTAACGAACCGATCATTGCTCCTGCAAATTGTGCAGCGATATAAAGAGGCACATCGGCCCAATTAAATTTGCCAATTGCTGCCAGGGCAAGTGTTACTGCAGGATTTAAATGTGCACCACTATGTGCAGCAGAAACATATACCCCAACAAATACGGCCATGCCCCATCCAATCGTGATCACGATCCACCCGCTGTTATTGCCCTTTGTTTTATTCAATACTACGTTGGCAACAACGCCATCGCCCAATAAAATTAAAAATGCCGTGCCAATCATTTCAAAAAGAAAATTATTCATATGCAGTTGATTATAGTTGTAAAATAGGAATTAAAAATGATCATTTATCATCTGCCCATGCAATAGCAGACCTGACTGCGCGTTGCCATCCTTTTGTAAGCATTGCCCTTTCTTCTTCATTCATCGAAGGATCAAATGCAATGTCTGCCTGCCACTGTTTTTGTATCTCATCAATTGTTGACCAAAAGCCAACAGCAAGCCCGGCAAGGTATGCTGCCCCGAGTGCGGTTGTTTCTGTTATCTCGGGGCGAATAACCCTGGTATTTAAAATATCACTTTGGAACTGCATCAATAAATTATTGGCAGTAGCGCCACCGTCTACACGCAGTTCTTTAATGGAAATGCCCGAGTCGGCTTCCATGGCACTTAGCACATCCATGGTCTGATATGCGATGCTTTCCAAAGCAGCCCTTGCAATATTTGCAGCAACGGTACCACGTGTAACGCCCACAATTGTTCCACGCGCATAGGGGTTCCAGTGAGGTGTGCCCAGTCCTGCAAATGCAGGAACAAGATAAACGCCATCGGCAGATCGTACAGATGCAGCCAATGCTTCCACCTGTGCGGAGGTTTTGATGATCCCCAACCCATCTCTTAACCATTGCACTACGGCGCCAGCAATGAAAACACTTCCTTCCAGTGCATATTGTGTAATGCCATTTACTTTCCAGGCTACCGTGGTCAGTAAATTATTATTGGATACAACAGGTTTCTCACCGGTGTTCATCAACATAAAACAACCTGTGCCGTATGTATTTTTTACCATGCCGGGTTGTGTACACATTTGTCCGAACAAAGCAGATTGCTGATCCCCCGCAATTCCTGCGATTGGAATATTATGTGCCGTTAAAATATTCTGTGTTGTACCATACACTTCACTGCTGCTGCGTATTTTCGGCAACATATTGCCGGGTATGCCAAATATTTTTTCCAGCTCACCATCCCATTGCAATGTGTGGATATTACATAACATAGTGCGGGATGCGTTGGATACATCAGTAACATGGATTTGCCCCTTGGTCAAATTCCAGACCAGCCAGCTGTCAATGGTTCCAAAACACAATTCGCCTTTTACAGCTTTTGCTCTTGCACCCTCCACATTATCCAGTATCCATTTTATTTTACTGGCAGAAAAATAAGCGTCTACAATGAGTCCTGTTTTTTCACAGATGACCTTATCTGAGCCATTCGATTTTAATTCATCACAAAAAGCAGCAGTTCTTCTATCCTGCCACACAATGGCATTATAAACAGGTTTGCCCGTTGCCCGCTCCCATACCACAGTTGTTTCCCTTTGATTGGTAATGCCAATGGCTGCAATGTTTTCCGGCGAAAGCCCTGCCTTGGTAATGGCCTCAGCAGCTACACCTAATTGTGTGCTCCATATTTCATTGGCATCATGTTCTACCCAACCGGGTTGCGGAAAGTGTTGAGTGAACTCTTTTTGTGCAGTAGCAATGATCGCGCCTTTATGATCAAAAATGATGGCCCTGGAACTGGTAGTGCCCTGATCGAGCGCTAAAATATATTGTTGCATGGATAGGTTTTGATTTGAAGTTGGCCGAAAGTTAAGAAATAAAGAATTGGCTGCTGTTTTTTACATCAGCAATTTATTATCTTCAGGTTGCTATGCATATGGTAAAGAAATTTATTCCTGCTTCCTTGAAATTATGGTATACCATTAACAAGCGCAGGTGCAGCGATCTTTTCAATGGCAACTATAAAAGATTTGCAAGCCGCTTTGCAAAGCGGGATGGCCTTTTTCCCATTGTTACTATTGAACAGGCTATCAGGCTAAATGAATTAGCAGAAAATAAGGCCCATAATATTGGTTTAGCGATAAACAAGCTTGATCATATCAGTATTGGACCCGGTAAGCTTTTTTCTTTCTGGCAGTTGGTAGGCAACCCTTCTAAAAAGAACAGTTATAAAAAAAGCAGGTCGATCATTGCGGGTGAGATGGAGGCTACGATCGGTGGAGGATTATGCCAGTTATCAGGATTAATATATTTCTTAGCACTTAGAGCAGGGTTAACTATCACAGAACGGCACCCGCATAGCCTGGATATTTATACAGAAGCCGAACGTTTTACACCATTGGGCAGTGATGCTACCGTGGCTTATGGTTATAAAGACCTTCGTTTCATTAATCCGCATAAATTTGTGGTTTGCTTTTCATTTCAATTAACACAAACGGCCCTGAAAGGAACTGTTTCAGCAACAGAAAGAATGGCGCCATGTACAATTGAATTTGAATACAGGAAAAAAACTACCTACACAGATGTAACTACAACAAATAAAGTAAATGGTGAAACTGTTGTAATTGATCGAAGCAGGTATGGGCTGTATTCACCGGTAAAACCAAGTGCTCACAATAATTCTTAAAAAGATTTTATGAAAAAGAAAATTTTTCTTTCACTCTGCTGTTTATTCACGTATCATTTATATGCGCAGGATAGCGCCTCCGCACCGATTCAAAACAATGAAGAGTCGCTGAAGCAGTTGCCCGTTCTGTGGATGCAAACAGCGGCAGAGTACAGGGCCTTGTGTTACCAGGCTTTTAATACTGCCCAATGGCGGTTGGAAAAATTATTAAGAAAGAAAAAGCGGAGACAGCATTGGGCCGTTATCACCGACCTGGATGAGACCATTTTGGATAATAGTTATGAAGAGGCCAAACGCATTAAGGCCAATAAGGATTATAGTAATGCCGACTTCAATAATTGGGTAAACCGATCGGCTGCAACCGAAGTGCCGGGTGCCAGTAAATTCCTACAGTGGGTACATGAAAAGGGCATCAGTGTTTTTTATATCAGCAACAGGGATACATCGCAGGTAAAGCCTACGCTTATTAACCTGCAAAAATTGCAACTACCCGACACCGATACTTCACACATGCTTTTCTTATCGAATACTTCTTCCAAAGAAGCAAGAAGACAGAACGTGATGGGGAGGTACAATGTAGTGATGTTATTGGGTGATAACCTGAACGACTTCACTTACCTGTTTGAAAAGAAAGACATCCCCACCAGGAAAGAAGAAGTGGATAGTGTACGGGAAGATTGGGGCAAAAAATTCATCGTGTTGCCCAACAGCACTTATGGCGAATGGGAGAATGCTTTGTATGACTATAACCGGAAACTTACGCCGCAACAAAAAGATGCAAAGCGTAAAACCTTATTGAAGGATTATTAAGTTGGCTGCTGCTGCCTGCCTGCCACAAGATTTCGTATGATCTTAAACGCAGCACATACAAAAAATATCCCGCCCAATACTGCTACAACGGATGGGCCGGCCGGAAAATCTTTATGGTAGGAAAGATTCAAACCAAAAAAACCACCAATGATGCTGATGAGCATTGCAATGATTATTACGGCAATTTTATTTTTTGTAATCATGATGGCAGAAACTGCAGGAATGATGAGATAAGAAAAAACCGGGATCACCCCGTTGATCTTTACTGCATATACAATGGCCAGCCCTATTGAAATATAGAATAAAAAATTCCAGAGATTGAAGATGCCTACCAAATGATTTTCTCCATTCTCGAAGGACTCTGTGAGCTTGAAGAATTTTCGGGCAAAAACAAGTTGTACCAGTGCGATGGCGCCAAATACAATACCAGCCATACCGATCTGGTTCCAACTAATAGATAGAATATTTCCAAATAACACTTCCTGGATATCAGAATCACCATGTGCCGTTTTTGATATAAGCAGTACCGTTAGTGCCGAAGCAAAGGCATAAAATATTCCAATGATCGCTTCCTGCTTCAACCTTTTGTCCCGGATATTGATAAATGACATCAGTAAAGCTCCCGACAAAGTAAAGATCAATGGAATGGAAGTGGCTCCTGTGCCAATAAAGGCTGCAAAGGCAACGCCTAATGATGATATTTGTCCAAGTGCAAGATCCACAAAAACAATTCCTCTTCCTACCACGTGAACACCCATGTAAGACAATAAAATACCTGTAATAACAGCCGCTGCAAAAGCCTGCACCATGAACGGTAACTGAAACATTTCAAACATAATTGGCCGGTTTTAATGTTTTAAGGTAGCAAAAATTTCTTTGACCTGTTATTTTAATACGGTTAGCAACTGGTTAATATCATAATCAAAGAGATCAAAATAATCTTTTATCCCATCGAATGCATTGGTGGAAGTTGCCAAAGTCAATTCCTTGACACCGGTTTGTTTTGCCACTACGTCGGATGAAGAAGTAGTGAAATAAGGTGATGATACGATCACTTTGATATGATTGGCTGCAACTTCCTTAATTACTTTCACCAATTGTGAAGGTGAAGGTGGAATGCCCGGTTTAGGTTCCATAAAATCAACGATCTCTAATCCAAAGCGTCTTTCAAAATAACACCACTCATTGTGATAGGCAATGATCTTTGATCCTTTATACGGCGCCATCTTCATTTGCCATTCTGCCATCTTATCATTTATTTTTTTATAAAAGGCCTGGAGGTTGGTTTCATAAAATGTTTTATTGGAAGGATCGATACGCTCCAACCCATCCGCAATATTCCTGGCAATTACCTTTCCGTTCAATGGATCAAGCCAGTAATGCGGGTTACCATAAATATGAATGTCCCCTTCTCCCCTGTTGAGTGAACCGGGAACCTGCATCAGGCCAATTCCTTCAGAAGCGTCTACATATCCGGGTGAGCCTTTTTGGATTTTAGGATTTCTTGAACTGGTGAGCAGTTGTGGCGACCATCCTGTTTCCAGGTCAAGTCCAACCGTAACAAACAGGTTGGCATTGGACAGGCTGATGATATAACTTGGTTTGGGATCAACAAAGTGTGGATTCTGGTAACCGGTGGCAATGGAACTCACAGAAACCTTGTTACCACCCACTAATTCGGTGATGCTTTTGAGATCCGTCGTTGTTGTAACAACCTTGATATTGCCAGCAGTTGCTACGTTAAAAATGCCGAGCATCGTTGCAACAGCTATTATTGATTTATTTTTCATTGTGTTCTTTCTTTTATGAAGTATATTTTTCAGATTAATTAATATTGATGAGCCCCATGTGCGCCGATCACAAAGATCCAGCGCAACCATGCCTGGTAATATCTTGATTGAACATTATCATCCGTTGTCTTTGCTTCTATCTCCATTTTTGAGAACTCGGTGGCATTCCATCCGGCAGTAAGCGAATAGGCTTGTTCGATAATTTTTTTATCAAATGGCTTTTGTGCATAATCATACCTGCCCGTTAAGAACCATCGTTTTGCAACCTGGTAATCTATAAAGGAATAGAGGCCCATTGAATTTTTTGATAAGTCACTTGTATAAGCTGCATTGCTGTAATAAAATTCACTTTGCCAGGTAAGTGACCTGTAGGTATTCATTTTAACCGGTTTCCATTTATAGGTAAGGTCGCCTGCAGCAATATTGGTGACACGTGCAGAATCGTTGGGCCCCGAAATGCCTGTCAGTCCCAGTTCAAGCGTAGCATTATCATTAAGCGTAAAAAAATTCTTTAAGTGGGCAAGATAAATGAAACGGTTGCCTTCACTTTGTTTAAAACTGGGAGATTCACCCCTTCCGGATGTACCTTGTACAACCAGTTCCTGGTAGAATTTTTTATTGGGTAATAACCAACTCAGGGATAATCCTTCATCATTTAATCCACTGCCAAAATAATTCACATAAGCATTGGGCAGGTCAATAAAAGGTAGCGCATGTGCATGTGTAGGGTTAATTCTTCCTACTGCTTCTTTAAATTTTCCTGCTTTTAATTGTAGTCGTGCCGGAAGTGATAAGCTGGTAAGATAACCTTCCTCCACTTCTACTCCATATTTTCCGGTAGCATCATCTCTTCCAAATGAAACAAAAAAATCGGCCCTGATATATGGGTCAACAACTGCCTGGAAAGAAACTTCTGTCTCATTAAGATAGGCATCAATATTTTTCTTGCCCTTGCTGATATAAGAAAGTTGAAAATCGCCAATAACACCGATATCCGGGTTTGCTGAAAGCCCCGAACGGGTTTGTGCAGGTGCAGGCTGGGTGTTATTCTGCATTTGTAGTTCTATCTGTTTCAACAACATAGAATCTGCTATTGCAGTACTGTCTTTAACCACCTGGGCATTTAAAAGAATGCTGGTAAACATCACCCATAACAGGAGAATCAGTTTTTTTGACTTTAAGATAACCCTTTGCAAAGCGTAATTTTTAAATTTCAAATTTTGAAACAATGTTGCAAACATATGGCTTATATTCAAATGCCTCCGAATATTATTCTTAAGCGGTTGTTAATGAGTATTTGTGGTTAACCAGGCTGACTGGTATACTATGTAGTAAGGTTTTGCGTAATGCTACGTTTTCTTCGCCTAAACCAAAGGATCGATCCGGTAATACTTAACAAACCACCGCTCGATCCAAAAAGGCAATAGATGATCTTTACCGGTAATCCGCCGTATTTCCCATAGTGTATTTGTGCATTGATGATATCATACCGGCTGGCAGGATCGATATCATTTACAAAAGCAGTTTTAGCAATATGGCCTGTGCTATCTAAGAAGATCACATCAGCATATTTTTTTGAGTGGATAAAAGAGTTGGAGCTCCGGCTGCCATAGATCGCCGTCTTGCTTTTTTTTAATTGTGCAAAATAAATAACACTTGCTGTGAAATCAGGGAATTGCTCCTGTAGTTTTTTGTATGCCGAATCGAAATGAAAAAGCAATGGTGGTGAAACTTTTAAAACCGGCGTATAAGTTTCATTTGAATAAAATTCCTTTTTAAAGACATAACGCTGCATCCAAAAACCGGTAACACCGGTCATTAAATTAAATAACAATGCATAAACGCCAATCAATTGGTGGAGGTTATTTTTCTTATACACACGCTTCTTTAATAAGAGTACGGCAACTATATTTTTTTGGTACAGGATGATACCCGTAATGATGCTCATTAAAAAGATGAGTGAAAAAAAACCGAGCAGCCACTCTCCCGTTTTACCCAAATGAAAGGAACTGTGAAAAGCAGCCAGCCAACTCATGAAATTATTTTTCATGTCATCGCTGCCGCCTCTTGTTTGTAAAACAGCACCGGTTTGTGGGTGAATAAATACCTGCATGGCCGCTGAGCCGTTTTTATAGGATGAATCGTATACCGTAAAGACGAATGGCTTTGCCGAATTTTCAGCGATCATACAGCTACTAATGTCTGCATGCGGATATTTTTTTTGTAAGTTGTTATAACAGCTGTCCACTGAGAGCATCTGGCTACCGCTACTAACTACAGTTGGATATTGTAGAGTATCCAGTTCCTCATGAAACACCAGTGCAGCGCCTGATAGAGAGAGCAGCAAGATAAAAATGCCAGACAAGAGCCCGGCGAATGAATGTAAATAAAAAATAATACCCTTCTTCATTAACTTGTATTTAACCGGTGGTTCAGTTATCTTGCAAAATTAATATTTTAACAGTTTCCAATGACCAGCTATTCCCGTTATTATTTCCTGATATCATTACTTTTATTACAAGCCAATGTTTTTTCACAAAATTTCGATATCAACCTGTTGAAATCCATTAACCAAAGCGAAAGTAGTTTTAAAACAAGTTTTTTTAAAGCTGATGCTCAAAGCGTAACAGTTTTTAATATTGCTGCCCCGGCAGCAGTTTTTATTGCAGGAGAACTGAAACATAATAAAAAATTGAAAGAAGATGCGTTGTATATGGCAGGTTCCTTTGTGCTGTCAAGTATCATAACACAAGCAACCAAGCAGATCGTAAAACGGGAACGCCCATTTGATAAATATTCATTCATAGTTAAACGGGATGAAGGTGGAGGTTATTCATTTCCCTCAGGCCATACTTCCGCTGCTTTTACTACAGCCACATCATTAAGCCTCTATTTTCACAAGTGGTACGTAATTGCCCCGGCTTATCTTTGGGCCACCAGTATAGCGTATGCACGCATGTACCAGGGCGTGCATTACCCATCAGATGTACTGGCTGGTGCAATCGTTGGTGCCGGCAGTGCCTGGTTAGGGTGGAAAATTCAAAAATGGATGGATCGCAAACATAAATAAATAATACCAACGGTATGCTGCTGAAATTAAGATCATTTTTGCTTTTTTCTTTGCTACTGCCTTTTATCGGCTTTGCCCAACAACCAGACAATGGTTTTACCAGGCCAAAACCATTTTCATTCCTCACCAATATTCCGCATGACGTTGCCGGTTATACGAAACAATCCTTTCAAAGAAATAATTTTTCAGCGCTAACCAAGATCATAGGAGCTACCGCTGTATTACTTTTAACGGATCAATCTATAACCAATACGGTACAGGACATAGCAGATGACCATAATATCAGGAAGGCAGAAAGGTTTTCACCGATCTTTAGTTTAAATATCGGGGGCAAAAAAACCAATTTTGGGAAGATCCCAAAGAACATCAATACCGCTTTTTACGACCTTGGGCAAGGCTCCTCTGCGATGTTAATGGCAGCAGGTTTTTTCCTTATGGGGAAAATAAAACACAACAACCGTGCATTGCAAACTGCCAGCCAGTTAACAGAAGCTTTTATAGTGCTTGGTGTTGGTACACAAGCGATGAAATATGCAACCGGCAGGGAAAACCCTTCAGATGCTACTGACGAGGGGGGGAGATGGAAACCATTTCCTTCCTGGCATAATTTTCAGAACCATAAACCCAGGTATGATGCTTTTCCTTCCGGTCATTTAGCAAGTTTTATCAGCGCTATCACTATTGTCAGTAATAACTATCCCGAAAAAAAATGGATAAAGCCTGTCGGCTATTGCATTGCAGGCCTTTGCAGTATTGCAATGATCAACAATGGCGTTCACTGGGCATCTGATTATCCCCTGGGTTTTGCATTAGGGCATGGATTTGGAAAATTCGTTTCAAAAAAGCACCATGGCCACATTAATATCTGATCAAAATACATTCCTGAAATATATAGGTTGTATTTTTAAGGCATGATCGAGATCAATATAAACACCCCTGCCTTGCTTTTTCCTGCCATTACATTATTAATGCTGGCCTATACCAACCGTTTTTTATCCCTGGCATCCCTTATCAGGAAATTGCATGATGAATATCACCGGGGCGAAAAAGAAAAAAATATCTTAAAGCAGATAAAGAACATCCGCAGCCGTTTAAATCTTATCCGTTACATGCAGGGCCTTGGCATCATGAGTTTTTTGTGCTGCGTATTGTGCATGTACATCATCTTCAGGGGATGGATGGAACTGGCGCATTGGGTATTTGCAGCCAGCCTTATTTTTTTACTGGCATCGATCATACTTTCCCTTCTGGAGATCAACAAAAGTACCAAAGCACTTGAACTGGAATTAAGTGATATTGAGGAACTGAGTGCGGGAAATATCTTTACCGATATTTTTAAGAAGGATGAGTGATCATTTATCAAATTCTTTCGGTTTTGTTTTTTCATAGTCCTCATCATATCTTATAAAGAAACGCATATAGATCACCCGGCTCAAACGCATCAGCCAGGGTTGAAGCACTACCAATACAACTGCGTTGGTGATCAGCCAGAAAAATATCCTGTTATCATCTGTTGAAACCCCGATCAATACCAGCCACACCACAAATGTTGAAACAGAAATGGCAACAGCCAGTGCATAACTTACATAGCCGGTACCATACCAGAAACCAGGTTCCAGGTCATACTTCTGATGACAGACCGGGCAATTATCATACATATCAAAAATGTGTGAAAGCTTTAATGTACGGTAGGCATTCTTGTCTTTGAACATAGGTCCACGCCTGCAACGTGGGCATCTCATCGTTAACATGCTCCAGTAATAATTTGGGCGGGGGCGCTTCGTTTCGTTCATTGCGCAAAGATAACTATTGGTAACGGATACCTGATACTGGTTTAATAAACAGCGTAATTTTTCAGTAACTTAAACGAAATGATTTTTTCTGCCCTGCCATCTTCTTCAAAACTTCCACTTAAAATAAAGCATCAGCAATCCCATTGCAAGCACCATGCTATTGGTATAGATAATGGCCACATCTTTTACAATTATTCCATAAGCCAGCCACATTGAAACGCCTAATAATAATAAAAGTAGCATGGCGACAGATAGATCTTTCGCAGATCTTGTCTTCCATATTTTTATCACCTGGGGCACAAAAGTAACGGAGGTGATGGTGCCGGCAGCAAGGCCTAATATCTCTATTCCATTCATAGTATATTTTTAACCGGTGGTTGTATATTTTTTCCGTTCCCCGATCTGTTGCCTCCACATCGCAAAGTATAAACCTTTTTCAGTAAGCAAACTATCATGATCACCCGTTTCAACTACATCTCCTTTTTCGAGTACATAAATCCTGTCTGCATGCATGATGGTGCTGAGACGGTGTGCGATCAAAATGGTGATCTGGCCTTTTTGTGAAGAGATATCCCTGATGGTATTGGTGATCTCTTCTTCCGTAAGTGAATCTAATGCGGAAGTGGCTTCATCAAAGATCAACAGATGAGGCTTACGTAACAATGCACGCGCGATGGAGATACGTTGCTTTTCGCCGCCGGATAATTTTAATCCACCTTCACCGATCATGGTATCCAGGCCTTTTTCGGCCCTGGCCAATAAACCGGTACAACTTGCTTTTTGCAACACATCATTCACGTCATCTTCAGTAGCTTCCGGATTTACGAACATCAGGTTTTCCCTGATGGTACCACTGAACAGGTTGGTATCCTGTGTTACAAAACCGATCTGGTTGCGCAGGTCATCGAAATGTATCTCGGTCTCGTCCAGATTATTATATAATATCTTTCCTTCCTGCGGACGATATAATCCCACCAATAATTTCATCAAGGTAGATTTACCACTTCCACTCGGGCCAACAAATGCAATGGTTTCGCCGATCTTTACATCAAAGCTGATATCATCAATGGCTTTGTGAGAAGCCGTTTGATGTTTAAAAGAAACCTTGTTGAAAGAGAGTGTTTCAATATTGCCCAATGGTTTTGGATTCGCGGGTTCGGCCTCAGGTGCTTTCTGCATCAATGCATGAAAATTATTTAATGATGCTTCAGCTTCGCGGTAAGAGAGCAGGATATTGCCGATCTCTTGGAGTGGGCCAAATACGAAAAAGGAAAATATCTGCATGGTCACTAATTGGCCCGCATCCATTTGTTTATGAAAAATAAGGTACATCAAAATAAAAAGGATAACCTGGCGTAAGGTGTTTACCAATGTACCTTGAATAAAACTGATGCTTCTTATTCTTTTTACCTTAGTGAGTTCAAGCCCAAGAATTTTATACGTATTTTTATTGAGCCTGATCACTTCCTGGTGCGTAAGGCCAAGGCTTTTTACCAGTTCTATATTTCTCAATGATTCGGTGGTGGATCCCGCCAGTGCTGTGGTTTGTCCTACAATATTTTTTTGTATCACCTTGATCTTTTTGCTCAATGCATTGGTGATAACAGTGAGTACAAAAATACCTACCACGTATGCAATGGGGATGCTCCAGTGAATAAAGATACTGGCATATACAAATACGAATACCACACCTACGATCACACCAAAAAGTATATTGATGAAGTTGATCATGAATTTCTCTACATCCGACCTTACCTTGGTGAGTATAGAAAGGGTTTCGCCGCTGCGCTGGTCTTCAAACTGCTGGTAAGGCAATTTCATTGCATGTTGTAAGCCATCGGTAAAAACCTTGGCACCAAATTTTTGAATGATCACGTTCAGAAAATAATCCTGGAAATTTTTGGCTATACGGCTGATCATCGCTACTGAAATTGAACAGATCAAAATGAACCATACGCCTGGTTTACTCCATGAAAACGAATAGAAAAAACGGTTCCAGTCAAATGGTGGATTGCTGGTTTGGTGCGTATTCGCAAGGTTGATCAGTTTACCCAACAGGATGGGGTCAATAAGTGAAAAACCAATATTGATGGATGCAAGTGTTAAAGTAAGTATCACCATCCATTTATAAGGCTTCAAATAACCAAGTAATATTTTCATACCGAAAGTTTGATTAAAAATACATCGAAAAAAATCAATGTATCAAATATCGTACAATTTCGGAAAAAATGACGGAAAGGCAGACGAGAAGTTAATAGTTCTTAGTTGGCAGGTGGTAGCTTGTGCTAACAAAAACAGCTACTTTCCATCTTGCATACCTCAAACCACCAATTTCGCTCACCCTCCCCACCCCTCTCTGTCTAAACTCCTGTACTGAATAGCTTCTGCCAGATGTTCGGGCATGATATCGTTACTGGCAGCCAGGTCGGCAATGGTACGGCTCACTTTTAATATCCTGTCATAGGCCCTTGCAGAAAGATTTAATTTTTCCATGGCCGCTTTCAATAAATTTTGTGCGGCATGATCAATGATGCAAATTTCTTTCAGTTGCTTACTGCTCATCTGCGCATTGGCATAAACACCTTCGCTGTTTGTATAACGGGCAGCCTGTATCGCCCTTGCCTTGATCACCCTTTCCCTGATGCATTCACTTTTTTCAAATTGCCGGGAAGAAGATAATTCGCTGAAAGCAACGGGTGTTACTTCAACATGCAGATCGATCCTGTCGAGTAATGGCCCGGAGATCTTATTCAAATATTTTTGCACCGCACCCGGCGGACAGGTACATTCCTTTTCAGGATGATTAAAAAAACCGCAAGGACATGGGTTCATACTTGCTATCAACATAAATGACGCCGGAAAATCCAATGCGATCTTTGCCCTTGAGATCGTAACCTTTCTTTCTTCCATGGGTTGCCGCATCACTTCCAGTACGGTTCTTTTGAATTCGGGCAATTCATCCAAAAATAAAACGCCGTTATGTGCCAGTGAAATTTCACCGGGTTGTGGTATGCCACCGCCGCCGACCAACGCTGCATCGCTAACCGTATGATGGGGCGATCGGAAAGGCCGTTTAGAGATCAATGTTGTATTCTCGGGTAATTTTCCAACAACAGAATAGATCTTTGTTGTTTCCAGCGCTTCCTGCAAACTAAGCGGTGGTAAAATAGTCGGTAATCTTTTTGCCAACATCGTCTTACCGGCACCGGGAGGCCCTATCAGGATGGCATTATGGCCTCCCGCCGCTGCTATCTCCAATGCACGCTTGATATTTTCCTGCCCCTTTACATCACAAAAATCAATTTCAAAATCACTTTGTGCATGCGCAAATTCTTCTTTTGTATTTATAACAGTAGGTTGAATCGAATCTGTATCCTTAAAAAAACCGATCACTTCATTGATATGCCCAACGGCATACACATCAATATTACCCACCATGGCAGCTTCTCTCGCATTTTGTTTTGGAACGATCAGCCCTTTGAATCCTTCTTTCTTTGCCTGCAGTGCAATGGGCAATGCACCTTTTATGGAGCGTACTTCGCCATCAAGACTCAGTTCTCCCATGATCACATACCCTGCTAATTTTTCGGGATTCGCAATTTGTTCTGTAGCGCCCAATGTACCAATAGCGATGGGAAGATCAAAAGCTGTTCCGGTCTTTTTTATATCTGCAGGCGCCAGGTTCACCACTAACTTGGTGCGCGGCATATAATAATGATTACTTTTTATGGCACTTTCTATGCGTTGTAAACTTTCTTTGATCGCATTATCCGGCAAACCAACAATAAAATAAAACTGTCCCTGGCTGTTTACACTAACTTCTACGGTAATGGTAATGGCTTCTACGCCATATACGGCGCTGCCAAAGGTTTTGACTAACATGGGTACGAATTGATAACGAAAATTAATGAAAAGAAATGGATGCGTATGCCAGTTAAACGTTTAATATTTAACCCTGGCCGGTGTCTTAACCGAACGGAACACTTTTAACTGTTGATGTGGCCGGCGAGGCCACTGCCAAGTGAAAAAGAATTTATTGATTAAAGGTCGTTGTTCCCGGATGAAAACCCTGCCAGCTATGCCAGAACTCCTGGTATGCGGGAACAGCATCAAGCTTATTTCCTTTTAACTGCCCTTCGATACAAACCCCATCCATATTCCATACAGCACCGGTATTATCTTTCAGGGTTTGAGAGGCTTCATCAAAGCTGAATATCAACGCTGAATATACAGGTTCCGGAGACCCGGAATTCAATATTAAATGATTCACCATCCTGCTCCATACGTGGAAAGAACTATTGTCCTTTTCCAATACCAACATAATGGGTTTATTGGAAATGCTATCGCTGATCAGTTTTTCTTTTGCCAAATCATTCCAGTCATAGGCTTTTGCATGGTCATTGATCAACACCCCCACCACCCATGATTTGAATTTCCAGGAAGCGCTGTCTCTTTTTTCAAGTCCGCTTTTAATAGTCCCATCATCAAATCCTTTCAAACCGTCGTATTGTTTCGTAAAAAAACTATCCGGCTGCATTATCAATGTGTTGGGATATTTTCTAACCCATGCGCCTAAACGCATTTGTTGGGATGGTAATTCTTTTAATGAAGTACCTTTCAAAGGGCCGGCAATGGCTTCCCCGGTTGCCTGTTGCCACCAGCTTTTGGTATCGGCATCCTCAAACATGGCATTGAAATGGTCCATACCCACCAGGCGAAAATGCTGAAGTTTACCATTCACAAAGGGGCTGAACACGCGGCCCGTTCTGCAAACCGTGCAATAGGTAATGATCACGGGCTCGCCGCCAACACTGTCCTGCACCTGGTGATGATATCCAATTACCTCAATCGGATAAGCTTTTGCCTGTCCGTTGATCTGCACACCAATGATGAGCTTAGAACTGTCAACTTTATTTTCTACAACGGATGAGAGTATTTTATTTTTTGGCTGATAAAACATCTTATCTGCCAAAAACTTAAAATTGAAAAAATAAAAAATGACACCGTACAATACCAGGAAAAAACTAAGGCATACTTTTTTCCATTTTTTTGCATTACGAAAAGCATAATACGCTAATGGTACCAATGCGATCGACCCTACCGCTCTTAACCACCAGATATACTTGTCAATGAAATAAGCGGCCTGTATGGTATTGGCCCGTTGGCTTCCGGGAAAGGGCATGATGAAATACACACGCAGTATCTCAGTAGCAAAAAGAAATAATAAGGCGATGCTTAATAACAATGTCCTTTTCATGCAATAAAATTATAATTTTTCTAAAAGATCCACCACGCCTTCCTTCTTCAATATCAGGTATCCAAGCCTGTCATTACTGATACCTTCTTTCAACTGGTAACTGAAATGAAGCTGATCAGCGGATACTGCCGTTTCAAAATACCTGAAACTGATATTAGGATATTTTTTCAGCCCCTCCCCGATCTCATACAAATGTGTAGATAAGATAAACAAAGAGTTCCTTATTTTCAATAAACCTTCAATAACGGTGCTGCTGCATTTCATGGCATCCTGCACATTGGTGCCTTTAAATAATTCATCGATCAGTATCAGCCATTTTTTTCCATCGTTTATTTTGGTAACGGTTGCCTTTATACGCTGTACTTCATTGTAAAAATAACTTTCGCCCTTTACAATATTGTCCACTACGTTTATATTACTGAGCAACCCGTCAAATACTGTCAGCTGCAGCTGTTGTGCGGGCACACCCATACCCGTATGCGCTAAAAAGACGGCGATACCCATGGCTTTGATGAACGTACTTTTACCGGCCATATTAGCGCCCGTTAAAAAAAGAAAATTATCCGCGGGATTTAGATTGATATCATAGCAAACAGGTTTTTGCAGCAATATATGATACAGGCCTTTAGTGGCAACTACCGGTTGATCAGCAATAATGAATTCCGGAAAGACAAGTCGGTATTGCTTAACAGCCTGTGCCATGCTATACCAGGCATCCAGTTGCCCATAGATCTCCATCAATTCAAACATGTTCAGTTTGTAATGATAGCGTATGAAACCGGCCAATTGCAACTGTTGTGGAATGGTAAGGCCAGCAATTGTCTTATTCTTATCAACAACAATGAATTGCTCCTTATCAAGTATGTGCGCTACCCTCTGTAATATTTTTTTAAGTGGCGCTGGCGAACCGTCTTTTAAAAAGTGCCGTACCATTAATTGCATCCCTTTGATAAAATCAAAACAATGCATGGCAGAATATTTTACCAGTGAAAAATCGGGGCCATGAAATAATTTATAATTAAAGGCAGTAATGGAAGAAGGTTGTGAAGGGATATCATCGATCGTAGCTTCATAGAACCTTTCCACCACCATGATGGTACCATTGCTTATTTGCATGGGCCAGTCTGGTTGTTGCCGGAGGATGAACTGGATGGTTTGTTGAACCCCGGCGATCTCGTCAATGGTCTTTAAGGTGTTGCTGAAATTGGCACGCAACTGCTCCCTTCCAATAAGGGTACGGGTAAGATTCAGTTTATTAAAAACAGAAAATTCTTCTTCCGAATTAAAAACCGAAAGATCGGCGAGTGTTGTTTTGTCTGTTTCCATTTAAAATAGAACGCTCATTTTTATGATTATCATGATCAACGCAGATCATCATCATGATAGATCATGATGATCTGCATTCTATCTATTTTCTGTCGAATAACATTCTTTGTCCTTTTATGCTCTCATCGAACTTTCCTTCATCCCAAACCATATTGCCATTCACGAATGTTTTCTCTATAGATGCAGGAAAAGTAAAATTCTCCAAAGGGCTCCAGCCGCATTTGTATAAGATATTCTCTTTGGTAACGGTTGTTTTTGCATTGGTATCCACCAGTACAAGATCTGCAAAATAGCCTTCCCTGATATAACCACGGTCTTCTATCTGAAAGCAATCTGCCACGGCATGACTCATTTTCTCAGCAATTTTTTCCAAAGAGATCCTGCCCAGTCTATAATACTGCAACATCAGTAGTAGCGGGTGTTGCACCAGTGGTAATCCTGCATGTGCATGTTCGTAATCCCCGGCCTTCTCTTCCATAGTATGCGGTGCATGGTCGGTGGCGATCACATCCAAACGATCGTCCAGCAAGGCTTTCCATAATGCTTCCTTATTGTGCGGCGCCTTGATGGCAGGGTTGCATTTTATTTTATATCCCAGTTGTTCATAATCATCAGCCGTAAAATGCAAATGATGTACACATACTTCTGCAGTGATCCTTTTTTCCTTTAATGGCAGCATATTGCTGAAGAGCTGCAATTCCTTTTCGGTACTGATGTGTAAAATATGTAAACGGCTATTGTATTTTTTTGCGAATTGAATGGCGACCAGGGATGATTCAAAACAGGCATTCTCGTCTCTCACCAACGGATGATCGGAAGGGGATAATATTCCCTTTTCTTTTTTTAACCGTTCATAATTATGCTTAATGATCCGTTCATCTTCACAATGCGTTGCGATCAGTAATTCGCTCTCCCTAAAAACCTTGTCCAATGCCGTATGACTATCCACCAACATATTACCCGTGCTGGCACCCATGAATATTTTTACACCGCAGACATCCTTCTTCCGGGCATTCATTTTCAACACTTCTTCTGCATTGGTGTTACTGGTTCCCATGAAAAAAGAATAATTGGCGAGGGAAGAGTGGGAACCTATGGCGTATTTTTCTTCGAGTAATTCCGGCGTGAGCGCATTGGGAATGGTATTGGGCATTTCCATAAAACTGGTAACGCCGCCGGCTACTGCAGCCCTGCTTTCGGAATAAATGCTGCCCTTATGGGTAAGCCCCGGCTCCCTGAAATGTACCTGGTCATCAATAACACCCGGGAAAAGATGTTTGCCCTCGCCATCAATTTCAATCAGGCCCGGCTTGCTATTGATCGAACTGTCAATTCTTTCAATACGGCCGCCTTTTATCAAAACATCCTGTGCCTTAATTTTTCCCTCATTTACTACCTGTATGTTCTTAAAAAGGTATTTTTGCATATCTTGAATTTAGATACCTGCTAAACTAAAAAAATTAAATGCAAATTATTAAAAGCTTATCCAAACTGCTGTTTTTTATTTGTCCGGTATTTGCTACGGCACAATCTACTTACCTGAACCAGGGGACAAAGGATATTCATTTTGTTGACCGGATGGAGATCAAGCAGCAGACCAATACGGACCTTAACTTCTCCACCGTGCGGCCTTTCAGCAGGAAATTCATTGTACGACAGGCCGAATTCATTGACAGTGCCCGCCTGGGTTATACCGATTCGCTTAGCGGAAGAGATAAATATAAAGAATGGAATAACCAGGACCTGTCGGCAATTGATGAATACAATCTCCACAGTTTTTTAATGAATAACAGCGAATGGGTGAGCACGCCGCGGGAAGATTTCATGAGTAAAAAGCCTTTGCTAAAGTCGTTATACAAAACAAAGACAAACCTTTTGGAGGTAAACAGTAAGGATTTTTTCCTGGCGGTAAATCCCGTCATCCAGTTCCAGGAGGGCAAAGAAAATAATAACAGTGAGAGCATGTTCGTCAACTCGCGTGGTGTTGTTGTCCGCGGAATGATCGCACACAAAATAGGTTTCTCTACTTTCCTTACAGACAACCAGGAAAGAGGGCCAAAATTCTTTCAGCAACAGGTAAGTAAATTTGGCGCGGTACCGGGAGTTGGATTTTACAAACCCTTTAAAAAGACCGGGTACGATTATTTTGATGCCAGGGGATACTTCACATTTGGCGTTACAAAATATATTGACGTTCAATTTGGCTACGATAAGAATTTTATCGGCAATGGTTACCGCAGTTTATTCTTAAGTGACTGGGGCAACAGTTATTTATTTTTAAAGTTGAATACCAAGATCTGGAAATTCAATTACCAGAATTTATTCATGGAGCTGATGCCGCAGTTTAAAAAAGCCGGGGATACTTTATTAGACAGGAAATATGCCGCCATGCATCATCTAAGCATGAACGTTACCAAATGGCTCAACATTGGCTTGTTTGAAGGCGTGATATTTGGCAGGAAGAACCGCTTCGACTTTCAATACCTGAACCCGATCATTTTTTACCGGAGCGTGGAAGGTAATGTGGGAAGTCCGGATAATGCACTGGTTGGACTCGATTTCAAAGGCAATGTTGCACACCGCGTTCAGTTTTACGGGCAGTTTTTATTGGATGAATTTATTTTGGAAAAAATTAAAAATGACCCTACCAACTGGGTCAATAAATGGGGGGTGCAACTGGGGGCAAAATACGTGGATGCATTTGGCATCAATAATCTAGACCTGCAGTTTGAGACCAATAGGGTAAGGCCGTTCACATATTCGCATGGTGATACGATCGCCAATTATACGCATTATGATCAACCGCTGGCACATCCTTTAGGAGCCAATTTCCAGGAATTCATCGGCATCATTAACTACCAGCCCAAGCCAAGATGGTATATCTATGCAAAGGCGATCTATTATTTCCAGGGGCTTGATAGTGCCGGAAAGAATTTCGGCAGCAACCCTTTTGAAGATTATCGCAGTAGGACAATGGAAACCGGTTTTAAGATCGGTGGCGGAACCAAGGCAACCTGCTTAAATGGTTTTGTGCAGGTTTCATATGAGTGGAAAGAGAATTTATTTTTTGATGTATCAATGCAATACCGCAATTATAAGATCGCCAATGTAGCCACCCAAACAAATAGTACATTGATCAGCGCAGGCGTTCGGTTAAATATGTTTAAGAGGGATTATGATTTTTAGAGGGAATGTAAAATATTAAATGTAAAATGTAAAAGTTGAACAGTTCAATAATTTAATGAGTTTACAAATCTGAATGCAGCGCACTTTTACATTTTACATTTATTATTCTGCATTTTACATTCCTATTCAATCGTCAATGAAAAAGTGATCGACCTCGAGTATATCTTATCCATTACATAGGAGAATTTGAGATTAGGATCGCGGCTATGCAGGTTACTAAGTCCCCAATCTACTCTCAATTCGGGCGTTAGTACAAAATATTCGTAATAAAAGTGAAAGCCCAATGCTGCTTGTACACCGTAATCCAGTTTTTTCAGCTTGATCAACTCTTCTGTCTTTCTTTCTCCGGCATTGGATGCAAGGTCATACTCAGCCTTTACTCCTCCCATCATGTACACTTTAAAATTACCGATCCTGTCGCTGCTGAATTTTAACTGGAGCGGAAAGGTTAATGAAATGGATTGTACTTTTTTTATCGTCAACGTATCCTCTCCTGCAGGACGGTCGGGATGTGTCAGCGTATACTCAAATGCCTTTTCGGTAAAGGTGAGGTCAAGCGGAAAGGTCCGAACATCAAAGTGTTCACTTAAGTGCATGTTCACCAGCCAGGCCAGGTTAAGTCCCGAGCTGTTGATACTTTCTACAACCATAATACTATCCTGGTTCTGAAAGATCGGATGGTGTGTAAAACTGAAGTGGGAACGATTGATACCGAGGTTGATACCAAAATGAAATGGTTTCTCATCGTGGTCAGGCAGGTTTAACCCGTCTCTAAATTGTGCATTGCCAAGCAAGGGACAAATAAAAAAGACAGCCAGTATATGAATTACTTTTCTCCGCAATAGATACTGCATATTCCTAAGCTCAGGGGTTTACTATATGTGTTTTTATATCCCAGGTTATCTAAGATATTAGTAAAATTTTGTCCTTCAGGAAATTGTTTAATTGATTCGTCTAAATATTGATATGCATTGCGGTTTTTCGAAAATATTCTTCCCATATTGGGAGTTACAAATCTCATATACAGATTGTACACGAATTTTGTGGGTGACATTTTGGGTTTACTGAATTCAAGCACTACTAACCTGCCACCGGGTTTTAATACCCTTTTTATCTCACTTAGTCCTTTCTCCAGGTTCTCAAAATTACGTACCCCAAATGCCACGGTTACCGCATCAAACGAATCATCATCGAAATTTATTGTTTCACTATCGCCATTTAACAGTTCAATTTTGTCCTGTAAACCAAGCTTTTGTATCTTTTTCCGGCCTATTGAAAGCATGCCGTCACTAATATCAATTCCGGTGATCACTTCCGGTTGTAATATGGCAGATGCCATAATGGCCATATCTGCTGTACCGGTTGCAACATCCAATAACTTTTTTGGCTTACTGTTAACTAATTGCCTGATCGCTTTTTTACGCCATTTCACATCAATACCTGCACTGAGGAACCGGTTCATAAAATCATAGCGAAAAGCTATGTCATCGAACATATCTGCTACTTGTTGCTTTTTGCCAAGCCCCGACTCCTTATACGGCACAATGCTATCATGCGAAAAAACTGTCATCGGGCGCAAAGATAAGCGGTTTTAGGTTTTGGCCTTCTTGTATTGGCTAAGCATTAACGAGTATGATACTCAAGCTGCAAATATCAGGGGGCAAGTATTCAGGTTATCTGGTTTTTCCATATTGAATAATTATATGAACCCGCATGCTTTTCCCTTATAGCTTGCGGCTTGAAGCCGTGTTACGTGCTTGCAGCTTCTATACACTATCTTTGCCGCATGCTCATCAAATCGGCCAAATACATCATCAGCAGTCCTGGTTATGAGAAATGCCCGCCACCCGACAGGGCAGAATATGCGTTTATTGGTCGCAGTAATGTGGGTAAGTCATCGCTGATAAATATGCTGTGTAATAATGAAAAGCTGGCTAAAACTTCTTCTGCACCCGGAAAGACACAGTTACTGAATCATTTTATGGTGAACAATGAATGGTACCTGGTTGATCTGCCCGGCTACGGATTTGCCAAAGTAAGCCAGCGAAGCAGGCGCAGGTGGGAGCAGATGATCGAAAATTATTTACGCAAAAGAGATAACCTTACCATGGTCTTTGTGTTGATAGATGCCCGGCACAGTCCACAAAAAATCGACCTTGAATTCTTAGAACAATTAAAAGTTTGGCAAATTCCCTTTTGCCTGGTATTCACCAAAAGCGATAAAGAAAACCAGCGCACTGTAAGTAAAAATGTTAAAGACTTTTTGGAGGCCATGAAAAAGACCTGGCAATTCTTACCCCAGCATTTTGTTACCAGCGCCATCAAAAGAACAGGGAAAGATAAGTTGCTCGACTTTATTGAGGAGACCAACAACAGCCTGTAAATACCCATAGCAGGGTATTGATTTAACGCACCCCCTGCCTACTTTGCTGAAAAATTTTCCATGAAGAAGTTATTCTTATGCTTTTTTATTATTGCCGGCATAACTGCATTTGCACAAAACAGCAATAAGGACCTGGATGAAATGCACCGGCAGATCGAGCTACAAAAAGCCAGTCTTGATAGTAGTACAAAAAACCTGAATGAACAGATGGAACATGCAAGTAAAAGTTACGATTCTACATTTGCTGCCCTGCAAGCGGAAACAAACAACCGCAATTTGCAAAGTTTTATGGCCGACATGAAAGAAAGAGAACAAAAAGAAAGGCAGCGGATGTGGTTGAGAATTGGTTTGGGGTTGCTTTTTTTGATCATATTGATCATCGGCCTTAAAAGAAAAAGCAAAGTAAAGAATTAGGCCTTATTTTTTTAATGCCCTAAAGCGATAAGATAAATTAGCATGAAAAGATCATTTTTTCTCTTGTTACTTACAGCAGTTTTTTCTGTCATTCACAACATATCAAAGCGTTTAAATTTTCAGCGGTACATCAGTTCGTAAGCGGGGTAGCTTTAGTTGAACTCGATGGCAAGAAGATGATAATTGATAAAACGGGAAATTAAAACAGCGGGGATGCGATCTTCCCGCCCGTATAAAATTAATTCACCACTTTATTGGCGCAACTGCTGCTCGCAAAAGCTTCGGGCTTGGCTTTAAAGGCAAAACCCATACCCAGTATATACCCCATGGCTTCCCGCAAGGCTTCATTACTTTTGAATTGGGGATTGGTATTGATGTCGGCGTGTACTTCCATGTCAACATCATACACAGTAAAGAGGTCACATAACTCATAAGCAATTTCAATACTCTTGGCAACTTCTACCAACATGCGTTCTTTGATGCTATACTTATGTAATGTTTTTTCGT
>JANYIM010000132.1 GCA_025362055.1 Bacteroidota bacterium
GGTGAAATTATTTTCGAACTGTTGCTTCTGATCGTAAATATGATACTTGATCAATTGTTTTGTTTCACCATCAAAAAATTTCCAGTAATTGGCAACACTCGCATAATTGTTCGCCAGTTTTAATTTTACTGCAGGATCCTTGATCATCTGCTCATACATATCTTTCAAACGAACATCCCTTAACCCTACCAGTGAAGGGTTTTCAACTTCGTTCTTTAATTTGATACCATAGCTCGTTTCATAGCGGTTGGTGCCGCCGGGATAACCATAGATCATCGCAAAATCACCATCTTTAAAACCCTTGATACTAACGGGTAAAAAATGTTTTGGTTTCAAAGGCACATTGTCTTTACTGAAATCAGCTGGTTTGCCATCCTTGCTTCCGTACACACGAAACACCGAAAAGTCCCCGGTATGCCTTGGCCACTCCCAGTTATCGGTATCGCCGCCAAACTTACCAACGCTTTCCGGCGGTGCGCCCACTAAGCGTATATCCCTGTACGTTTTGTACACGTACATGATGTATTGATTGCCTTTGAACATGCTGTAGATCCTCCCTGCTAATGCATTTTCCTTATCCAACACCTTATCGGTAATGGCTTTGTACACATCCGGTAATTTTTTTATCCTATCGCTCCAACTTAATCCTTTCACGCCTTCTTCCACCTGTGCAGTAACGTCTTCGATCCTGTCGAGGAACTGTACGGTTAAAGAGCTTTGAATTTCCTGGTCCTTGCTCAAAGCATAAAACCCATCTCTTAAATAATTATGTTCAACGGTACTTGCGCCGGTGATGGCCGAATAACCGCAATGGTGATTGGTAAAGATGAGCCCCTGGTCGCTTACGATCTCGCCGGTGCATCCACCACCGAAGATGAGGATCGCATCTTTCAAAGATGATTTGTTGATAGAATACAATTGTTCTTTGGTGAGTTTCAAACCCTTTTTCACCATATCGTCATATACCTGTTGACCCAGCAACATGGGTAACCACATTCCCTCATCAGCGCTGGCTTTTAACAGGGAGCACATTAAAATAATTGAGACAAAGATCTTTTTCATATAGCTTATTTTTTAGGAAGACAAACTTAGGGATTATTTATTTTGTGACGAACATTTGTTTTTCATGGCATCATCGTCCCCGCGGCGGCGTTCACTTATATGGCATTGCAAGGGAAGCGCTCCCGAAGGGGAAGCGGTACAAAATAATTCAAGGTTTAGCTTTAATCCGAACTGCTATAATTTTTAAATGCTTGCAATTAAATATAACAGTAACGGCCTAAATCCCCCTTCAGGTAACAGGGGCGGTGGTTCTCTTTATTGTTTATATTTGTTGCAACTAACAGCATCACCCTAAATGGCCATATTCGACATCAAGCTTCCCAAGTCAATCGCAAAGGCGCTTAATATCCCGCAAAGCGATCCAAGAAGGCAGCAGTTGAAAGTGCTGAAGAAGTTAATGCGGAAGGCAAGGTTTACCGAATTTGGCCAACGCTACCGTTTCGATGAAGCATTATTGAGCCGACATCCCGGTAAAAAATTTCAGCAGCTGGTCCCCACCTATGATTATAATAAAATTTACGAAACATGGTGGCATAAGGCCAAGGACGGCATACCCGATGTTTGCTGGCCCGGCGTTATAAAATACTTTGCACTCAGCAGTGGCACCAGCGATGCAACCAGCAAATTCATCCCTATTACAAAAGACCTGATCAGAAGCAATACCATCACCAGTTTTAAGCAATTGCTGAGTTTAACGCGTTATGAAAATGTTCCCAAAAGCGCTGTGGGAAAGGGGTGGCTGATATTAGGCGGCAGCACACAATTGCAAAAAGGCCCCACATATTTTGCGGGAGACCTGAGTGGCATACAACAAAAAAATATCCCGTTCTGGTTCCAGGGTCTGGGTTTATATAAACCCGGAAAAAAAATTGCCAAGGTAAAAGACTGGGCAACAAAACTGGAGGAAGTGGTTGCCAATGCGCCCAACTGGGATATTGGATTCATTGTTGGGGTGCCCGCCTGGCTGCAATTGTGCATGGAAAATGTCATTGAACATTACAAGCTTAATAATATTCACGAAATGTGGCCCAATCTTGCTTTTTATGTGCATGGGGGCGTTGCCATGGAGCCTTATAAAAAAGGGTTCGAAAAATTATTGGGGAAGCCCATCACTTATATTGAGACCTACCTGGCCAGTGAGGGGTTCTTAGCTTATCAAAACCGGCAAGACACGAATGGGATGCACCTGGCGCTGAACAATAATATCTTTTTTGAGTTTGTTCCCTTTGACGATAAAAATTTTGACAGTGAAGGCAACATGGTGGAGGAGCCAGCGGCTTATATGTTGCACGAAATTGAAGAGAACAAGGATTACTCCATCCTCATCAGTACCAATGCGGGCGCCTGGCGTTATGCCATTGGCGATACGGTAAAATTAATTGACCGTGAAAGAAGCGAGATCGTCATTACCGGCCGCACCAAACATTTTTTAAGTCTTGTTGGGGAACACCTCAGCGTTGATAATATGAATAAGGCCATTGAAATGGTGAGTACGGAATTGAATATTTCCATTCCTGAGTTTACCGTTGCCGGCATACCTTACGGATCATTCTTTGCACACCAATGGTATGTTGCCACCGATGATAAAGTGAATGCCGAAGAATTACGCTTGCGAATAGACGCTAAACTGAAAGAGCTGAATGATGATTATGAAGTAGAAAGAAAACATGCCCTCAAGGCGGTGATGGTAGACGTACTTTCGGAAAAGACTTTTATGGATTTCATGCAGGCCAGGGGAAAAGTGGGCGGCCAACATAAATTTCCAAGGGTGTTAAAAGGAAAGATGCTCGAGGACTGGCAAAAATTTTTAAAGGGTGAAAAGGTGAAGTGATCCGTTGCCGGCCGGCCTTTATTACTACAGGTCAAAAACCTTGCGTAGGTTGCTTTAAAATAAATCAACAATAATGATCGATGCATTTGTAAAAGGCCTTGCTATAAGTTTACTACTGGTTTTTTCAGTAGGGCCCGTGATATTCACGATCATCAAGCAAAGCATCAATCACGGAAGGCGCGGGGGTTTCACTTTTATTGCCGGTGTTTGGATGAGCGATATCATCTGGGTGGTACTCAGCAACAGTTTTAGTGAAGCCGTAAAAACATTGCTGGACTTTAAGATACCGATCGGGATCGCCGGCAGTTTATTTTTGATAGGCATGGGTATCTATTATACTTTTTTAAAAAAGATAACACCCCGGCAGCAACAGGAGCCCATTGAAATTGCCGGAGATGTGATAACACCCGCAGGAAAAAAACGGACAAATTATTTCGCCATATTCAGCTCTGGTTTTTTGATTAACACCCTGAACCCGGCAGTTATTTCTTTTTGGGTGATCATGGCTGCATCCCTTGCTTCGGTTTATTCGCTAAAAGACCGCATCATTATTTTTACTACCTGCCTGGGTGTGAACATGCTGGCAGATGTGGGCAAGGTTTTAGGCGCCGGCATCATTGGAAAAAAATTAAGTGATAAGAACATCTTACTTATTAACCGCTTATCGGGCATCCTTTACCTGGCTTTTGGCGGGGTTGTTTTAACCGGCATCATTTATTCTTTGTTAAAACATTAACAGCAAATAATCCTTTTGCTGACCGCTGTTTTTTATTTTGTAAGATGAAAATAATCTTATCATCGCTCCTATTTTTTACCACCACTTCGTTTGCGCAATCGGCGGATTTTATCATCCTGAAAAAAAACAATAAGACAGTAACAACATTTTACAGCGGAACCGATATCGCTTTTACTTCCACGAGCGGCGCATTCATTAATGCAAGGATCAATGCCATAAAGAACGACACTTTATTCTTACAGGAATTTGTTGTACATATGTTACCTACAACTTACGGAAGTTATATACTGGATACTGCCGGCAGTTATCATTATAAATATGATTACAGGGATATAAGAGCAATCGGTAAAGAAGAAAAGACAAATTTTAACTGGAGAGGAAGCGGCGCCGCATTGCTGAGTGGTGGCATATTACTTACGATAGGGTCTGGTATCGTGTATTTTGCAGACAGGGAAAAATTCAGCGCCCCCTTACTGATCGCTGCGGCAGGATTAGGTACAGCTGGATATTTTATGAGTAAAGGCAAGGGCAACATAATGATCATTGGTAAAAAATACCGGCTCTTATATATGGATATGTCGGATAAGAAAAGATAAAAATTATTAATTATCCTGATCGGTGAAGCCCTCCGCAAAAAACATACGCTAACTGAATTTAAGAGTAGAATTACCACTTACGAAGCTACAATAGTATAAAAGTTACATCGGGGCCTCTTTTTGAAGAAGCAAAAAAGAACAATACATTACTAAACATTTATATTGCAGTAACTATTCAACCGGCAATAATGAACAAAGCTTTTTTAATGAAAACCTGGGCGCTTTTAAAAAAGATATTCCTGGTGATCTTTATTCTGCATACGGGCTGGTTCATTATCTTTCTTATTGAAAAATTCTCTGTCGCCGATTTTGCCATTACCAGCCTTAAAACAAAAGTGTTACTGGTGTGCAGTGCCCTGCTGGTGATGGGAGTGATATATTATTTTTGGTTGTGCAAAATCCCACTTATAAAAAAAGCGGGTATCATTGCAAGGGAAATATTTTTTATCTTTTATATCAGCTCCTTTATTTATTTATTGCTGGGCATGGCCTTTAATCCGCCGATCACTCTTACACAAGCAGCGAATCTTTTGCAAGGCAATGGATTAAAACGGGATTATGTTTCTTATGCCAATATGGGGCCTAATATAAAACTGGCGGTAATGTCGAGCGAGGACCAGAATTTCCCCGACCACGACGGGTTCGACCTTAAAGCAATAAAGCTGGCGATGAAATACAATAAAAGACACCCTAACCGTGTAAGGGGTGCAAGCACCATCAGCCAGCAGGT
>JANYIM010000195.1 GCA_025362055.1 Bacteroidota bacterium
TAGCAAAGCCGGTACCAATGCGGTCGTATAAAGATCTCTTATAATAATTTTAACAGCACTAGAAGACAGGCTAAAATTTTACATATCGTTCGGTCAGGTCCCGGTCAATCCCTTTTATTCTTGCTTTTTTTGCCTGCTTGCGCAGCATGAATTCAAATATGCTCATCCAGCCGGGCAGGTTACTTTCACTGATATCAAATAACCAGGCAAGGGCCAACTTGTCTTTTGGAAAGCCATTTGGCCTGCACAAACCGTCTTTCGCCAGTCCATAACCGATTTGCAGGGATTGTTCAAAACCACGACTGGCGGGCCTTAACTCTACAAAAAATTTACAGGGCTTGCCACTGCGGTTACGAAAGAGGTGATTGATATTTTGCCCGGCGGTGGCCGATTCTCCCGCTTTTAAGTTGTGAACTGTCTTACCCAATTGCACCTGTACCTCTCCTTCCAGGCAATCAAATTTTTCGGAATAGGTCTTATGGTAATGAAGCCCTACACCACCGCCATGTGCTAATTCCACTTCTACCAAAGTGTATTCACCATTAGTATCTGCAGCGGTCTTTAAAAAGGTTACCTGGTCTTTTTGAATGGGGTTATAAATTTTTCTTTCCATGATATGATATACGAATAAATAATAATGCCCGGTTTGCCCCTGAGCGGTCTAAAAATAACCAAAAGATCAAAAATTGGGGCAAATGCAAGGTTTTTTATTAACCATTCAGCCCTTCCTATTTACCACTTATCCTTTCCACACAAAATTAAGTGAATCAGTAAAATGGCCTTAAACCCTTTACAGTATTGTTTTTCACTCAGAAAACAGCTATTATCGAGCACCAGCTACTGTAAAAAATATGGTATTATGTGTTGCATAGTACTAAAATCATATTATCTTTGTATCAGAAAGCTGGAAAAGGAGGAGAATAGCCAGATCCTCTCAACCATCACCCAGCCTTTCAAAAGTATAGCCATGAATAAATTATTTTTCGCAAAAAGCTTCGCCACCACTTCCCGGTCTTTCCGGGAGGTATGTGACGGGGTTAAAAAAATGAAGCCATGAACATTGACAACACAGCCAGCCAGATGCGGAAAGGAGTGCTGGAATTTTGTATCCTTTCTGTGATCAAACAAGGGGAAGCCTATCCTTCAGATATTATTGATAAGATGAAGGCGGCCAACCTCAATATTTTAGAGGGTACCTTATATCCATTGCTAACCCGTTTAAAAAATGCAGAATTCTTAACCTATCGCTGGGTAGAAAGTAACAGTGGCCCCCCAAGAAAATATTTTTCGCTTACTCCAAAGGGAGCAGAATTTTATAAGGAACTGGAAGCTACCTGGTTTGAACTTGCCAATGCAGTAAAAGCGCTGACAGATGCAGAACAGGAACATTTTAATAACAACAACTTCAATGACCCCCAATAACCCAATAAAAAAAGTATAGCCATGATTTTTGTTGGGCAACAAAAAACTAACGAAACAAAAAATTAAAGCCATGAAACAAGTAATCAATATCAACTTCCAGGGACGCGTTGTTCCGATAGAAGTAAGCGCTTTCGAACTACTGAAACAGTATACAGAAAGTTTGAACCGGCATTTTGCAAATGAAGAAGGAAAAGAAGAGATCATCAATGACATTGAAAGCAGGATCGGTGAATTATTCCAGGAGCGTTTAACCAATGGTGCTACCTGTATCACAGATGATGATGTGAATGCCGTAATAAAAAGTATGGGCCGCCCCGAAGAGTTTGAAGAAACTGCCGATAACAACAGCCAGGCAAGTGCAGCAGACGATACTTCTGCCAGTCAGCAAACCGGAGCAACTACTACGCATAAACGCTTATACCGGGATGAGAATAATAAGGTCTTGGGTGGTGTGTGTGCAGGGATCGCCAATTATTTCGGTATGGACGCGGTGCTTGTAAGAATAATATTCTTTTTGAGTGGCGTTGGTTTCCTGGCCTATATACTTCTGTGGGCATTTGTTCCAACCAATGCTAACACAGTGATCGGCGGCACCCGCAAAAAATTATACAGGGATGGTGATGATAAGATAATCGCCGGCGTGTGCAGCGGTATCGGCAATTATTTCGGCATCAATGCATGGGTACCCAGGGTATTGTTTGCCCTGCCTTTTTTATCTTTTGTATTCAGGTGGAATCATTGGGGTGCTGTAAGCTTCCCTGATTTTTTAAGGGTAGGATTCAGTCCCGGCGCTTTGATCGTCTATATTATTCTATGGTTAGTGATACCGGAAGCATTCACTACTGCCGAAAAATTAGAAATGAAAGGCACGAAGGTGGATATTGATTCTATTAAAAATTCTGTGATGGAAGAAATAAAAGGGATTAACCTGAAAGGAGCGAATCAAAAAGCCAGCAAATTTGCGAAAGAAGCAGCTGGTTATGCAAAGGAGAAAAGCAAAGTGATGAGCGCAGAGATCACAGGTGTGGCAAGGCGTAGCGGAAGATCATTCGGTGATGTTATTGTTATGATGCTGAGGATATTTTCTTATTTTATCATAGGTATTGTTGGATTCAGCCTGGTGATGGGATTATTTGCACTCGGGATCTGCGCCATTGGATTTTTTCCATTGAAAGATTTTATTGTAAGAGATGGCTGGGAGAATGCTTTTGCATGGGGCACTTTATTATTCTTCATCGCTGTTCCCATCATCGGTATCATAACCTGGATCATCCGGAAACTCGCAAAAGCAAAGGGCAACAGGAGGATGATCCGCCTTGCCTTCGGCAGCCTTTGGGTGATCGGTTGGATAAGCGTTATATGCCTCATCTCTTTCGTGAGCCGCGATTTTTATTACAATAACAAGAACCTTGCCGAGCAGGAGATCAACCTCGTAAATCCGAAAGTGGGCAAACTGGAGATCACTTCTGTTTCTCCCTTGGAAAAGTATACGCGTAGCCGTTGGTTAAGGTTTGAGCCTTTTGCAGGCCTGATGGAAGACGATACGGCGTACATTAAAAATTTCGACGTACGCATCATGAAATCAACATCCGACAGTTTCCGGGTAACAATGATTAAACTGGCTTCAGGAAGAACAAGGACCGAAGCGGAGAACCTCGCAAGCATGATCCAGTTCAACGGTATTCAGAAAGACAGTGTACTGCAACTGGATAAAGGGATAGCGATCAATAAAACCGACAAGTTCCGTAACCAACGCGTTATACTCACCATCTATGTACCCGTTGGAAAACATATACAGGTCGACAGAAGCGTGGGCTGGTTCAATAACATACATTTCGAAGGGCCATGGAATAACAATAATAATGATTACTGGGATTTTGACACCGATGATGAAGCCCACGGATGGGTGTCTAACACAGAATATGAGATGCGGGCCGATGGCCACCTGTATACACTCGACGGAAGAGTTGCAGGATCATCAAAACATACAAGGGTGAAAATGAATGTAAATGATAACACAGTAACGCCCACCGATAATTACCGTTATGATAATACCACGCCGATGAACAAAGTGGATTCAATGAAACAAAAACTGGAGAAAGAGCAATTGCACATGAAAGATTCATTAGAGAAGGCAAAGGAAAAAATAGATAAACAACTGGAAAAGCTGGGTAGCAATAATGATAATAATGATGATCCGATGTCTGTAAATACCTACAAGCTTCCGGTATATGGCCAAATGATGAACATTTATTAAAATAGCCCTGTTACCGCTAAAAAGATAAAATGAAAAAGCAATTTCCTTTAATGATGTGCGGCCTCTTTTTCCTGGTTGCCCTATCTTCCTGCTTTCACCGGTATCATCACACTTCAATTTCTATCTCGGATTCCCGTGATGTGTACCAGCTTTGCGCATCTTATGATAAGAATAAAACGCATAAGCTGCAACGCCTGCTTGATGAAGACCTGCGGGATGATAATGAGTGGTCATTTAAAAATTCACGGGTAGATGAAACGATAACGCTGGATGACAGAACAACTTTTTATATGCGCCTGTACCCGGGAGAACTTAAAATAAAACTCGACAAATCAGAAAATTCGGAAGCGTCCTGTCAAAAAATGAAAGACGTCTTCGAAGACATAAAATATCTTTTAGCCGGAAACTGATACCCGATTAAAATAAAATGATCAAAGGGCGTTTCAATAGTTGAGTTGAAGTTGAAACCAACAAGGTCCTGCCAGCAATGGCGGGGCTTTTTTTATATTTGAACCCGGGAAGATCATCGTTTCAATACATCCCAGGCCTGGTATTATTAAGTGAAGAAGAGCTTACCTTTGCACCCGTCATTCATAATTAAATAAAACAGCCGCATTAATGAAAAATACGCCTTTCACTCAAAAACACATTGCACTTGGCGCAAAAATGGCTGAGTTTGCAGGATACAATATGCCCATTTCCTATACCGGGATCAATGACGAACACGCTGCAGTGCGCAATAACGCCGGTGTATTCGATGTAAGCCATATGGGAGAATTCATCTTAAAAGGAGAAAATGCGCTTGACCTGATTCAGCGTGTAACCACCAACGATGCGTCCAAATTAACTGCCGGTAAAGCGCAATACAGCTGCCTTCCAAATAACGAAGGCGGTATCGTGGATGACCTGCTAGTGTATTGCATTGAAGAGAACAAAGTGTACATGCTGGTGGTAAATGCAGGTAATATTGATAAAGACTGGAATTGGATCAGTGGCTTCAATGACAAGGAAGTAGCCATGCACAATATCTCTGATAAAACCTGTTTGCTGGCCATACAGGGCCCCAATGCCACCAAAATATTGCAGCCGCTAACGGAGATGGACATTATGAATTTAAAATATTACACTTTCACAAAAGGAAATTTCGCGGGAGTAGAAAATGTTTTGATAAGCGCAACCGGGTACACAGGTGCAGGAGGTGTTGAAATTTATTTTGAAGATGAAGAGGGCGCTGCAGATAAGATATGGGATGCTATCTTCGCTGCCGGGGCTGCACAGGGAATAAAACCGATTGGCCTGGGCGCAAGAGATACACTACGGCTGGAAATGGGCTATTGTTTATATGGCAATGATATTGATGATTCTACTTCGCCGCTTGAAGCAGGTTTGGGATGGATCACCAAATTCACGAAAGACTTTACCAACAGGCCCTTTTTGGAAAAACAAAAAACCGATGGTGTTGCAAGGAAATTAGTTGGTTTTGAAATGATCGAAAAAGGAATTGCGCGGCACGATCATGAGATCAAGGATTTTGCCGGCAACATATTGGGCAGAGTTACTTCAGGCACACAATCGCCCTCACTGGGAAAGCCAATAGGGATGGGTTATGTAACCAATGAATTCAATGCGATTGACACTGAGATCTACATCAGCATACGAAAAACTTTACTGAAAGCTAAGATCGTGAAGATGCCATTTGAATGATGGCTAATTATTATTACTAATGTTTTCAGAACAAAGACGCTTTGATATTCGAATACAATGCTGAATTTAAAAATTCATCCGGTATCCATTAAAATATGCCTTCCATACATCTTACCACATTCATTGTTGCCCCGGTTGAAAGGGTTTTCGATCTGAGCAGGAGCATTAGCCTGCATAAGATCTCTGCCGCGGATACAAATGAAAAGGCAATTGCTGGTGTGATGACGGGACTGATCAATGAGAACGAAACCGTTACCTGGCAGGCTAAGCATCTTTTTAAAATAAGACAATTCACTTCCAGGATAACAGCCATGTCGAGGCCCGGTCATTTCACGGATGAAATGATAAAAGGGGATTTTAAAAGTTTCCGGCATGAGCATCATTTTAAATCTGCAGATAACGGCACCATCATGATCGACCTGATCCGCTTTGAAAGCCCTTATGGTTTTATAGGGCGCCTGTTCAATGCTTTTTACCTTAAAAATTATATTGAGAAATTTCTTATCATGCGGAACAGCGTTATAAAAGATTATGCAGAAACCGAAAAGTGGAATGCGATATTGAGTTAAATTTGAATCAATGGAATCAAACAAACCTTCCTTATTCACCAGCCTCTCACCGGCATTGTTGCATTTATATGATGTAAGCAGCAGCATTGTGGTGATCATTGATGTATTGAGGGCCACTTCTACTATCGCCACAGCTTTGCACAATGGCGCCAGGTCCATCATACCCGTTGACAGTGTTTCGGAATGCATTCGCATTGGCAAACAAATCGACAGCATTACCGCAGGAGAAAGGGATGGGAAAGTAGCAGAGGGGTTGGAACATGGCAATTCCCCGTTTGAATACCCGAGTGAATTCATTGGAGGAAAAACATTAGTGCTCACGACTACCAATGGTACCAAATTACTGCAAATGGCGCTCGACAATAATGCAAAGACCATTATTGCAGGAGCATTTGTGAACCTAACGGCAGTGTGTAAGTTCTTAATTGCCCAAAAACAAAATGTGATATTGGGTTGCGCCGCATGGAAAGACAGGGTGAATATAGAGGATACATTATTTGCCGGTGCCGTGATACATAAAATAAAAAAACATTTTTCCATCAATTGTGATTCTTCAAAAATGGCAGAAACAATGTACGATGATGCAAAAGCCGACCTGTTTGAATTTATAAAAGAAAAAAATATTTCTCACTATCAACGCCTCAGCTCCTTTGGATTGGAGAAAGATATCCGCTACTGCCTTACCGAGGATCTTGCCAACGTGCTGGTTGTTTATGAGGAAGGGAAATTGATATCCAAAACTTTTTGATGAACCCCGTCAATAAATTAACAATTCATTAAATTCCGGCATTCTTTACGGATACAAGCAGGTTCTTCGAAGCGCTCTCTTTCGGGGACAGTTTGGAAAGGCCTTTTTCTCCACAAACTTTCCTTTTACAACACATCTCTGCTGTTTTTTCCTTTACTTTTGCAAATTGCTCTTTTCGGAACGGGTCTTTGGCAAAATGCTTTCCTGCTGTGGATACCCTGAAGATGCTCTGAAAACATAAATCGCAATTCAAATTCATAGATGGCATTACCGCACCTTATTAAATACGTTTACAATAACGGCACCGACGAAGTGATCCGGCGTGGGAAAAAAATTCATGCCATGGGTTTTGTTGAGTTGGTGGAACATGATCAGCTGATGAGCAGCGTGGTATTCCGTGTGAAAGACGACAGCTATAGTACTTTCTATAAAGTATATATTCAAAAATACGCAGACGCAAGAACTATTTCAATACGTTGTGCCTGTCCTTATAATTTAGGAGACATCTGTCGCCACAAAGCCGCCGCATTACTACGATTACAGGAAATGATGGATAAGAACATGCTGGGTAATACCACCATGCAATACAACCAGCGGCATACTGTTGCCAAGATGAAGCACATAGAATTGAAAATGATCAAGCTGCTGTCATCGCCGGGCATCTATACAGAAGCAGAGAATATTTTACGCACTACCCGGGCCAATATCTTAAAGGCAGCGGATGAGCGCGTTGAAGCCGAACTGACTTACGAAGGACAACTGTACCCCCTGGTGATACAAAAGAATGAAGAAAGGAATTTCGACACTTCCTGCAAATGCGGAGAGGCCGAACATCCCCTGTGCGAGCACAAAACATTATTGTTCCTGCAATTGCTAAATGCTTACGGCCCTTTTTATTTTGACACCATCCGCAACTGGGATAAGGAAAAAAATAAACTGTTGCAGATCTACGGGTATAGCCTGGAGGATGATCTTAACGGAAAATTTGAATTTACCTATAAAGAAGGAAAACCTTTTTTAAAAGTACTCGACACATCTATCAAGAGGGTTGCGCCGGGAACCAGCACCAGTACAAGGGTTGCAGAAACATTCGTTGTGCCCGAGTTGCCCGAAAAAGAAGTGGAAGTGGCTGACCAGCCTGCAAAAAGATTGGGGGTCGTATTTAATTTTAATGCAACGGTTTACCCCAATTTTATTATAGAGGCCATACAGGGCGATGCAGACGAAGAGAATAAAAAATACACAGGAAAGACCGAAAAACTTGACCTGGCGAAATTTGTGAATGCCGACCTGTTCAATGATGAAGATAAAATACTGTTGCAGCAGGTGCGTAAATTACAAAATAGTGAGGTCAATAAATACCTCGACCGGAATTCACCCTTCAGCGGCATCTGGGAAAATATCATTCATACAGATGGTGATGACCTTCCGGAAGAAACAAAGGCATTGATCGCTGAATACCTGCAGCCCAAACTCAAAAAATTATTTGAAGAACAGGCCACCAATAATTTCATTTTTTATTTACCCGCTGCAAAAGCATTTAAAACAGAAAACCTAAAGGAAATAGAATTAAGTGATGACTTTGTATCGCCTGTTTTTAAAGTGCTTTCAAAAAATAATCATTTCGAAATTGCCTGTACCGTTAAAATGCAGGGAGGCGTTATTCCATTCACAGAGAATCAGTGCAACAGCAGTCTTGTTTTCATGAATGACCAGGTGATGCACCTCTGGCAAAAACCAGAAGATGTTTTGCAGGCCGAGAAATTCCTGAAAGAAGGGAACATACGACTCAGTAAAGAGAACTGGGCAGAAAAAATGCACCAGGTGATACTTCCGCTTACAAAGGAATACCATGTGGAGTTCGACAAAAGCCTGGTAAAGGAAGTCAAGAGCGGTGAACCGGAGGTGAAATTACAATTACAGGAAAAGGGCGACTACCTTGTGTTTCAGCCCATATTTACGTACAAGGGTTTTGAAACAAAAGCGTCCGACCGGGAAAGCATCATCATTCCGGATGGAGATAAGATACTGATCGTTAAACGCAATGCAGCAGCAGAAGAAAATTTTATAAAAAGACTCGAGGGCTTGCACTCTTTATTTGTTCGCCCCAATGATAATAACAGTTTGGTGCTAAAAGGAGCAGACGTGTTGCGCAATAACTGGTTCTTTTTGTTCGTGGATGCCATGAAGGAAATGAAAGTGCCGGTATATGGTTTTGAAGCTTTGAAGAATTTCCGCTTCAATACGGCAAGGCCCAATACACATATTCATGTAAGTAGTGGAATAGACTGGTTCGATGCAAAAGTAGAGATAGAGTTTGGCGACCAACGTGTTGGCATAGACGATATTAAAAGGGCCTTGCTCAACAAGCAATCATTCGTACAACTGAATGATGGCACGTTGGGGATACTACCGGATGAATGGCTGAAAAGGTATTCCCTTTTATTTAAAGTAGGTGATGGCAGGAGTAACCAATTACGCTTGTCTAAATATCACATGAGTGTGATCGACGACCTTTATGAGAACCGCGATGAAACAGAGCTGAGCTTTGAGCTGGATGAAAAATTTGAACGCCTGCGGGAGTTCAAGAACATCCCTGAAATTGAGGCCCCCATTGAGTTACAACCCATATTGCGGCCCTATCAAACCTCCGGTTACCAATGGCTCAATTATTTAAATGATGTGGGTTGGGGCGGTATCCTGGCAGATGATATGGGGTTGGGTAAAACGGTGCAGGCATTGAGCATGCTGCAGCATTACAAAATGATCAACGGTTCTTTAAAAGCGATCGTTGTTTGTCCTACTACACTGATCTATAACTGGAAGAATGAAGTAGAAAAATTCACGCCATCCCTTGGCTGGCATATACACCACGGCAGTACGCGTAGCCGCAGTGCAGAAGAATTACAAAAGCATGATATTGTTATCACCACTTACGGAACATTGCGCAGTGATATCCAGTTATTGTTGAAGATCCCATTTGATTATGTGATTCTGGATGAAAGCCAGGCGATAAAGAACCCTGCCTCAAAAGTTACCAGGGCAGCTTGTTTACTGAATTCAAAGAACAGGTTGTGTATGAGTGGTACGCCATTGCAGAATAATACCTTCGACATCTTTGCACAAATGAATTTTTTAAACCCCGGCCTTTTGGGGAATATGGAATTCTTCCGAAATGAATTTGCCACGCCGATCGATAAATTCGGGGAGCAGGAACAGAAAGAACATTTAAGAAAATTATTATACCCCTTCATTTTACGCCGCACCAAAGAACAGGTGGCCAAGGACCTGCCCGATAAAACAGAGACCATTTTGTTCTGTGAAATGGAAAAAGAACAACGAAAGATCTATGATGCCTATCGCAACAGCTACCGCGATAAGATCCTGGGTACTATTGATGAACAGGGCATTGATAAATCGCAGCTCACCATTTTACAGGGGTTGATGAAATTGCGGCAGATATGCGATAGTCCGGCCATTTTGAATGAAGAAGATAAGTATCCTAACCACTCCATAAAACTGGATGAGCTTGCAAGAGAGATCGCTGAAAATATCGGCGATCATAAAGCATTGGTGTTCTCGCAATTCTTAGGAATGCTTGCGTTGATAAAAGCAAAACTGAAAGAACAGGAAGTTCCTTTTGAATATTTTGATGGCAGCACTTCTGCTACCGACCGGGAAAAAGCGATCCAGAATTTCCAGAACAATGATGAATGCAGGGTCTTCCTTATTTCATTGAAAGCGGGAGGTGTTGGTTTGAACCTGACTGCAGCTGATTATGTTTATATCGTTGACCCCTGGTGGAATCCTGCTGTAGAACAACAAGCCATTGACCGTACACACCGTATCGGACAAACGAAAAATATCTTTGCTTACCGCATGATCTGTATTGATACGATTGAAGACAAGATCCTGCAATTACAGGAACGCAAGCGTAAACTGGCCAGTGAATTAATTGCGGATGATGCTACGTTTGTAAAAGCCCTTTCCAAATCGGATGTGGAGTACTTGTTCAGTTAAACACGATGCGCCCTAAGCAGCTTGCACTGAGCGTAGTTGAAGTGTCGACAATTTTTACCACAAAGTTCACAAAGAAGGCACAAAGCACACGGAGCGTCTCTGTGAACTTTGTGCCTTCTTAGTGTATCTCTGTGGTAGTTTAATTTGCCGTAGGCAAAAATTCCAAAATCAACTTTAATTCTTTTATAATAAGGCTCGAACTGGCGGCAGTCATCCCGAAGGGGAATATGAAACGAAATCCTACCTCGAGCGTAGTCGAGACATTTAGTATAAAACAATGTCATAATACCCGCACCTGCCTTTATGACGATATAAAATCCTTCAACCGCCTGAATTCTCTGTTATTAGTTTCAGTGAAAAACTCTTTAACGATTGTGAAGAGCGTTTTCAATAGTGACCTTACAGGGGGTTTTTGTGGTGGAGCTTTTCTCATGATCATCGGATTTAGAACGTTAAAAATAATAACTGCATCCTGCATTGGCAAGAGCGTTTTTGCTGATTTTAAGGTTCGGTAAATTCCGAGGGTAGGTTGTTTATTTTACGGTAGGTTCCTGCCAACGTCGCTTGAACCGGCGACTCTTTTTATAGTACCGGATGGGGTAAACGTCCGGGCTTTGGCGCAATTTGCTGAAGAAATTTTTTACTACCTGTATTACCACATGGGTAGCGTTGTTTTGAGGTTGAATATTTCCCATAGGATCGAATTTGTATAAGTGGTAACGACAGCGGGCAGCTATTATTGTGCAAAAAAGCCGGTCTTACTGGGTAAGCCGGCTTATGTATGGTTTTTAAGTGTGTATTTTATCCTACTAACTTCCAAGAGAGTTCACATCTGGTAAAGGAATAAAGCAAGAAGCAAGTATCCAACAAACCAATAGTATAAATACGACTGCTTCTGTTTTAGAAATTTCGAGGGGTATATTCTTTTTCATAACAAATGTTTTAATTTTTTTAATAATTGGTTTCTATATAATAGACCCTGGGTGGTGCCCGGGGTTTAATCCAGGGCTAAAAAGAGCCTCTTACTTTAACATTTTTTAACATTAAACCAAAGTTGATTAACTGCCTTTGCCGTTGACTGCCAATACATTTGTGCCACAAAAAGCATAACCATGAAGCATTTCAACTGTTTATTGATCCTCTTCTTTTCCCTTACCATAACGGCTGTCGCACAACGAAATGGTTCTGTTAAAGGGGTTGCCTATGACACCCTTGCCAAAAAACCGGTTGCAAGCGCTACCATTACCCTATTGCTGAAAAAGGATTCTTCCCTTATCTCTTTTACAATGACAGATAATAGCGGCCGCTTTGAGTTAACGGGTATCCCCAATGGTGAGTATCGTTTACTCATTACACATCTCAACTATCGCAATTCAAATAAATACTTTAGCATTACGGACGCAAATAAAAATGCCGACCTCAACAATATAGTAATGAATGATAAGGCTAAACTTATGGATGAAGTAGTGGTACAAAGTGAAGCACCCCCTGTTACATTGATCGGGGATACGGTACAATACAATGCCGGGTCATTTAAAACCCAACCCAATGCCAATGTAGAAGATCTGTTGAAAAAATTGCCCGGTGTAAAAGTTGAAAAAGACGGAACCGTAAAAGCACAGGGCGAAAAAGTTCAAAAGGTTTTGGTAGATGGAAAAGAATTCTTTGGTAATGATCCCAAGATCGCCACCAAGAATTTACCGGCCGACGCAGTAGACAAGGTGCAGGTATATGATAAATTAAGCGACCAGGCACAACTCACCGGCTTTGATGATGGCAATAGCGAAAAGACCATTAACCTGAAATTAAAAAAAGATAAGAAGAAAGGCATGTTTGGAAAAGCTAGTGCGGGTGTGGGAACAGACGGGCGCTACCAGGGAAAATTTAATGTGAATTCATTTAAGGGAGCAAGGCAAATGTCTGCCATCGGTATGGGCAACAATACCAATGCAGAAGGGTTCTCTTTTATGGATGTACTGAATTTTACGGGAGCAATGAACCAATTGAAAGGTAGTGGCGGTAATATTAATATCAACATTGGCCCCGATGATCCCATGGCAGGTTTACTCGGAGGCAATAACAACGGCATCAATACCACATTTGGTGGAGGCTTCAATTATAATAATATCATTGGCACTAAAACAGATTTCCAAAGTAATTATTTCTACAGCCGGTATAACCCCGACCGTGAAAACCATTTACAAAGACAATATTTTTTACCCGCCAATTTATACCGGCAAAATTCTTACAACAATAATCTAAACAATAATCACCGCTTTAATTTCAGTGCCGATTACCAGATCGATTCCTTTACTTCCTTAAAAATATCGCCGTCTTACAGTTACCAGGAAACAAGGAACAAAAGCATCAGCGATTACAGCACTTTATCCAACCAGTTGGTGAAGACCAATGATGGTAACAGTGATAATGTATCCAACAGTCGCGGGTATAATTTCAGCACCAGTATTTTATTCAGGAAAAAATTTCACCGCAGGGGCCGCACTTTTTCATTTAACATCCTTGGAAATCTTAATAATAGTAATGGTGACGGAAAGCTTCAGTCTAACACCAGTTTTTATGATGCTGCTGGTAATTTGATGAACAGTGATTCAGTGAATCAAAGCAGTAATAATGAAAGCAACCTGAAAGGATATAATGCAAGGGCTGTTTATACAGAACCTTTATTTAAAAAGTCGTTGCTGGAATTAAGCCTGGGGAGCAGTTATAGCAAGAACAGTTCTTCAAAAGAAGCATACGATTATAACCATACCAGCGGCAAGTTCGACCTGCTGAATAATTCGCTCACCAATAATTACAGCAGCGCTTATAGCTATAAGAATGCCGGGCTTCGTATGCGCAAGCAGACAAGGAAATATAGCTACGCAGCAGGGTTCAGCTGGCAGCACGCCGAGCTGGAAGGTGGCGCCATCAGTGCAGGGAAAGACTCGCTGATCAGGAAGGGATATAATAATATACTGCCCACTGCGAGGTTCCAGTATAATTTTAACCGCTATAAGAACCTGTCGATCAATTACAGTACGAGTACCAACCAACCCGCCATTGCACAACTGCAACCCATACCCGATAATAGCAATCCGCTGTACATCAAACAAGGTAACCCTTCGCTGAACCAGGAATTTACGCATGCCATCCGTTTTAATGTAT
>JANYIM010000225.1 GCA_025362055.1 Bacteroidota bacterium
GGTCTCGACGCGCCAGCTCAAGGCCTTGAGGATCTGTTTCATATCAACCGGGATTAATGATGATTATAAATGCTAATTTAGTTTTCTTTCTTATCAAATATGAACCGTTCAAAAAATAATAACAAAGCTTTTTCCTGCCCCCATCGCCTAAAAGGGAGAAAAAAACATTTCGTCATTATTATCATCATAAGCAGTATCCTGGTATCATGTACTTCGCACGATCATCCTGATAAAACAATATTCCATTATAATGAGAGCAGTGGTTTGGCCTCACTTGATCCTGCATTTGCCAAGAATAAAATGGTGATGTGGGCAGTGCATCAACTATACAATACACTGGTAGAGAACGACAGTAATATGCAAGTGGCCCCATCCCTGGCAAAGCATTGGGACATCTCGGCAGATAACCTGGCCTTTACTTTTTATTTAAGGGAGGATGTTTATTTTATGGATGATGAATGTTTCCCCAACGGAAAAGGGAGAAGGCTTACTGCACAAGACGTGGAATACAGTTTTAAAAGAATTGTTGATAAGAATACGGCTAGTCCGGGTGCATGGATATTCAATAACAGGGTAGATCCACTCAATGCTTTCACCGCATTAAATGACAGTGTTTTTCAACTAAGGCTGGCAAAGCCTTTTCAATCGATACTCGGCATATTGAGCATGCAGTATTGTTCCATCATTCCAAAAGAAGCGGTGGAAAGATACGGCAATGATTTTCGCCGCCATCCTGTTGGCAGCGGGCCTTTTAGCTTTGTGGCCTGGGAAGAGGGCCAGGCGCTCATCTTGAAAAAGAACGAACATTATTTTGAAAAGGATGCGGATGGAAAACAATTGCCTTACCTCGATGGCATCAAGGTCTCTTTCTTCGACAGTAAGGCAACGGAGTTCCTGGAATTTCAGCAAGACAGGCTCGATTTCATTGATGATATCGATCCTTCCTTTAAAGATGAGGTACTAACTAAAACGGGTACCCTAAAAAAACAATGGGAGGGGAAGATCGGATTGCAAAAGCATCCTTACCTCAATATCGAGTACCTGGGAATTTTGATGGACACTGACAACGAACTCGTGAAGAATTCTCCCCTGCGCTTGCAAAAAATAAGGCAGGCGATCAATTATGGATTCGACCGGCGAAAGATGATGCTGTATCTCCGCAATTCAATTGGTATTGCCGCAGAGAGCGGTTTTGTTCCCTGCGGTTTGCCTTCTTTTGATTCTGTTGCGGTGAGGGGATATCATTATGATCCTGCCAAAGCCCGCCAATTGCTGGCTGAAGCCGGTTTTGCCAATGGGAATAATTTACCTGCCATTAAACTACTCACCATTCCCATTTACGGGGACCTTGCTACTTATATTGCCAATGAACTTCAACAAACCGGTATCACTGTGCAGGTGGAAGTGCTGCAAAAAAGTTTATTGATGGAGCAAACCGCCAAATCGCAGGCTTTGTTCTTTCGTGGATCCTGGATCGCCGATTATCCCGATGCGGAAAATTACCTGGGTGTTTTTTACAGTAAGAACCCGGCGCCACCCAATTATACCCGCTATAAAAATATGGCCTACGATTTGTTGTATGAAAAAGCATTGGCAGAGAAAAATGATTCAAGTCGCTATAAATTGTATCAGCAGATGGACCAGCTGATAATCGATGATGCACCGGTGGTGCCGCTTTGGTACGATATGGCCATACACCTGGTACATACCAATATCACGAATTTTAGTGCAAACAGTTTAAATTTGCTGGAATTGAGAAGGGTGAAGAAGGCTTCCCTCTCCCCCTAAAGAGGGAGCTTTGAAGAATAATTCCTTAAAGGGTATTTACCCCAGCAACAAACAAATGTTAAATGATGGCATCAAAAAAAATATATGTGATCGCAGGCTTTTTTATTTTCATGCTCATTGCATTGGCTGCGATGGATCATCCAAAGGATCAGTTTAAGAACCTGCAGGTATTACCAAAAAATATTTCTGAAGATTCATTATATGATGTCATGGAAGGGTATAAGCATGCACTGGGTGTTGGCTGCGGCTTTTGCCATGTGATGAAAGATGCGCAGGGTAAAGAAGATTATGCAAGCGACGCAATACCACACAAGGATACCTGCAGGAGCATGATGCGGATGACGATGGATATCAATAAAAGATACTTTGCTTCGGATGCGAAATATATTGAAAGGGTTAGCTGCAACACCTGCCATAAAGGGCGCTCCGAACCTACAAGTAATTAATAATTCTTCCTATTCAAACCAGTTTATCTACCTTAAAGTATACAGGATTAAAAAGAATATTAATCCTTAATTTTTAATTCAACAAACCTAATCCTTCAATTTATCAGAAAAGTTTTTACGGAACTTCTCCACCTTCGGCCTTATCACAAACTGGCAATATCCCTGCCCGCTGTTATTGTTGTAATAATCCTGGTGATAATTTTCAGCGGGGTAAAAAACCCTGAATGGCTCCAGCGTAGTAACTATCGGTGCCGCAAAGACG
>JANYIM010000266.1 GCA_025362055.1 Bacteroidota bacterium
CCCTTTCTTTCATGACATCAATGATCTCCAAAGGAAATTTTGACGGATATGCATAATGCAGGCGGATCCATTCCAACCCTTTTACATCGGCCAATTCATGCAATAATTTGGGTAGTTCTCTTTTTTTATAAATATCCAGGCCATAATAAGTGAGTTCCTGTGCGATCAGCATCAGTTCTTTCACACCCCTGTCGGCCAATCTTTTTGCTTCGTCCACCAATGATCCAATCGTTCTGCTTATGTGCTGTCCACGCATCAGGGGTATGGCACAAAAGGAACAGGTGCGGTTACAACCTTCGCTGATCTTCATGTAGGCGTAATGTTGAGGTGTGTACAATAATCGTTCACCGATAAGATCTGCTTTATAATCGGCATCGAACTGTTTAAGGATCATCGGTAATTCCATCGTACCAAAATAAGCATCCACTTCAGGGATCTCTTCTTCTAAATTATTCTTATACCGTTCGCTCAGGCAACCTGTTACATATACTTTATCCAGTTTTCCCCTTCGCTTCAGTTCCACTTGTTGTAAAATGGTATTCACGCTTTCTTCCTTTGCCTTTTCAATGAATCCACAGGTATTTATAATAACAATATTGTGGTCTTTTTTACTATTCTCATGCACCACATCAATGGCATTCGCCTGCAGTTGCCCGCTTAGTACTTCACTGTCGACCATGTTCTTACTGCAACCAAGTGTAATGATATTTACCTTGTCTTTCTGTAATGTTTTCGTCTTCATATATAATGTGGGCAAAGGTAAGCTGTTTGCGGCTTATCATCATAGGTACACGGGTAAGCCATTACCTTTAATAAAATAATCGGGGGGCAACTGTGATTTTTACAGTCCTTCTGCGACTAATAGTGCAAGGAACATTTTCAACTACATGAACAAACAGCCACAAAGGGAAGAATTACTTAAGCTGATAGAAGCCAACAGGGGCATCATCTTTAAAATATGTAATTCCTATTGCAAAAATGAAGATGACCGGGAAGACCTGGCCCAGGAGATCGTTTACCAGTTATTGAAATCATACGCCGGTTTCACGGTAGAACATAAATTTTCTACCTGGATGTATCGTGTTGCGTTGAATGTGGCCATTTCATTCTACCGTAAAACAAGAACAGGTAGCAATGTCATCAGGTTAGGAGAAACCGCCACAGATATTGAAGACAAAACGAATTACAATGCCGAACTGGAACAAAATATCAACAGGCTCCAGCAATTCATCAATGAATTAAAAGAACTGGACCGGGCATTGATGATATTGTACCTGGAAGAAAAAAATTATAAAGAGATGAGTGAGATACTTGGCATCACAGAAACAAATGTTGCTACCAAGATCAGCAGGATAAAAGATAAATTAAAGCAACAATTTTCAATAGTAAATAATTAATGCCATGAAAGATATTAGTTTACAAAACATCTGGAAAGCACAGGATGAAAAGCTGGAGCGGTCTTTAAAATTAAATCTCCGCATCTTCGAATCCATGCAAACACAAAAGGCACAATCGAAATTGAATGCATTGGTAAGATTTAAGACAGTTGCGGTTGTCATTGGCGTATTATGGAGCGCATTCTTAGGCTTGCTCATTTATGGCAATCAGGGAAAGAATGTGTATTTCACGGTATCTGTTGGCATGATCCTGTTCTTTTCAATATGGGCCACAGCTGCTTACATAAAAGATATCATATTGCTAAAAAACCTCGATTACAGTTCCAGCATTACCAACACGCAAAAGAAACTGGCCGGGTTACAGGTGTCTACTATCAAATCGGTACGGATCATATTGCTTCAGTTGCCTTTTCACAGCACCTGGTTCTGGACACAAAAACTTGTTACCGGTGATACCCGTTTTCAATTAATATCTTTTCCCTGCACTTTCGCCTTCATCCTCATCACAATATGGCTGTATAAAAGCATTTCTGTTCAAAATATGGATAAGAAATGGGTAAAAACATTCATGAATATTGGGCCCGAATACAAATCCGTTACCAGGGCGAGGGACTTTCTCAGCGAAATAGAAGAATTCAAAAAAGACCAGGATATTAAGGCCTAGACCGTTACCAGGGCTAAAAAACAGCGTCTAATACTGTAGAAGGTAATTTATTGACCACTCATCCTTAAAAAAAACAGTTCATGAATTATGACAATCGGGTTACAATTCAGGTAGCCTAAATTTGCGCAGCCATTTTGAAGTATAGGGATCATTTAAAGTATAAAACAAAACCATGAAACAAAAACTACTGTTTATCGCAGCCATCATCCTGTTTTCTGCCGTGAACATCAATGCACAAAGCATTTCCAAAATAACAGGAGAAATAAAAGACAATAATGGAAAACCACTCCCTGCTGCAACCATTATGTTGTTCAGGGCCAAGGACTCCTCACTGGCAAAGACCGAAGTTTCCAATACAAAAGGCATGTATGAATTTGCCCAGGTGAAGGCAGGTAATTATTTTATCCGGACGAGCGTTGTGGGTATGCAAAAGACGGCTTCTGCTGTGATCATTGTAAAAGAAAGTGAATCCGTTACCGTTCCTGCCATTACATTAAAAACTGCCGATAAAAGTCTGCAAGGCGTTACCGTAACCAGTAAAAAGCCAATGATAGAAGTTAAGGCCGATAAAACGATCGTGAATGTGGAAGGAACGATCAATGCTGTTGGAAATGACGGCCTGGAATTATTGCGCAAATCTCCGGGTGTAATGATCGATAAGGACGATAATATCAGTCTTTCAGGAAAGAATGGTGTGAAGATCTATATTGACGGAAAGCCAAGTCCGTTATCCGGCACTGACCTTTCCAGTTACCTCAAATCGCTCCAGTCTTCCCAGATCGAATCAATAGAGATCATTACCAATCCTTCTGCGAAATATGAAGCGGAAGGAAATGCAGGTATCATCAATATCAAGCTGAAGAAAAATCTTACTATTGGTACCAATGGTTCAGTGAATGCAGGTTATAACATTGGGATTTATGCCAAATATAACGCCGGCTTTACATTGAATCACCGGAACCTGAAATCAAATATATTCGGCAGTTACAATTTCAATGAGAACATGAATGAGTTCAACATAAGTTTGTACCGGACAGGCGTTGATACCATATTTGACCAGAAGAACAGGATCGAGAATAAAAATAAAGGTTCGCATAATTTCAAAACGGGTGCAGACTTTTTCCTTAATAAGAAAAGTACCCTTGGGTTTGTGGTGAATGGAAATATTTCCGACAACCAAACACTCACAGAGGGACCGATGTATATCAGTTACCAGCCAACAAATACACTTGTTAAAACTTTATACGCAACCGGTGACAACAAAACCAAACGCACCAACGTCAATTTTAATGGCAACTATCGTTATGCGGTAACCGGTGGCAGTGAATTGAATATTGATGCTGACTATGGTTTTTATAACCTGCGCAATGACCAGTTTCAGCCAAATGACTATTACGACCCCGCAGGAGTAAAGTATTTAAGCAATGTATATCACATGCTCTCTCCAACAGATATTACCATCTATTCTTTAAAATCGGATTATGAGCAGAATTTTAAAGGTGGAAGATTGGGCTATGGTGGTAAGATCGGCTTTGTGAATACTGATAATGATTTCAGGCGTTATAATGTTTATGGGTCTAATGAAGTGTATGACACATCACGCAGCAATCGTTTTCAATACAAAGAAAACATAAATGCAGGTTATGTGAACTACAACAAAGCATTAAAATCAGGTTGGGTATGGCAGGCCGGTTTGCGTGTTGAGAACACAAATGCAAATGGCGAATCAACAGGATTTGCATGGGACACTACCGCAAAAGCTTATAAAACCTATGATTCGACCATAAAGCGTAACTACGTGGATTTCTTCCCAAGTTTTGCTATCACTTACAATAAGAATCCAATGAAGCAATGGGGTATTAGTTATAGCCGCCGTATCGATCGCCCGGCTTACCAGGACCTTAATCCATTTGAATTCAAGTTGAATGACTACAGCTACATGAAAGGCAACACACAGCTGAGGCCCCAATACACCAACAGCTTTAGTGTTACGAATACATACAAATACAAACTGAATACGAGGCTTAATTATAGCCATGTTAAAGACATATTTTCCCTGTTACCCGACACGACTGAAAAATCAAAGGCTTTCGTTACAAAAAAGAACCTCGCAAAACAGGATATCTGGAGTTTGAATGTCAGTTATCCTTTCCAGTGGAAATGGTATAGTTTCTTTGTCAACCTAAACACTTTCTATTCGAAGTACCAGTCGAAAGAGTTTGGAACAGGCGACAGAAATGTAAGCCTGGAAGTTTATTCTGTTTCATTCTTCATGCAAAACAGTTTCAAGCTGGGTAAGGGATATTCAGCGGAATTGAGTGGATTCTATAACTCGCCATCGATATGGCAGGGTGCATTCAAGAGCAGTTCCATCTACAATATAGATGGAGGAGTTCAGAAAACAATATTGAAAGGAACAGGAACAGTAAAACTGGCATGCAGCGACATGTTCAATATATTGAAATTCTCGGGCACATCAAACTTTACGGGCCAGACCAGCGTTTTCCATGGCAAGCCCGAAAGCCGCCAGTTTAAGATCAGCGCAAATATTCGCTTCGGCAGCACCCAGGTAAAAGCCAGCCGCCAGCGTAAATCTGCCATTGAAGATGAGAATAACAGGACCCAGAACAGCGGTGGTGGTATCGGCGGAAACTAAGTACTGTACTGCATTAGCTCTTTAAAATAAAAAGCCACTTCTTCCCGAAGTGGCTTTTTTATTATTGAAAACGGCTGGAAGTTTTACAACAAACAAAATGATTTTAACTTCACTTTAACCAGCCTTTGTAGTTCTTTAACAGCGCCATAAATAAATAGGTTGGATATTTGTGTTATCAATTATTACAATAAAGATTTTCTCATAAGCAGTTAGTTTTGGTAACCGGCCCCTGTTTCTACAGGGGCTTTTTTATGAGCTGATCTAAAAGAAAACAGGTCCCTAATAAAGATAGCATCTGCAGTCCCGTAGCCGTTACGGACCAAATAGCCAGCTAATACATAACTAACAGGTAATCCTTCCATGTCTGAACCTGCTTTTTTCCTGCTCTTCTCCCGAAACTATACAGGGATTTCAGGAGAAGTTCAGGACGAGTTCGGGACGAGTTCGGGACAAGGTACCTTTTAGGCACTTTTTTAAGTGCTTATCTTATACTGTGTTTTGTACTGAAATATTGTTATACGGGATTTATCAAGTAAGTTAAACGTGAAAAAATCATGCTTCCTGCCCGGGACCGAACAGGCTATCAACAAAAAGTTTTTTATCAAAGACCAGGAGATCTTCTGCTTTTTCTCCCACGCCAATGAACTTAACGGGGATCTTAAACTGGTTTGCAATGGCAAGCACCACGCCTCCCTTTGCAGTCCCGTCTAATTTAGTGATGGTGATGGCGGTAACATCCGTAGCGGCTATAAAATGTTTGGCCTGTTCCAATGCATTTTGCCCGGTACTGCCGTCCAGTACAAGCATTACTTCATGCGGCGCATCCGGAACAACTTTTTGAATGACCCTTTTTATCTTGGTCAGTTCATCCATCAGGTGTGCTTTATTGTGCAAGCGGCCTGCAGTATCAATTAAGATGACATCTACATTTTTTGATACGCCGCTATTCACTGTATCAAATGCAACGGCTGCGGGATCACTGCCCATTTCTTTTTTTACAATAGGAACACCTGCACGTTCGCTCCAAATGGTTAGCTGATCAACTGCTGCTGCACGAAAAGTATCCGCTGCTCCTAATAAAACCGATTTACCTGCTTTGGAAAAATTATGCGCCAGTTTGCCAATGGTGGTTGTTTTCCCAACACCATTCACACCCACTACTAAAATAATATGTGGCTTATGTCCTGCGGGTAATTCATAATTCTCATAACTGCTGTCTTGCGGGGCAGACACTAAAATAGTTTGTATCTCTTCTTTCAGTATCTTATTCAGTTCCGAAGTGTTGAGGTATTTATCCCTGGCAACTCTTTTCTCGATCTGTTCAATGATCTTCACGGTTGTTTCAATACCCACGTCGGCACTTACCAATGCATCTTCCAGGTCATCCAACACTTCTTCATTGACCGTGCTTTTGCCAGCAATGGCCTTGGTTATTTTAGAAAAAAAACCTTCCCGGGTCTTTTGCAATCCCTGGTCCAGGCTTTCCTGTTGTTGTTTTTTTCCGAATATTTTATCGAACAGGCCCATTTTTGATTGATTGATTTGGTGATGTGACGATTTGGTGATTTGGTAATTAGCTGATTTGGTGATTTGGCGATGACAAATACATCACCAAATCGTCACATCTCCAAATCTCCAAATTATCAAATCAAAAAAGCCATTCCGGTATACAGAACAGCTTTCATAATTATCTCATGCTTAAAATATCTTAACCAGCTAAGAATTCTTTGATCTTGTCTTTGTGAACAATCGCTTCCTTAAAAGTATAAGCGCCTGTCTTAGGGCTACGCATAGTACGTATCACTTTGGTCCAGTTCTTTGCATCTGCTGCCGCCTTCTGGTCCTTGGTTTTTATCGCTGTTTTAGCTGCTTTTGCCATGATCTATATGATTTGATGATTTGATGATTTGGTGATTTGGTGATTTGGTGATTGGCACATCGGTCTAATCGTCACATCTCCAAATCTCCAAATCGGTTTATTTGATTTCTTTATGAACAGTAACCTTTTTCATGATGGGGTTCAATTTCTTCAACTCCAAACGTTCAGGTGTGTTTTTTTTGTTCTTGGTAGTGATATAGCGGCTTGTACCGGCTAAACCACTTGTTTTATGTTCGGTACATTCTAATATCACCTGTACCCTGTTGCCTTTCTTTGCCATTGTTATTTATTTATAAACTTTGATAGTTCGACTTTGCTTACTAGATCTTTGCACCAGCAGCACGCATCTTTTTTACAACTGCAAACAGGCCATTCTTATTAATGGTCCTTATTGCTTCAGACGAAACCTTGATCGTTACCCATTTATCTTCTTCAGCAAGAAAATAACGTTTGGTCTGCAAATTTGGTAAAAACCTGCGCTTTGTCTTGATATTTGAATGCGAAACCTTATTTCCGGTGATCGGCTTCTTTCCTGTAACCTGACATACTCTAGCCATAGTACTAATTTTTGGACGGCAAAGGTAAGGTTTTAAATGAATAATTGGTACCTGTACGATACAAATTTTTCATTTTTAGTCTAAATAGGCCCGGTTTTACCCCCAAACTGTTAATAAAACTATCTTTATCACTCATCGCACAGGGATCGCCGGAGAATTATAACCGGCCTGAGGGTCTCTGTTAGACCAGATAACCATTTTTTATGACAACACATTTTGTAAGTACCAACTTCACCCAAGGCATGGCCTTCACTGCCGATATCAATGGCCACAAAGTATTAATGGATACCACCGCTGATGATGGCGGGGCAGATAGCGGTCCGAGCCCAAAACGCCTGATGCTGGCTGCCCTGGCCGGGTGTACGGGAATTGACATAGTTTCCATTTTAGATAAAATGAAAGTGCCATTCAGCCATTTCAGTATCGACGTACATGCTTCACTCAGCAATGAACATCCGAAGACCTATAAGCTGGTAAAAATGAGGTATAAAATAAAGGTAAGTGAAGAAGATAAAATAAAAATGGGGAAGGCCGTCACGCTATCACAAGAAAAATATTGTGGGGTTTATGCCATGTTCAAGGCTTTTGCGAAAATGGATACGGAGATCGATTTTATAGGGTAGTGGGAACTGCGTTTATACCCGACAGATACTTGAAACAGAATAATCATTACGCTCCTTTTGGGATTGAGGGCAATATTAGAATGCTCCTCACTTCCCACTAGCCACTCGCCACTCCCCTCTTACTTATCCTGATCATCTGCAACACCACCGCCAGCAATATCAACCCTACTCCAAAATAGAATTGCTTATTCAATTCTTCATTCTCTCTAAAAAAAATGAATGCAAGTATGATCCCGTACACAGGCTCAAGATTGTAAGTAAGGTTGGCCGTGAAGGCAGATATTTTTTTGAGGGCATTCAGTTGCAGGTCAAAACTCAATACCGTACAGAACCAGGCCAGCACTAATAACCAACCCCAATCAGATGCAGTAGGCAAATAGTAAGTTGCAGGAAATTGCCATAGATACAATGGCACCAAAAATGTTAGTGCGATGAGGCCCCCGCCCAGTTCATACAATGTTAGTACCCGCGGAGAGAACCGCACCACCAGCCTTTTATTGAAAATGGGAAATAAGGCGCTTCCCATTGCAGAAATGATCCCAAAGATGATACCGGTTTTATATTGCGGATGAAAATTAAAGATGATATAAATACCTCCAATTGCCAGTAAGCCCAACATTACTTCAATGATAGAAATTTTTCTGCGAAGGATAAGTGGTTCAAAAAAAGCAGTGAAGAAACCCGTTGCACTGAAACACACCAGCGCCACAGAAACATTGGCATATTTTACGCTGCCGTAAAAGGTTACCCAATGAATGGCAACAATGGCCCCTACAGCAAATATCTTCAACATATCTTTTAATGCAATGCGTACCAGTTCTTTCCTTAAAATTAAAATAAAGGCCAGTGTTATAACAGTAATGAATAAACGATACCATACCAGCAACCCTTCATTGAGGGTGATCAGTTTACCCAGTATGGCGGTAAAGCCTGCCAGGAAAACTGCCATGTGTAACTGAAGGAGGGCCTTTTTCATTATGGTAAAGATAAGTTTGGAATGCAGATCTTCATGATTAAGCGGATCGATCATCATAAATCATAATGATCATGAAGACCTGCGTTCCGTTTATAAGGGCTGAAAAAGGTATGACGTACAAGAGCGCGATACAACGATGCCGCCCATAACGCCACTGCCGGTGTCAAAAAAAATCATAAAAAACAGTTAACGCACTGCTATAAACCCCAAACTGATTTATATTTGCGAACCTATAACCAAAATCTATATGAGCTTTAAACGTATCAACAATATTACCGGCTGGGTGATCTGCATCATTGCATGTGGAGTTTACATCATGACAATGGAAGCCACCGGTAGTTTCTGGGACTGCGGGGAATTTGCTTCCAGTGCCTATAAACTACAAATACCGCATCCGCCCGGGGCACCCCTCTTTGTATTGATCGGGCGCCTGTTCATGGCTCCTTTTGACGCTCATCATGCTGCTACCGGCATTAACCTGATGAGTGCGCTGGCAAGCGGTTTCACCATCCTTTTCTTATTCTGGAGCATTACCCATTTTGCAAAAAAGATCGTGGTCAAGACCGGTGCTGAACTAACCAATGATAAGATATTTGGTATCATGGCCGCAGGTGTGGTAGGCGCGCTTGCCTATTGTTTTTCTGATTCTTTCTGGTACAGTGCAGTAGAAGGTGAAGTATATGCCATGTCATCTTTCTTTATGGCCATTGTTTTTTGGGCCCTGGTGCGATGGGAGCAAAGTGTAGATGCGGAAGCAGAACAAGGTATTACAGGCCATTTTACCCGTGCCGACAGATGGATCATCCTCATATTTTACCTAATCGGACTTGCAATTGGTGTTCACTTGTTGAACCTCCTTACCCTGCCGGCGATTGTAATGATGTACTATTACAAACGCTATAAAGTTACCAAATGGGGTACTTTCTGGGCATTCCTGGTAGGTTGTGCCATTACAGGCATCGTGCAAAAAGTAGTGATCGTTTGGACCATCAAAGGAGCAGGAAATTTTGATATCTTTTTTGTGAACAGCATGGGCCTCCCATTCTTTTCGGGCTTCGCATTCTTTTTTGTACTGATCGGCATATTGATCTGGTTAGGTTTGCGCCTCGCCAACAGGAAGAACTGGAATTTTTTGAAACTGGGGCTGTGGACATTTACGTTTATGCTTCTCGGTTACTCTACCTATTTTACAACACTGGTTCGTTCCAATGCAGACCCTGCAGTGGATATGTTTAATGTAGATAACCCCGTGAACCTTGTTGGTTATTTAAGTCGGGAGCAATATGGCGACTGGCCAATCTTATACGGACAGGATTTTACTGCGCAACCGACTGATACCAAGGTCACAAAAACCTATGTAAAAAGCAAGACCAAATATGAACTCAATGGCCAGCAGGTAGAATATGTTTATAATCCTGAAGACATGCACATTCTTCCTCGGATGTGGGATCAAAGCAATGACCAGGGCCATGCCGATTATTATGCAAGCTGGATGGGTATTGGAAAAGATAACCAGGGTAATTGGGAAAGGCCGCCTACCATGGGCGAGAATATAAAATTTGCCATAGCCTACCAGGTAGGTTGGATGTACCTGCGTTATTTTATGTGGAATTTTGCAGGTAAACAAAATGATATCCAGGGCGTGCAAATGAATAATGTACGGGATGGCAATTGGAAAACGGGTATTCCTTTTGTTGATAATATCAGGCTCGGTAACCAGGATGCATTACCTGATAGTTTAAAGAATAATAAATCGAATAATAAATTGTACGGTCTGCCACTGATATTGGGTTTACTGGGATTGGTATTTCATATCATGAAAGATAAACGTGATGCACTGGTAATTGGTTTGTTATTTTTCTTCACCGGCCTTGCAGTAGTATTTTATCTGAACCAGGCAGGTAACCAGCCGAGGGAGCGTGACTATGCGTATGTGGGTTCTTTCTATGCATTTGCATTCTGGATAGGCATTGGCGTTTTATATGTTAAAGACCTCTTTGCCCGATTTATAAAAAATACCATGGGGGCCAATGTGATCGCCGGAGTTTTATGTACACTGGCCGTGCCGGTATTAATGGCTTCGCAGGAATGGGATGACCATGATCGCAGCAATAAAACTTTAGCAAGGGATCTTGCAATAGATTACCTGGAAAGTTGTGCACCCAATGCCATTGTAATTTCTTTTGGTGATAATGATACTTACCCGCTCTGGTATGCGCAGGAAGTGGAAGGCATACGCAGGGATATACGCGTGATCAATTCCAGTTTATTGGGAACAGACTGGTACATCAACCAGTTGCGTTATAAGGTTAACCAAAGTGATCCAATTGATCCTTTGTGGACACCTGAGCAGATCGAAGGATCTACAAGGGATATCGTTCGGTATAATCCTAATACCAATGTTAACAAGGATCAATACATGGACCTCTACACCATGATGAAAGATTATGCAGGCAGTGATGATCCGGCAAAAGGAACAGTGATCAATGAAGGTGAGATCATGAATATTTTCCCTACACAAAAAGTATTCATAGCTGTAGATACTGCTGTGGTAAGACAAAATGGTACCGTGAATGCAAATGACAGCATATTATCACAGGTTCCATTCACTATACCAAAAAGTTATTTGTATAAGAATGATGCTGCCATATTGAATATCATTGCTGCCAATAAATGGAAGCGCCCTATTTACTTTACATCAGAAGACGGGGGTGGTTTGGGTTTCAAGGAATATCTCAGGCAGGATGGCCTTACGTATCGCCTGGTTCCGGTAAAGAACAGTGATGTAAATGAAGACTGGGTAGTTGATAAAATGACGAACAAGTTTGTTTTTGGTAATTGTGATAAACCCGGTGTGTATTATGATGAAGAGAATCGCCGTCATTTGAATAATATCCGCCAGGCTTATGCGATCGCAGCGATCAACCTTGCACAGAATGGCAAAAAAGAAGAGGCAAGAAAAATGCTGGAGAAAGTTGATAAGAATATGCTGGATCAAAACTTCCCTTACGGTATGGTGTCCCGCTTCCAGCAACACGATGGTGTTTCTATGATGATGCTGCAGGCCGCTTATATGGCGGATGATACGGTATTGGCAACAAAGATCACCAAGAGTGTGAAGAAAGACCTGGAACAGCAGTTAACCTATTACGCTACTCTTGATGAGGACAAGGAATCTGTATTTGATTATTCCGATGGCAGGGGAAGAAAAGGTGGCGATAAGAACCAGGCAGAGCAACTGTTAATGCAGATGCAGGCTTTTGAACAGCATTTTAAAAACCCGGCACCACCACAGATCGAAAATCCTGCTATAATAAAAAGCCCGGCGATGGTGCCTGCCGCAAAACAAGGAGATTCACCAAAGCCACATAAATAAAGATCACTTAATTGTAATATTGTTTTTATCAAATATCTCCTGGAAATTCCGGGAGATATTTTTTTGTGAAGCCTTTTGAAATTTCCAAAACTTCAAAAGGCTTTCCCCGATCCAACAAAATTATTATTTAACATCCGAACCAATTGAAGCACTTAAATGTTTCGTAATTTAGTTGGCTGCAATTCTTTTTAACTTTTAACTTTTAACTTTTAACTTTTAACTTTTAACTTTTAACTTTTGCCTTTCTTCCATTTCTCCAAATATGATCCCAATGAACAAGGCAAGTCTTCTTTTGAGAAACTGCTGGACCTTTTTTTGCAATTGCTCACTTACACCAATGGCGATTTCAATGAAGCCATGCAATGGATGAATGAACTGGATAAAGAATATAAACTCACCAACGACGATTATGGTATTGGTGACTTTGCAGAAGACCTGAAAGACAAAGGGTATATTGATGAGAAAAAAGATACCCGCGAAATAAAGATCACTTCCAAAACAGAACAAGGCATTCGCAAAAAAAGCCTGGAAGATATCTTTGGTAAGTTAAAAAAGACAAAGCAGGGCAATCATAATACATTCAAGCCAGGTGGTGGCGACGAGATCAATCCCGAGACAAGGCCTTTTCAATTTGGAGATACCATGGAGCAGATCGATTTCACTTCGTCTATCCGTAATGCACAGATCAATCATGGTATCGACAGCTTTAAAATGCAGGAAGACGACCTCGAGATAAGGGAAACTGATTTCAAATCGCAGACCTCCACCGTATTGATGATCGACATTTCGCATTCGATGATTTTGTATGGTGAGGACAGGATCACGCCTGCAAAAAAAGTGGCAATGGCATTGAGTGAACTGATTCAGACTAAATATCCAAAAGATACGCTCGACATTGTGGTATTTGGCAATGATGCCTGGACGATCGAGATAAAGGATCTTCCTTATTTACAGGTGGGGCCATATCATACCAACACTGTTGCAGGGCTGGAACTTGCAATGGATATTTTAAGAAGGCGGCGTAATCCCAACAAACAAATATTCATGATCACTGATGGCAAGCCAACCTGTTTAAAAGTTGGCAAGCGTTATTATAAAAATAGTTGGGGTGTAGACAGGAAGATACTGAACCGTTGCATGAGCCTGGCAACTCAATGCAAAAAATTAAAGATACCCATCACCACTTTCATGATCGCATCTGACCCTTACCTGCAAAGGTTTGTACAGGAGTTTACTGAAACGAATAATGGCAAGGCTTTCTTTGCATCACTGGATAAACTGGGGGCGTTTATATTTAAGGATTTTGAATCAGGAAAAAGGAAGACGGTGTATTGAGGTTTCACACAAAGGCGCAAACTTATTTTAGCCAACCGTGTTTTCCTTTGCATGAAATTCTTTGACTTTTAAAATATGAAAATGGATATTAAAAAAATTAAGACATTAGGCGAATTAAAGAAGAATGACTACGTTCCCAAAAGCATCAAACAGGAACTCCGTGACAACCTTATTAAAAAGATACAGGCAAAGGAAATTACTTTTCCCGGCATCCTGGGTTACGAAGATTCAGTGATACCTGATACAGAAAGAGCCTTGTTATCGCAACATAATATCTTGTTTTTGGGATTGCGTGGCCAGGCCAAGACAAGGATGGCAAGATTGATGACGGAATTGCTGGATGAGTACATTCCCATTGTTGCAGGCAGCGAGATCAATGATGACCCCTTCCATCCTATTTCAAGGTTTGCACTGGATATCATAGAAGCAAAGGGTGATGATACACCCATTGACTGGTTACACCGTGATCAGCGCTATGGAGAAAAATTGGCAACCCCTGATGTGAGCGTAGCTGACCTCATCGGCGATATTGACCCGATAAAAGCGGCCAATTTAAAGCTAAGTTTTGCAGATGAACGCGTACTGCATTATGGCATCATCCCAAGAAGTAACCGTTGTATTTTTGTTATCAATGAATTGCCCGATCTCCAGGCACGTATCCAGGTTTCCTTATTCAATATCCTGGAAGAAGGCGACCTGCAAATACGCGGGTTTAAGCTGCGGCTACCCCTTGATGTCATGTTTGTATTTACCGCCAACCCCGAAGACTATACGAACCGTGGCAGCATTGTAACACCGTTAAAGGACAGGATTGAAAGCCAGATACTGACACATTACCCCAAGTCGATCGAAACATCGCTGGAGATCACCGCACAGGAAGCAGGCATCAATGACGTGCAACAAAAAAGGGTAAAAGTAAGTGACCTGATAAAACGTTTGATAGAACAAGTAGCTTTTGAAGCAAGGAGCAGCGAACTGGTGGATAAAAAAAGCGGCGTGAGTGCAAGGCTTACCATCAGCGCTTATGAAAATGCGGTAAGTGCAGCAGAACGAAGGGCCATCATCAATGAAGAAAAGGAAACACAGGTATGGTTGAGTGACCTGGTTGGCATCATCCCTTCCATAACAGGTAAAATTGAATTGGTGTATGAAGGCGAACAAGAAGGCCCCTACCAGGTAGCATTTAATTTGCTGGAAAGGTCTATCCGCACACAGTTTGGACAATACTTCCCCGATCCCGACACCTTAAAAAAGAAGCGCAGCAAAGAAGCTTCACAGGAAGATAATCCTTACAAAGCCATTACCCGCTGGTTCGACGCAGGTAATTCATTGAATACCTTTTTTGAGAATAAGGATGAAGATAAAATTCAGTTACTGTATAAAGTGGACGGCCTGCATGCACTGGTAAAAAAATATTTTAAATCGGCCAATGAAAAAGAAAATGCCCTGCTGATGGAATTTGTTTTACATGGCCTTGCCGCCTATTCGTTGATCAGTAAAAAAGTACTGGAAGGAAAAATTGAATTTAAAGACCTGATGGGAAGCATGCTCAATATCGGCAGCCAGCATTTCAGTGAAGAGGATCTTAATGAGGAAGATTTTAATTGATAAACGTCAGGGCTACCGTAGTTTTTGAAACTACGGTAGCCTATGCTAAATAATATTCACCTCTCTTTCCAATACTACCCCAAACTTTTCTTTTACACTTTGTAATATTTCTTCACTCAGGTCAAATATCTCCTTGCCGCTGGCATTACCATAGTTCACCAACACCAACGATTGCCAGCTATGGCAGCCTGCATCTCCTCTTCTGAAACCCTTCCATCCACAATATTCAATTAACCAGCCTGCAGCTAATTTGTAGTCGCCATTCTCCTGTACATACCCTACTATTTTTGGAAAGTTTTCTCTTAATTTTCTAAAAGTTTCCACAGTAACGTGGGGGTTCTTAAAGAAACTTCCGGCATTACCGGTCTTTTTCGGGTCGGGCAATTTGGAAGAACGGATATTGATCACAGCCTCTGAAATGGCCTGGATGCTCAATTCTTTTACGCCCATCTTTTCCAACTCCTGCCCGATAGCGCCATAAGAAGTATTGAAAACAGGCACCTTATTTAACCGGTAAGTAACACTGGTAATCACAAATTCGTCTTTGAATTTTCTTTTAAACACACTATCGCGGTAACCGAACTCACAATCATTGCGTGAAAAATGAATGGTCTTTTTTTCTTTAAGGTGAAATGCTTCCAATGAGTAAAATGTATCTTTTATCTCTACCCCATAAGCGCCGATATTCTGCATGGGTGAGGCACCTACATTGCCCGGGATCAGGGAAAGATTCTCCACCCCCGCCCAATTATTATTGATACAATATTGTACAAACCCATGCCAGTTCTCCCCGGCCCCCACCTGTACGTACACGTAATGCGCATCCTCCTGTATTATTTTTATGCCAGCGATATTGTTCTTTAAAACCAGTCCGTCGAAGTTTTTTGTGAAGAGGATATTGCTGCCGCCACCTAAGATCAAAGTTGGTAGTTGATAGCCTGCCTGCCGGACAGGCAGGTTGGTAGTTGGTAGTTTTTTAAATTCGAGAAGTTCACGAAGCTCAGCAACAGTATTAAATTCGGCAAATTGTTTTGCTGCTACATCGATTCCAAATGTATTGTATTGCTTAAGTGATATATTCTCCTGTATTTTCAATTATTAATTCTTAATTACTAATTAATTCTTATCAACATCCACCACCACCGTTACACTTTTAAAATTCTTCTCACTTGCCATCAGATTGATATGATTCCTGATCACTTTTTTATAACGTAAACTCATCCCTGTTTCTTTTGGCAACTTAATCAAAATTTCCATTAAATACTGGTTGCGGATACGATTCACTACAGGTGCTGCGGGGCCAACGATATACTCCTTCAGGTCTTGCCGGAGCAATGTGGCCAGTTTTTCTGATGCAGCTTCAACAATATTTTTGTCCTTATGTTTTAAAGTTAACAAGACGATGCGGCTGTAAGGCGGGTAAAAAAATTGTTGGCGACTTACGATCTCGTATGAATAAAATTGTTTGTAATCATGTTGCTGCACCAATTGCAAAATGTGATGTTTTACATTCGTAGCCTGTATCATTACTTTACCCTGTTCATCTTTTCTTCCGGCTCTGCCACTTACCTGTTCCATCAATTGAAAAGCCCTTTCATTCACCCTAAAATCGGCAAAACTCAATAAGCCATCTGCATCTAATATACCAACAAGGCTTACTTTATCAAAGTCTAACCCCTTTACTACCATTTGAGTCCCTACTAAAATATCGAAGCGATGCAATTCAAATAATTGGATCAGTTCATCGTGTGCTTTTTTTCCCCGTACACTATCCACATCCATCCTTGCGACCTTATTTTTAGGAAAATCTTCTTCCAGTTGTTCTTCGATCTTTTCGGTGCCGAAATTTTTCTCCAGCCAGTTATTATTACCACAAGCAGGGCAAGTTATCAATTTGGGGTAAGTGCTGCCGCAATAATGGCAATGCAGTTTATTACTGAACTTATGAAGCGTTAAGGACACATCGCAGTGCGTACACTGGGGAATGAAGCCACACACGCCGCAGATCAGGTAAGGATTGTAACCCCTCCTGTTTTGGAATAAGATCACCTGCTTGTTAGAGTCCAATGCTTTTTGCATGGCATCCTTTAACTGTGGGCTGATCATTACCTTACCTTTTTGTGCCACCTGCCTGGTATCAATGATCTCGATAGCCGGTAATTTTATTCCGCCAAAACGTTCATTCAATTCCACCAATGCATATTTATCATGCAACGCATTGAAATAACTTTCAACAGATGGTGTTGCACTTCCCAGCAAAACCTTTGCCTTGAATAAGGACGCATAATAAATAGCAGCATCCCTTGCATTGTACCTAGGAGCCGGATCCTGCTGTTTGTAAGAAGCATCGTGCTCTTCGTCCACTATGATCAGTCCGAGTTCCTTAAAAGGCAGAAAAAGGGCGCTCCTTGCACCCAATACCATCTTCACTTCGCCGGTTCGTATCTTATTCCACAATTCTATGCGTTCGTTATTATTGAATTTGGAATGATAGATCACGATATTACCGCCAAAATGTTTTTGCAATCGTCGGATGATCTGTGCTGTTAATGCTATTTCGGGTAAGAGGTATAAGACCTGTTGGCCTTGTGTAAAATGTTTTTCGATCAGCTTTACATATACCTGTGTTTTGCCGCTACCTGTAACACCATGCAATAAACAAACATCCTTTGTTTCAAAACTTTTGGCAATGGCATCAGAAGATACCTGTTGTGCTGCACTGAATTCAAAATCAATAGCTACATTCTTAGAGATCGATTTGATCCTGTCCACTGCCCTTTTCTCAATGTGCAGGATATTTTTTTCAACAAGCCCCTTTAACTGTGCAGCAGAGGCCCCTGCTTTTTTTAATAGTGCAGGTTGGGTAACATCTCCTGCTGTTTTCTGCAGGTGCAAAAAAGCTAACAGCAATTCCATTTGTTTGGGCGCTTTACTCCAGCCATTCAGCAACCCGCTTAATTTTTCTTCATCCTGATACATGGGGTCCAGCAAAACATAGCTTTCCTTTTTAACGGAATACCTTTCATCCATCGCTTCCCACACAAAGCATACTTTTTTATCGATCAGTTTTTTGATAAGGGGATACACATGAGTTACATCCAGCAGTTGTTGCACTTCGTTCAGCCGCAATTCCTTTTTTATCAGCAATGCTTCTGCCACCAGGAATTCTTCGTCGTTGAGATGAGAAAAATCTTCCCCGATGGCTTCATTATAAATTAAGATGGTTTCACTGCTGAGTTTAAAATGAGTGGGTAAAGCAGCTGCCATCACTTCACCTTCGCTGCACATATAATATTCGCTGATCCAATGCCAGAGCAGTAATTGTTGCGGGTACAAAATGGGCTCATCATCGAGTACATTCAGTATCTCTCTTGTTACATAGGATGGTTTTTTATCCAACACAAGTTTAACGATGCCTGCGTATTTTTTTTGTTTTCCAAACACCACTTCTACCCTGCAACCCGGTCTTGTTCTTTCAATTAAATGGGTTGGGATGGCATAAGTGTAAGTAGTTGGAAGCGCTAAAGGAAGAATGATCTCTGCCCAAAAACCGGAAGCCGCATCTGCAAATAATATTTCATTCCCTGTGTTCATTGTATGATCCTAAAGTTAGCCCGTTTTTGCTTGTTTATTTTCCGCCTGTTGGTTTTATCCAGTCTGCTTTATATTTTACCAGTCCTTCTTCCATCAATCTATATACTTTCTCTTTTAAGTAAGGAAGGTCTTTCATGGTCAGTCCGTCTACTTTTATCTCGCCTAAAAAAACAGACCTGGACCTTCCCGGGCTCAATGAAAAAATACTTTTATAATTCAGCCGGTCATAAGTATCCAGGAACAAAATGGGCTTGATGGGCGTTTGTGTTTCAATGGCAATTTTAAAAGCGCCGTCATAAAATTCCTTGAGCGGTTCACAGGTGGTATTAAATGTTCCTTCGGGGCTGAGCGCAATGGATATCCCCCTTCTTAAAACCGATTTCAGCTGTAATACACTTTTGGCCCTGTTGGCAACATTATCCCTTTCTACCAATACCACAGCATTCCGGTATAAAAAACCGAAAATGGGAATCTTGGCCATTTCTGCTTTTCCCAATATCCTGAAATGCTGTTTGCGGATGCTTTTAAATAATACGGGTATATCCAGGTAAGAAATATGGTTGAAGACAAATACATAGGGTTTGCCGGGGTCATGTGCCGCTTCATATATTGTACGATGAAATATCCCCAGCACAAAAAATATGAAATTGGACCATATCCTGCATAATATATACATGAAATTGCCTCCCCTGGTTTTGCCAAAGAAGGAAGCCACCACTACCAGTGGAAATATCACCAGCAAAAATGCCGTAAAGAGGATAAAGCCATAAACGGTATAGATGATGTGTATGGACCGGGTTAAATAGCGCATATTAAAAAGCGAATATAGATAGTTTCCAATAGCCCGTTAACACCCTTATTACTGATTTCCAGGCCATATGGGCCCATAGTTGCCAAAGAGGGGCTGGTGGCAGATATAATTTTTTAGCTTATTCTGCTCATTTTTAAAGGGAAACCCTTACCTTTGCCTCCCGAAAAAATCGGGATTAAATCTGGGATATTTATGTTAGCAATCGTTAAAATAGCCGGCCAGCAATTCAAAGTAAAAGCAGGCGACAGCTTATATGTACCGCACATAGAAGGCAAGACTGGAGACACAGTAGAATTCGCTGAAGTATTGATGACGGATAACAACGGCTCTGTTGTTGTTGGCGAATCAGTAAAAGCAGTTGTAAAAGCCGAGATCCTGAAAGAGTTGATCCAGGGCGATAAGGTAATTGCTTTTAAAATGAAAAGAAGAAAAGGTTTCCGTAAAAAACACGGGCATCGTACACATTACACACAGATCAAAGTAACAGCAATAGCATAATAAAGTTAAAGGTTGATCGTTGAAAGTTGTTGCGCTGATAAAGTGCTAAACTTTAAACCCAAAACTCCAAACTCTAAACTTAGAACAATGGCACATAAAAAAGGTGAAGGCTCCGTAAAGAACGGTCGGGATTCACAAAGCAAAAGATTGGGTGTAAAAATTTATGGTGGTCAGCCCGCAATTGCAGGCAATATCATCATTCGTCAGCGCGGAACAGTTTATCATCCCGGAAAAAATGTTGGTGTTGGAAGAGACTTTACCATCTTTGCCTTGACTGATGGATTGGTTGAATTCAAAAAAACCAAAGGTGATAAGACCGTAGTTTCAGTAAGTGCCGTTGAGGTCTCTGCCTGATTTTTCAATAAATTTTTTTGGTAGTTTAAAAAATATTTTTAATTTTAAGTATTATTTACTAACCAATTAAATTTTAAAAAAATGGCAACAAAGAAAAAAGCTGCAAAAAAAGCTGCTCCAAAAAAAGCTGCTCCTAAGAAGAAAGCTGCTCCTAAGAAGAAAGCTGCTCCTAAGAAGAAAGCTGCTAAAAAGAAGTAGTTTTCGCTTTTTGAAAAAGCAAAATATTCTAAAAGTCCTTCGCCAAGCGGAGGACTTTTTGTTTATAAGCCTTTCCCCTTCTGCATTACAGAGAATGGCTTTTAATTACAACATAAAATATTCAAAGGCCGTATTGTGATGAACAGTTGGCATAAAAAATAGCGAAGCGATCTTTATTTTTATTTTTTGTTGCATTTTTTATTTTTATTTTCTTGCCGTAATTATATTTTTTTTACTCACTACGCTGCATTTTAAGGGCATAAAAATTTTGATTTTGCCCCCTTTTGTCAAAATTGAAATTCGTCGCTAAATCAGCATTTATTACATTTGAGGCATGGATAATTACCAAATAGCCGATTTTTTTTCCCTCCTGGGCAAGCTGATGGATATTCATGCAGAAAATAGTTTCAAGGCAAAATCCTATGCAATTGCAGCATTTAATATTGAAAAACTTCCGATGCAGTTAAGTGATACGCCAAAAGAAAAGATCTTTGGTATAAAAGGAATTGGCGAATCAACAGGAAAAAAAATTATTGAGTTACTAGACACCGGTAAACTCACTGCATTGGATGAGATCATCACTAAAACACCACCCGGTGTAATAGAAATGTTGAATATCAAAGGTATCGGGCCTAAAAAAATTTCCACCATCTGGAAAGAAATGGAAATAGAAAGTATTGGTGAATTATTATACGCCTGCCAGGAAAACCGCCTTAAACTTTACAAAGGTTTCGGGGAAAAGACACAGCAGAATATTATTGAGACCATCGAGTTTTACCTGAACAACCAGGGCACGTATTTATACCCACAGGTTGAAATAGTAGTACCTCAGGTAACTGCTTATCTTGAAAAAATGTTCTCACCCGAAAATGTTTTTATCACAGGTAGTTACAAACGACAACTGGAGATCATTGAAGAACTGGAATACCTCGTGAACAGTTCAAACGAGATCATCAAGCCCAAATTTGAGACAGCCAATCCCCCCCAATTAATAGAAGAGCAACCCACCAGCCTGCTATATAAACTGCACAATGGATTAAAGTTGCGGCTTTATACAGGGGAAGGGAATATCCCAGGGCGTTTATTTCTTACTACCGGTTCAACAGCATTTACAGAAGGTTTTACCCGGGAATTCCCAGAAGTAGCTATTAATAAACGTAGCGGTACCGATGACAGTTCCATATTCACATCAGCGGGGATACCATATATACCTGCTTGTTTAAGAGAGACCCCTGCCATTATTGAATGGGCAAAAAAGGGGACGCTCCCGGCATTGATCCAACCCGGTGATATTAAGGGCATCATACATAGTCATAGTAATTGGAGTGACGGCAGCAATACCATTGAAGAGATGGCCAATGCAGCTATTGCGGAGGGATTGGAATACCTTGTTATAAGCGACCACAGTAAATCCGCCTTTTACGCACAGGGGTTAAGCGAAGAGAAAGTTGCCGCACAGCATCGATACATTGATGAACTGAATGCAAAGCTGGGTAGTTTTAAGATATTTAAAAGCATAGAGTCCGATATTTTATATGACGGCAATCTCGATTACAGCAACAGCATACTCTCCACTTTCGACCTGGTGATCGCATCTGTACATAGTAATTTAAAGATGACAGAAGAAAAGGCGATGCAACGCCTTCTTACCGCAATTGAAAATCCGTACACAACTATATTGGGACATATGACAGGCAGGTTACTTCTAAGCCGCAAGGGCTATCCTGTTGATCATAGAAAGATCATTGATGCCTGTGCAGCCAATCATGTAGTGATAGAGCTGAATGCACACCCCAGCCGCCTTGATATTGACTGGCGCCATATTGATCATGCACTGAAAAAGAATGTGCTACTCTCCATTGACCCCGATGCACATACCATTGATGGATTTAATGATACCCGGTATGGTGTATTGGCTGCGCAAAAAGCCGGAGTAACCAGGGAACAAAATTTGAGCAGTATGGGATTAAGGGAATTTGAAGCGTTTTTACAAAACAGGAGAGGGCTAAAAGGAATAAAATAATTTTTCATTAAAGGCGATATTGTTTAGGATGTTCAGAAAGTTTAGTATTGCAGTCTAAATATTCTAAACCATTTCTCATGCTTGAAATCAATTTATTCCCCTTTCCCGAAATACGAACCGCCAGGCTGTTACTGCGAAGGGTAATAAAAACAGATGCCCGGGAGATATTATCGATGCGTTCTGATGATATGGTGATGCAATACATCGACCGGGAAAAAGCAAAGACCATTGAAGATGCGGAAGCATGGATTCAGATCGTCGATGACGCACTGGATGCAAACACTGGCATAAACTGGGCCATTACTTTATTGGATGAACCCCAAACACTGATCGGCAACATTAGTTTCTGGCGAATTATAAAACAACATCACCGTGCAGAAGTGGGTTATATGCTTGCCCCTGCTTACTGGGGAAAAGGAATAACAAAAGAAGCATTGCTTGCTGTGATTGACCATGG
>JANYIM010000277.1 GCA_025362055.1 Bacteroidota bacterium
GGAAAAATTCGACATCTGCCTGCTAGACGTAATGATGCCCAATATGGACGGATTTACACTTGCTGAAGAGATCCGCGACGTGAATCCGGATGTACCCTTGTTCTTTCTTAGTGCAAAGACCATGAAAGATGATATCATACAAGGCTATAAATTAGGTGCCGATGATTATATCACCAAGCCTTTCGACAGTGAAGTATTACTGCATAAAATAAAAGCGATATTAAAGCGCAATGAGGAAATGCACCGCGAAGAAGTGAATGCGGAATTTGACCTTGGCAGGTATCATTTTAATCCCCGGCTGAGGGAATTAACGATCGATGGTAAGGTACAGACATTGTCACCGAAGGAAAATGAATTGCTTAAAATGCTGAGTGAATATAAAAATGACCTGCTGAGCCGCGAGATCGCATTGAAGAAAATATGGGGCAGCGATACTTATTTCAACGGACGCAGCATGGATGTGTACATTGCTAAATTGCGCAAATACCTGAAGGAAGACCAGGCTATTGAGATCGTGAACATTCACGGCAATGGCTTCAGGCTTGTTGTAGCAGAATAAAATTAAATGTCATTTATAAAAAAAGTGCTGTCGGCCAACAGCACTTTTTTTATTCGCATATTTAAGATCAGCTAAACAATAAATTATCATCACCTTCTTTTGCAAACCGCTTACCCAAATGTTCATAAGCTTTTGCAGTTGCTTCCCTGCCTCTTGATGTGCGTTGCAAAAATCCTTCCTGTATCAAAAAAGGTTCATACACTTCTTCCAATGTACCTACTTCTTCCCCTACAGCCGTAGCAATGGTGGTGATGCCTACAGGGCCGCCCTTGAATTTATCGATGATGGTGGAGAGGATGCGGTTGTCCATTTCATCCAGCCCGTGCTTATCTACATTCAATGCTTTTAACGAATGTTCGGTAATGCCGATATCGATGATCCCATTTCCGATCACTTGTGCAAAATCCCTCACGCGGCGCAATAAACCATTGGCGATACGTGGCGTACCCCTGCTTCTCCGGGCTATTTCATCAGCAGCATCACTGGTAATTTTTGTGCCCAGTATTTTTGCCGAACGAAGAATGATATTTTTCAGCGTAATGGCATCATAATATTCCAGTCTTGATTTGATGCCAAAGCGGGAAAGCAGCGGAGCTGTAAGCAAACCACTACGCGTGGTCGCTCCGATCAATGTAAAAGGATTCAGGTTCAATTGCACACTTCTCGCATTGGGTCCGCTGTCGATCATGATATCGATCCGGTAATCTTCCATGGCGGCATACAAATATTCTTCCACAACAGTGCTCAGGCGGTGTATCTCATCAATAAATAGAACGTCGTTCGCTTCAAGGTTGGTTAATAAGCCAGCAAGATCGCCCGGTTTCTCGATCACCGGCCCACTGGTTTCTTTAATGTTCACACCCAGTTCATTGGCAACGATCCTTGATAAGGTTGTTTTTCCCAACCCCGGCGGCCCATGAAATAAAATATGATCCAATGCTTCTCCCCGCATCTTTGCAGCTTTAATGAATATGGTGATATTATCGATGATCTGCGATTGTCCCGCAAAATCATTAATTGCCGATGGCCTGATGGTATTCTCAAATACCACATCTGCAGCACTCAGATTTTCTTTCTTACTATCTAAATTTGAATTGGGCATTGCTATTTTTACAGTGAGTTCTGTAAAACTAATTATCATTCATCACAAAACAATAAATCCTGGAAACAGGCACAAAGAGAACCGGCATTAAAGATGGGTAACATCCGGGGCTTGTTATTCATACCATTCCGATCATACATAACCCGTTAAAAGGTAGGTTTTTATGTAATATTAAGCATTACAGCAATGATCAACAGTTTTCTTTATTGCAACCAGTCGCATCTGGCTACAGCCAACCTCTCACAACATCATATCACCATTAATCAAAACTGCTATTGATTTCAGTATATTGAGGGGTAATTTTACAGGATGTATAAGATAAATCTAAGATATTGGTTGTGCCAGATATTGGGCTGGGGAGGATGGACAGCTTTGAATTTTTTTGTGGCCTGGTATTTCTTGAGTGATGTTTATTTAACACCGGACGAAAAAAGGGATACTTTTTATATCGTACTGGCGGTAGAATTTTTTTGGGGTATTCTTTCCACACATTTATTGCGGATGGTATTGAACCGTATCAACTGGATACGCTTTTCAATAGATAAAGTGGTAGTCATGTTCATCCTTGGTGTATTCTCTACGGGTTTGATACAATATTATGGCGCCAATGCCACTGAACACTTTACGGGTAAATCCCTTGATGAATACATGAATAATGAGCGGCTTCTCAAGGCCCAGAAAATGGAAAAGGATGCAGGCGTTGCCAATACCGATTATTATTTATATAAAAAATTAACAGGAGGCGACTCTTCAGAATATTATTTAGTTGCAAAGATCAAAAAAAATACCGGCTGGCAAAGAGATGCAAAAGGCAATTGGAAATTTGATGAGCCTATGAAAGGCCGCCAGTTCTGGAATTATTTATTTACATTCATCCTATGTGCTTTATGGTTACTGATCTATCTTGTTTGGCATTATATTGTGAAGGACCGGAAAGACCAGCTGGATAAATTAAAACTGGAGACCACGGTAAAGGAATTGGAATTAAAGACCATTAAATCTCATATTAACCCGCATTTCATTTTTAATTCACTGAACAGCATACGGGCACTGGTAGACGAAAATCCGGAAAGGGCGAGGACTGCGATCACCGAATTAAGTAATATCCTGCGCAGCAGCATGCAGGCAGAAAAATCGGAGACAGTAACACTGGAAAAGGAACTGGATATTGTAAAAGATTACCTGGCGCTGGAACACATGCGCTTTGAAGAACGATTGAAAGTGGAAATGGAGGTCGATGAAGATACGCTACAGCAGGCGGTTCCACCCATGATGCTGCAAACCCTTGTAGAAAATGCCATTAAGCACGGCATCAGCAAACAGGTAAGCGGTGGCATTGTAAGGGTAATTGCCAGGTTCAAAGATGATCACCTGGAATTATTGGTTCAAAATACAGGACAGCTTTCCACTGTCATCAATGGAGATGGGTTTGGAATTAAAAGTACACAGGACAGGTTAAATCTCCTGTACCAGGGAAAGGCTTATTTTGTAATAAAAAATACCGGCAATAATATGGTAGAGTCGAAAGTTATCATGCCGGTAACTATATAAAATATTTAAACAATAAATTACATAGTACTATGCAGAAGGCAGTAATCATTGATGATGAGCGTTTGGCAAGAAATGAATTAAAAAAACTATTACTGGATTTCCCCGAGATAGAAGTAGTAGGTGAAGCAGCCAACGCAGCGGAAGGCCTCGAAAAAATTGAAAGCCTTTCACCCGACCTGATCTTCCTGGATATCCAGATGCCCGGCAAAACGGGCTTTGATATGCTCACTGAATTAGATAGCGCCCCCCACGTAATCTTTACCACGGCTTATGATGAATATGCGTTAAAGGCATTTGAAGTAAATGCGCTGGACTACCTGATGAAACCCGTGGAACCTAAACGGCTTGCCGATGCATTACAAAAATTACAGCAGGCAGACGAAAAAGAAATGGCTGCATCCATGGCCGGCATCAACCGCGGTATGCTAACAGAGCAAGACCAGGTATTTGTAAAAGACGGGGAACGCTGCTGGTTCGTAAAGCTGGGTGAAGTTCGTTTATTCGAAAGCGTTGGTAATTATGCAAAAGTATTTTTTGGTACTTATAAGCCCCTCATCCTAAAATCGCTGAACGCACTAGAAGAAAGACTGGATGAAAAGATTTTCTTCCGGGCCAACCGCAAGCATATTGTAAACCTTCGTATGATAGAAAAAATAGAGCCTTATTTCAACGGCGGCCTTTTACTGGAACTCCATGGCGGCGAAAAAGTGGAGGTGAGCAGAAGACAGGCAGTGAAGTTTAAAGAAATGATGAGCCTCTGAGGGCCCGCCTGAATCCTCCCCAAAAAGGAACACTTTGAGATTTATAAAAATTTTCACCTCTTATATAATTTTGATGAGACTTAGCTTATTTATTGCGATAACTCTTTTAAGTACCGTCCGTTGCTTTAGCCAGGATATTGATAAAATGATCAATACTACTGAAGTGGAACGAATTGAAAAAATCCTTTCTGCAGATGATATGCAGGGAAGAAAAACCTTTACACCGGGCATTGACAAAGCTGCCGATTTCATCGCCGGCGAATTTTCAAAAACCAAACTGAAATTCTTTGGAGAAAATAAGACCTGGTTCCAGGAATTTTCCATGATAAAAACAAAGGCCCTGCAATCAACCCTTTTACTCGACAATGACACTATCCCTGCTGCCAATTATTTTGTGAATACAACAGAGGCTTCTATTGAGTATACTTCCATGGAAGGGTTAGAGATCGTATCGATAAAAAAAGACGATGATTATTCTAAAATAGTGCAGTCATTACTAGAATCAAATAAGAACCTGTTGATATTGGTAGATACCGCCCACGCAGCAAAATTCAAACGCTTAAAAAGTTTTGGCAACAGGGCCCGCTTTTCATCTCCTTATCACCAAATTTTAATATTAACTCCGATCACAGCTCCCAATTATTTTGAACTCCATGTTAAAAACGAATGCACCGGACAAAAATTAAAAAATATCGTAGGGGTATTGCCTGGTAAAGGTAAAAAGAATGAATATGTTGTCTTTTCGGGCCATTATGATCACTTAGGCATTGGCAAACCCAATGCCAGCCAGGATAGCATTTACAATGGTGCAAACGATGACGCAGCAGGCACTACTGCGGTCATCATGCTCGCAAAATATTTCAGCGCTTTAAAAGAAAAAAATGAGCGTACCATCATTTTCGTTGCCTTCACCGCTGAAGAGATCGGGGGTTATGGCAGTAAGTATTTCAGTAAACAATTAGATCCCGACCAGGTGGTGGCCATGTTCAATATTGAAATGATCGGCACAGAAAGCAAATGGGGTACCAACAGTGCCTATATCACCGGTTACGAAAAAAGTGACATGGGAAAAATATTACAGGCCAACCTGGCAGATTCAAAATTCCACTTCGAGCCCGATCCTTACCCGGCGCAGAATTTATTTTACCGGAGTGATAATGCAACGCTTGCTGCCCTGGGTGTACCGGCGCATACGATCTCTACATCTAAAATGGATAGCGAAAAGTATTATCATACCCAGGGTGATGAGATACAAACACTGGACATGAATAATATGGCAGAGATCATGAAGGCCATTGCCATCAGCAGTAAAAGTATCATCAGTGGAAAAGAAACGCCTTCAAGAGTGGAGAAAAAATAACGATCAGGGTACTTCGTAAATATGGATCTGCGACGATTCATCAAAATCGGCATTGAAGTTCCTTATCTTCCCATCCTGTTCATTGATCCGTATTTTACAATGCCGGTTATCGGCCCAATGCAGTACAATATCTGTATTGTCGAAATTCTTACAGTAAAAATCCGTTTTAAACCCCACTTCTGCAGGATCATCCATACTTCCCAGCAATGTTGTATGCCAGCCCGAAAAAGAAAAACCTTTCTTCCCCTGGATCTTTATATGACAACGGTTATCTGTAGACGAAGATTGCAGTTCTCTTGTTTGTTCCTTACAGGAGAACAGGGAGATGATCATAACAAAAAGTAAAATATTACGCATGGATATCTTAAACTGCAACCGGCACAGAATGTACGGCTGCTGCCATTTCTTTTATCAGTGAAGCATTTTTTTCAATAGCATTACCAACCACAATAAGATCGGCGCCCGCTTTACAGTTGAGGTATGCTTTTTCGGGCTCAAGGATCCCGCCACCTATGATCAGTGGGACTTCGATCATGGCAGCAACCTTTGCGATCATGTCTTCGGTAATGGCACGTTTTGCCCCGCTGCCGGCATCCATATAAATTAATTTCATGCCAAGCATTTCACCGGCCATGGCGGTACAAACAGCTATCTCATTTTTATCGGCAGGTATGGGCGTTGCATTGGAGATATAAGAAACAGTGGTAGGTGCCCCACCATCGATCACCATATAACCGGTGGGAATTATTTCCAAACCGCTTTGTTTCACCGCCGGGGCAGAAACCACGTGTTGCCCTATTAAGAGATCGGCATTGCGCCCGCTTATCAATGAAAGGTATAATAACGCATCCGCATATTTACTTACCTGTGATGGACTACCCGGAAAAAGTATCACGGGGATATTGCAATTCTTCTTTATCAACTGCACACATTCATCTACATAATTAGAAACAACAAGGCTTCCTCCTACCAGCAAATAATCAACCCTGGCCTCAACAGCCAACATGATCAATTGCTCCATATTTTGATCATTGGCCTTATCGGGATCGATCAGTACTGCAAATGATTTTTTCCCTTGTCGTTTACGCTCCGCTAATGAATGATAGATGCCTTTGATCATTTCCAATCGTTGGTTTGTTGCAAAAATGTAAAAAATTTTGTTCTCACCGAAATAATAGACCCAAATTAGGCTGATAAGGCTGCAAATTGCCTCATTTTATACTTAATTTTGGAAAGATGACAGATATATCAGCTGAGATAAAATTTAAAACGGCCCGAAGCGGCGGAAAAGGAGGCCAAAATGTAAATAAGGTAGAAACCATGGTGGAGGGTTACTGGCTGGTAAACGCCAGCCCTTTATTTACGCCGCAACAAAAGGAATTAATAAAGGAGAAGTTGGCCAATAAGATAAATGCAGATGGCTATTTATTAGTGAAAAGCCAGACAGAACGCAGCCAGCTTGGGAATAAAGAAGAAGTGCTCAAAAAGATGAATGTACTGGTGAACAAAGCCATCATTGTTCCTAAAAAAAGAAAAGCCACGAAGGTTCCGAAAGCGGTTAAAGAAAAAATACTGGAAACAAAGAAGCGGGCCGGCGAACTGAAAAAAAGCAGGCAAAAAATCACCGGAAATGAATAAACAAAGGAATAGGATTTTTTTTGTACCCGGCCTTTGGATCACTGATCAACAATTGTTGCGTCGCACTCTTGTACACAAACAATACTATTCAACACCTTTACTTCAACGCTTTTTTTTATTACTCATAAGCATCTTTTTTTCCTTTTCTGTTTTTGCCCAAAAGCAAACAGGCACACTAAAGATCAGTTTCATTAACACAGTCAATGGTATTCCTTTAGTTTTAAACGATTCTGTTTACAACAATTCTTTTAAGGAAACTTACAGCATAAGTAAATTAAAATATTATATCAGTAACGTCCGGGCCAACAAAGCAAGCAACCCACAAAAAGAAAAGAATAGCTATCACCTCGTCAATGCTGCAGACACAACATCCCTTCATTTTTCTTTTTCATTGAAATCCGGTAATTATACATCCTTTGATTTTTTATTGGGAGTAGATAGTTTAAGGAATTGCAGCGGTGCGCAATCGGGAGCGCTTGACCCCCTGAATGATATGTTCTGGACCTGGAACAGTGGTTATGTCATGTTCAAATTAGAAGGCAGTTCACCGCAATCCGGGCAGGTAAACAACAGGATCGAATATCATATCGGTGGCTATGCGGGCGCCAATAATGTTATAAAAAAGATCAGCCTGCCAGCTGCTTTCGAGGTCATTGCAGGCAACACTACCGAATTGATCATTGAAACCGATATCAATAAATTATGGCTGGGCCCTAATGATATTTCAATTGTTCAATCGCCCGTTTGCTCCACGCCCGGTGCACTGGCGAAAAAGGTCGCCGCCAACTATAGTAAGATGTTCAGTTTAAAAAATGCGATGATCATAAAAAATTGAAGACAAGGGTCATCATATCGTTAGCAGTATTATTTTTTACCGCGCAATTTTTTATTGGGGCCAAAGAAATAGCCGGGCCCGGAAAACCGACTTATATAAGTTTTACTATTCCACCGGGTTGGCCCAAACCTGCCCATGATATTTTTGCCAATAACAAGTTATCTGAAGAAGGGTTTCAATTGGGTCGAAAATTATTTTATGACGGTAGGCTCAGTAAAGACGGAAATTTTCCCTGCGCCAGTTGTCACCAGCAATTTGCAGCATTTGCAAACTATGAACATGATTTTAGTCACGGTTTTAATAATTCCTTCACCACCCGCAATGCGCCTGCATTATTTAACCTGGCCTGGATGCCGCTACTGCATTGGGATGGCAGCATTAATCATATTGAAGTGCAGCCATTGGCTCCTTTAACTGCACACAATGAAATGGCTGAGAATATAGATAGTGTATTAAAAAAATTAAAGGCCGATACCGCTTATAAACGCATGTTCAAGGCAGCTTTTGGTGATGGCATCATCAACAGTCAGCGGATGTTGAAAGCATTGGCACAGTTCACCGGCTGCATTGTCTCTTCCAATTCAAAATACGACAAGGTACAAAGAGGAGAAACAAGTTTTACGCAATCAGAGCTGAATGGTTACAATACATTCAAAGCAAAATGCGCCGGTTGTCATAAAGAACCTTTGTTCACCGATAACACTTTCCGCAATAACGGAATGCCAATAAATACTTCTTTAAATGACCCAGGGCGCATGAAAGTAACAGGTGACAGAAATGATTCTTTAAAATTTAAAGTGCCTAGTTTACGCAATGTTGCGCTTACTTTCCCATATATGCACGATGGCCGCTTTACCACGCTGGGCCTGGTAATAGATCACTACCGTACAGGGATACAGGTAAATCAATCCAATTTGGATAGCCTGCTGAAAAACCGGTTGCCCATGACCAACCAGGAAAAAAATTCTCTTATTTATTTTTTAAATACGCTCACGGATTCAACACTCATCCACAGTGCCCGTTTTGCAGAGCATTGATTTTTTGATCATTCCCCGAAAAAATATTTCACTTGACAGAACCTTCTTTGCACTTGTTGTGCCTGGGCCCTTGTCTTTAGGAAGGGGTTGGGGGTGAGGTTTTATTGAACCCGTTTAGCTTTTAAAGTCTCCAACAGCTGATTTTCTTTTGTCACTTCGTCTTTTTGTTTGGATTGGTCTTTTATATTATCTGCGATCTGCTCTTCTATTTTTTTCCTTTTCTTTTGAAGGTCATCTCCATCTTCACTAAGGTTGGTTGCTTTCTTTTCTGCTTTTCGTACAATATCTTCCTGCGCTGCTATTTGTTGTTCAAGATCGTAATGGGCAATTGAAGGATCGATATTATCAAGATAGCTTTTCGCATTTTTTATGATCCCCGGATCGGTTGCTTCAGTAATAAAGTTGTCTTCGCCCTTCGAGATCATCATGGTTATTACAGCTGATTCCTTTTCTCTTTTACTTTTCCTGTCGGTGGAAATATAAAGGTCATAAGGGTCGGTTCCCAATACCGGCAGGGTAACCCCTTTAAAAACCATGAAACCTTTACTTTCCTTCCCGTGGTATCCCATTTTTTCAAGCGTATCTTCCATGGCATTGATGACCGTTTTTTCGGGAAAAGGGAGTTCCCTGCTCACTGCATCCCTGCTGATCTTTTTATATTCAATAGTGGTTGTCTTTGATTGGCCACATACGCCCGAATAGGTACCTGCAAATAATAATACTACTACATATAACTTTTTCATGTGTCTTTATTTCCCCTAAAGATAGTTTTTGTTAAGAAATGCCAGGAACCGGGGATCATAAATCAATAATTATGAATTATAAAAGTAAATTTGAGTTCAAATTCTATTTATAATTGAGCGCTATAAAAAAATTAGCAGGGCAAACTGTATGGTATGGCGCAAGTTCCATTGCTGCCAGGTTCATCAACTACCTGCTTACCCCCTTCCTCACCTATAACCTGGCGCAAACAAGTGATTATGGAAAGATGGGGCTTATCTATTCCGCTATTCCAATACTCAATGTAGTATTTACTTACGGTTTTGAAACGGCCTATTTCCGCTTTGCTTCCAAAGAAGAATATAAGAAAACGATCTACAGCACTGCTGCCTTATCCCTCATTTTTTCAACAATATTGCTCACTATTCTTTTATGGCTTAATCAAAATATTTTCGGTCGGTCGATCCATCTTGGTGAATTTCCAAAGATCATTCAACTGAGTATTTTTATCATTGCATTGGATGCGCTAAGCACTATTCCCTTTGCGCGCTTAAGGGAACAGGGAAGGCCCAGGAAATTTGCCTTCATAAAAATCGCAGGGATACTGATCAATGTTTTTTTTACCTGGTTCTTCATTGCATATTGCCCACACCAGTTAAAAAAAGATACCGATAGCTGGGTAACCATCATATATGATCCGGCAACTAACCCTATCGTGTACGTGATATTGGCCAACCTGATCCAATCGGCTTTTACATTGCTTTTGTTATGGAGTGAACTGACAAAGATCCGTTTTCATTTTGATGTAAAACTCTGGAAAAAAATGATGGCCTATTCCCTGCCCCTGATCATTGCAGGGATGGCAGGGATGATCAATGAAACATTCGACAGGCTGATGCTGGTATGGTGGTTACCCGGCACTACCGAGGTGCGTGAGCAGCAAGTAGGTATCTATAATGCCTGTTATAAATTATCCATTTTGATCACTTTATTTGTGCAGGCCTTTCGCCTGGGCGCCGAGCCTTTTTTCTTCAAACAGTCCGAAGGCACAAATCCTCAAAGGGTTTATGCAAGGGTAATGAAGTTCTTTGTGATAGTTATTGCAATCATGTTTCTCCTGGTCACCTTATTCATGCCAATATGGAAACATTTTATCGGGCCCAAATATTGGTCGGGACTTGGTGTTGTACCGATATTATTACTGGCCAATATGTTCCTCGGCATTTATTATAACCTTTCCATCTGGTATAAACTTTCGCATAAGACCATGTCGGGTGCATGGATAACCCTGGCGGGCGCAGTGGTCACCTTCATCATAAATTATTTTTTCATCCCACATTTCAGTTATATGGCTTGCGCCTGGGCTACTTTTGCCTGTTATGGAAGTATGATGGTGATATCATTTTTATGGGGACAAAAAGCATATCGTATTCCTTATGCATGGAAAAAATTATTGGCCTACCTGGTCATTGCAGTATTGGTATATTTTATTCACCAGAGTATAGTAACGATGTGGGGTAATCGCATTATTAATCTTGTATCGGCAGCTTTGTTATTACTGCTTTATACTTTGTTTATAGGCGCTGTTGAAAGGAAAGAATTGTCAAAACTGCCGGTAATAGGAAGCTATTTTAATTGATCTGTCAAATAATTTTATATGAGCAAAGCGCAATTTGGAATGATCGGCCTGGGAACAATGGGGAGAAACCTGGTATTGAATATCGCCGATCATGGTTTCCCGGTTTGTGGTTACGACAGGGATACTGCACAGCAGCAGCGCCTGTTAGCCGAAGGAACCGGAAAGCCGGTTAGTATTGCTACAAGTTTGCAGGAACTGGTGAACAATCTTGAAAAACCGGCAAAGATCATGTTACTGGTACCGGCCGGTAAAATTGTAGATGCTGTACTGAATGACCTGGTGCCCTTATTACAAAAAGGTGATATTGTAATTGATGGCGGCAATTCTCATTTCACTGATACGGACAGGCGATATACAGGGTTGCAAAATAGTGGTATTCATTTTATGGGTATGGGCGTAAGTGGCGGTGAGGAAGGCGCCCGGCTAGGCCCCAGCATGATGCCGGGAAGCAATCTTCAGAGCTTTAATGAAGTAAGGAATATCCTCGAAAGCATTGCCGCCAAAACAGATGAGGGGCCTTGCGTAACTTTTATCGGCAATGGGGCTGCCGGGCATTATACCAAAATGGTGCATAACGGTATTGAATATGCGATAATGCAGCTGATCAGTGAAGTGTATGGCGTATTAAAAAATGTGGGTGGGTTAACTAATGATGAACTACAAAAAACCTTTGCTGACTGGAATAAAACGGGACTACAAAGTTTTTTACTGGAGATTACCGCCGATGTTTTTTTAAAGAAAGACGACCGTACCAATAATTTACTGGTGGATATGGTGCTTGATAAGGCCATGCAAAAAGGTACGGGTATGTGGACAAGTCAAAGTGCGATGGACCTGAACGTTCCCATCCCAACGATCGATGCTGCTGTGAGTATGCGTTACCTATCGGCCAGGAAAGAAGAAAGAGTGGCTGCTGCAAAAAAATATCCTGCAGGTAATATTAATATTATTACCGGTAAAGAGGCATTGAGCAATACGTGTAAAAATGCATTGGAATTTGGATATATACTATCTTATACACAGGGGTTAGACCTGTTACAAGAAGCCTCCAAAGCTTATAATTATAATGTGAACATTGCCGAAGTGCTAAGGATCTGGAAAGGCGGTTGTATCATCCGTTCTGCCATGTTGAATGACCTGCGCAAGGCTTATTTACAGGAACCCACACTCAATAACATTATTCAATCCTCTTTTTTCGTGAGCAGGTTAAATGGCTTAAGAAAAGATGTAACAGACCTTTGTGGTAGTGCAATGCTCGCGGGTTTACCGGTAGCGGCATTTGCAGCTACCCTGAATTATTTTGATGCATATCGCAGTGAGCAATTACCTGCCAATCTTATACAGGCACAAAGAGATTTCTTTGGCGCACATACTTATGAACGAATTGATGCAACAGGAAGTTTTCATACAGACTGGAAATAAAAAATGATAGTGAAAAAAATGTATCCCCCGGATCCTGCACTTAAAGCCCAATCCATCATCATCTTTGGGGCCAATGGTGATCTTTGTTGGCGCAAACTGATCCCTGCACTTTATAATTTATACCTGACCGATCACCTGCCCGAGTTTTTTTTCATTGTGGCAGTAGACCACAGTGATATAAAAGAGGAAGCTTACAGGAAGCATTTACTGGAAGGGGTAGATCAGTTCAGCCGTAGCGGAAAGGCAGATAGAACCGCATGGAAAAATTTTAGCAGTCATATTAATTACCTGCAAGGCGATTTTACGAATGCAATATTATATGATGCGCTAAATAAAAAATTAAAAGCCTGCGACCTGAAGGCAGGCCAGCGTTGCAACAGGTTATTCTATTATTCAGTAGCGCCGCGTTTCATTGAATCGATCAGTGAAGAATTGTATAAGAATAAAACTGCATCCCAAAAAGACATAGATCGTATCATAGTTGAAAAACCATTTGGAAGTGACTGGGCAAGTGCAAATAAATTAAACACGTTCCTGACAAAGCGTTTTGCCGAAAAGCAACTCTACCGCATTGATCATTACCTGGGTAAAGAAACCGTTCAGAACATCATGGCATTTCGTTTTGCCAATTATGTATTTGAACCTTTATGGAATAAGGATTTTATTGATCATATACAGATAACAGTTGCCGAAACGGTAAGCGTAGGTAGTCGCGCCGGTTATTATGAACAAGCAGGCGCAATAAGGGATATGATCCAGAATCATTTATTGCAATTACTCTGCGTTATCGGTATGGAATCACCTAAAAGCCTGCATGCAGAAGCCGTACGAAACCAAAAACTGGCTGTGCTAAAAAACATCAGGCCTTTTACCAAAGCAAGTGTTGCAAAAAATATTGTACGGGCGCAATACACAGCAGGAAAAACGAAAGATATCCCACAGATCGCTTATCGCAGTGAAGAAAATGTAGCATCGGGCTCTGTTACTGAAACTTTTTTTGCAGGTAAATTTTTTATTGATAATGAAAGATGGGAAAATGTGCCTTTTTACCTGCGTACCGGGAAATGCCTGGCTACACAAAGTTCTGTTATAGCGATCCAGTTTAAAAACACACCACATAAGGTTTTTAAAGAAGATGTGGATGCCAACCGGTTGATCATTTCTGTACAACCCGACAATGAAATAAGCCTATGGTTTGAAAGCAAGGTGCCCGGTCTTGAAATGAAACTGAAAACGGTGGAAATGGATTTTACTTACCGCGAAAGTTATGAAGAGCAGTTACCCGAGGCATATGAAGCCTTATTGTTGGATGCCATGAAGGGTGATGCCACTTTGTTCATGCGCAATGACCAGGTAGAAACAGCATGGAAAATAGTGATGCCGATCATCAATGAATGGAAAAAACAAGTTAGCACCGGTCTTAAATTCTATGCAGCCGGTTCCATGGGCCCCAAAGCAGCAGATGAACTATTAAAAAAAGACGGAAGGGAATGGTACGCTCATTTGCCAAAAAAATAATCATGCTTTGTTACAACACATACGGATCAATGAGTATTGCAGCCGCTCATTTCTTTACAACAGAATATAAAAAAGCCATAACAAAAAATAACAGGTTCATTGTGGCAATAAGTGGAGGCAATACACCCCAATATTTATACCAATTATTGGCAAGGCAGGCCTATAGTTTGAATATCAACTGGAAGAAAGTATTCATCTTTTTCAGTGATGAACGTTATGTTCCTCATAATGATAAAGAAAGTAATTTTAAAATGGTGTGGGACAATTTGCTGAAAGATATACCGATACCTGCTAAAAATATTTTTGCCATCCCCACTTCCACTACGCCCGCAAAAGATGCATTACAGTATGAAAACACTATCAAAAAAGTATTGGGCAGTAAATCCCCTGCTTTCGACCTGCTGTTGCTGGGCATGGGTGCAGACGGGCATACAGCATCATTATTCCCAGGCTCTGTTTTATTAAAAGAAAAAAAACGTTTGGTAAAAGAAGTGTTTGTGGCAGAAAAAAATATGTACCGTATCAGTTTTACATTGCCATTGATCAACCTGGCAAAACAGGTTTTGATATTAGTATCTGGTAAAGAAAAAGCACCTGTTCTTAAAAAAATATTCAGTAAACAAATTACCGGTAACAAATTACCGGTGCAAATGGTAAAAGGGAATGTGCTGTGGATGGTTACCTCACCCCACGGCCTCCGGCCCTAACCTTACGATTACCCCTTGAAGAGAGCGCACATGTAGTTCTTAAAACTTTAAACCCTTACTTACACTCAAATACTTCATTCCTCGCTTCGATCAGTTCCCGTTCAGGGGTGATTAATCATCCTCCTTTTTTGCACCTACTTTTACAAACGCAGCCCGTCTTGGTGCGGGCATAACTGAATTGATACCTTTCACTCCTTTCCAAATCACTTCACTGAATTCCATATCGGGAACAAGGTCTTCTTTACTAAGGTCAAATTTTGCAGACCGTTCTGATAATTCATTCTGCGCTATATTCTTTTCCGTTAAATTAATACCTGCCGGTAATGCTGTATAGGTTGTATTATCTGGTTTGGATGTAAAACACCTCCACAAAGGTGCTGCTGCTGCATCATACTGGCTCATAGGTGGCAATCCTAAGATCAATTCCATGGTACGGATAATACCGCTGGTAGTATAAGGTGTATGGTCAATAAAATTCCTTTTTACATAAGGGCCCACAACATATGCGGGGCTTCGGTGCGCATCAACATGATCGGGGCCGTTTTGTGCATCATCTTCCAAAATAAATACAACAGAATTTTTCCAAACGGCACTTTTACTTAAATAGTCAATGAACATGCCAACAGCGAGATCATTGTCTGCCACATGCGCAAAAGGCGTAGGCCTGCCTTTTTTCATTCCTTCTGTATGATCATTGATTAATCGCAGGGTATTTAAATGTGGAAGTGCGTTTATAGCTACCAGTGAGTCAAAGTCGCGTTTCCATTGCCCTACTCTTTCCGTATCTCTTACTTTTTGATCCCAACTGGTATAGTATGTACAAAAATGATTTTCCAATACAGGGATATTGGCTTTGTAATCATCGGCAAACTCACCATAGGTCCTGTAACTTACGCCTGCTTTTTTACAATCACCCCAGATAAAATCACCTTTATTGTTGGCAACCTTCCTGGTACCTTCTGCATCATATTCACCACCACGGCCTCCATAACTGGTTACCCAGTTCTTTTCAAGATAATCGGTAGCATAAGCGCCCATACTCCAGTTGTGGCCATCTGCACTTACTTCTCCATCAACATAAAAATTATCCAGCAAAACAAAATCCTTTGCAAGTTGATGCTGATTGGGTGTTACATTTTTTCCGAAGAGAACAAGAGCAGGGTCACCATTGCCTTCGCTTACATCGCCCAACACCTGGTCATAAGTACGGTTTTCCTTAATAACATAGAATACATATTTAATGGGAGACGCACCACCGATCTTTTTAGGGATTGGATTACCTTCTTCTCCCGCACTAAGCATTTCTTTTTCTTTTGTGTAGGGGGTATTTTTATATACCTGCCGTGAATACGCATTTAATTGTTTTTCAGACGGCACATCAACAATACTGAGCGTTCCTTTCATCAGTGCGCCGATATATTGCGGACCATCTTCATCATCTGCTGCGTGTTTTACTTTGCTTTTCACAGGACTAGGGCCTTTAGGATTTGCGAAAGAAGAAAAACCTTTTCCATTCGTTACAAATATTTTCTTGCCAACCACTTTCACACAAGTAGGATACCAGCCTACCGGGATAAAACCTTTTGATACACTGGAGCCGGGCTTCCTTATATCAAATACAGCCAGACAATTATTATCTGCATTGGCGATATACAAGGTCCTTTCATCAGTGCTTAATGCAAGCCCGTTAGTAGTACTGCCCGGGGGTGCATTGGGATATAATGATGCAGTAAGGGTTTCCAGTAATTTTTCATTTTCGGTATTGATCACACTCACAGAATTATCATTGGCATTGGCAACGAACAAGAACTTCCCGTTTTTAGTAAGACAAAGTTCATTAGGATTATCACCAACAGCAATTTGGCTTACTATGTTTTTCTTTTGTGTATCAAATACGATCAGTTTGTCACAGCCCCAGCAACTGATATACAATTTTTTCTTGTCGGGCGACAATAAACAGGTGTAGGCTTCACCATCAATTTGTATTTGCTGCACAATAGTTCTGGTAAGCAGGTCAATGATATAAAGTGAATTATTATCCTTGGTAACAACATAGAGCAAATGGGCGGCGTCATCGATATCAATGCCGGCAGGCGATATCTTATTTGGCCATTTATCTCCCAGCTTAATGCTATCTTTTAAAATAAGTTTATCATTGATGACAGCGTATTGTAATATCCAGTTATCGTTGCCACCACTTGCAAATAAATATTTTTCATCACTGCTGAATTTTAATCCCAGCCAGCTTTTTGCAATAGGAATATTATCAAGGATCTTTTCGTTTTTTATATCCACCAGCTGCAGGGTTTGTTTACCTTCCCCATTATTGGTAACAGCCATATATTTTTTTGAAGGTGAAATGGCCATATTTAATGGAAGGTCTCCCAATGGCAAACTCCTGCCCGCAGGTGAAAGCGACCAGCCATTGGGTAGTGTTATATTTTGCGGGGATTGCGCTGCAGTAATTGTTGTTACAAAAAGCAGTATCGGGAAGAGAAGCTTATATTTCATCGTCAGCTTTTTTATCGTTTAAAGTTACAATTCTTCGCTTTGTTTAATACAGGGTAATATTAAATTAACATACTAAAGGCTGGGTGGTCATTGGTATTTTTTTACGAGCTGGTAAATTATCTTTTTATCTGCTTCGCTGACCGTTGAAGTTGTATCCTGCTGCACAAAATGTAATTTAAATGCTTTGATCGCTGCTACGGGGTCTGCAATATCATAACCGATGATACGTAATGACTGCATGGCATCGAAATTATCAGGCACTTTTACATTAGCAGTATCATACCAGTTCCCATAACCATTTTGTGCCAGTAGCTGCCAGGGGAAATATTTATTGGGGTCTACTTTTCTTTTGGGTGCAATATCAGCGTGTCCAATAAAATTAGCAGCAGGAATATTATTATCTTTTTTAAGTTTCTTGAGTACCTGCAGCAAACTGTTGATCTGTGCATCCGAAAAAGGTTCAAAACCGTTATTGTCCAGTTCAATACCTATACTTATACTATTCACATCCGTAACATTACCCCATTTACCGGCACCAGCATGCCATGCCCGCAGGTAATCGTTGAGCATATGATGGATGGTCCCATCTTTGCAGATCACACAATGTGCGCTCACCTGTGTACGGGAAAGCGTAAATGTTCTTAATGTTGAGTCGCATGCATTTTGCGCCGTATGATGAATGATCACAAAATTGGGTTTACGCATCCCAAAATTGGTAGTGCCAACCCATTGCTCAGCCATCATTGCACTATCAATGGCCAGCGGTTGTTTCTGCAATTCTTTTGAAAAAATTTTTACCTGTTTTTTGTAGCTGCGGTTAGCCGTCTTGTATGGGTTGGTAGAAGAGCAGCTGCAAATCGCAAACAGGCTCGATATAATAATTATTTTATATAGCATATCAATTGTTAACTGAAAATTAAGGGATATTAACTGTTTACAGCTCATTTTAACGGGAGTGTCTTGTTTTTACTACGTATTTTTACGGCCGATTATCGCGTATTTCCTCAAAATAACAAGTATACATACACGTTTATATAGTAATATATCCTGGCAACAATGAAAAACCATCTACCAGTACTGTCGAAGTACTTCTACCGTCACTTCCTGTTAGCAATTATTCTTTTAGCAGGTGCTTCAAAAGTCAGCGCCCAATGCGGCATTACGCTTACTACAAATATCACCAATGTAAGTTGTTACAACGGAACCAATGGCGCTGTAACAGTTACGGTTACTGGTGGAACTGCTCCCTACCAGTACCAATTGGCAGAAGCAGGTGCGGGTGCATGGAGCAATGCCAATACTTTCAGCGGACTTGCAGCAACGAGCTATCCCCTTTCAGTAAAAGATAATACGGGTTGTATCAAGACGATATATCTTACAGTTTCACAGCCTGCGAATTTTGCTGTATCCTATACGGCAACAGATGTTACCTGTACAGGAGGTAGCAATGGCAGCATCAGCACTACTACAAGCGGTGGTACATCGCCTTATACATATAGCTGGACCAAGAACGGATCAGCTTTTTCAACTTCGGCTAACCTTAGCGGTTTGTTGCCCGGCAATTATGCCCTGGTTGTTACAGATGCAGCAGGTTGTACTACTACACCTGTTATATCTCAACTAATAAAAAGTATCGGGCTTACAGGTTTTAATGAAGATGTTGTGGCCAATGGCAGTAATGTTAGTCCTGCTTCAACCACTTCACAGGCTTTTGATGATGGTAACGGTAACGTACTATACGAGAACGGCTACACGAACGCATCAGGTGTTGCAGAAACTCCCGGCGGTTTACCCAATGGCGGAAATTTTGCCAGTACGCAAAGCGCCAGCCGTATCTTTCAACTGGCTTCTTACAGTGCCAGCAACTCTTTATTATTAAGGTCTTCAACCGCTACAACTTATGGCGGCTCAGTTTCAGGTACCTTATCTTTTCAAAGTCAATATAAGGGCACCTACAGCACTTTATATGTATTGGGTTCAACAGGGTCGGGTACAGGCACGGTAAACTATACCGTTAATTTTGCGGATGCTACCACAGCTAGCGGTTCACTTACTTTTCCGGATTGGTATTTAGCCGGTGCAAGCACACAATCTGCAATTAAATTAAAAAGGATCGCACGCGGTAGCAATACCTATGATACCCGCTACGATTTTAATTTATTCGAGTTGCCTATTACGATCGCAGGCACTGATCAAAATAAAGTGATCAACTCCGTTGGCTTTACCTGGACCAATACTGGAGCCGCCCGCATTAACCTGATGGCCATTACCGGGTATACTTCCACTACTTCGGGTATACGCGTTAATGACGGGACTTCCGCAACTGTTATTCCATCAGTGAGCATCGCATCGGATGCAACATCCAATACTTTTTGCTCGGGGCAGAATGTAACGTTTACGGCTACTCCTGTAAATGGCGGCACCTCGCCATCTTACCAGTGGAAAAAGAACGGCAGCAATATCGGGACCAATTCACCAATATTTTCTTATAGTTCACTTAGCAATAATGATGTGATCACCGTGGTAATGACGAGTAATCTTGCTTGTGTAAGTACGCCCACAGCAACCAGCAACACCATGACCATGATCAATGGCACAGCTGCTGCTTCAGTGAGTGTTTCAACTGCTTCCACCAGCACCTGCAGCGGCAATACGGTAAACTTTACTGCTAATCCAACAAATGGCGGAACGTCACCTTCTTATCAATGGCAATTAAATAATGTGAATGTAGGGAGCAATTCACCTTCTTATACTAACAGTGCATTAAATAATAATGACCAGGTTAAAGTAATTATGACCAGCAATATTGGTTGTGCCACATCAAACCCTGCTACCAGCGGTACGGTAACAATGACTGTAACACCTACGTTAACGCCAATGATCAGCATTACATCCAACCCGGTTAACCCAATCCAGGGCGTTCAGGTTGTCTTCACGGCATCTGCTATCAATGGAGGTGTCAGTCCGGGTTATCAATGGTATAAAAACGGTTCTCCTATCAGTGGCGCTGTATCAGCTTTACTTACTGTGCCGGCCCCGGTATATTCTGAAAATTATTCGGTTAAACTTACCTCTAGCTATCCCTGCTCTGCAACACCGGTTGTAATGAGCAACTATGTTACCGTTAACAATGTGTTGCCTGTTGCACTGGAATGGTACACAGCAAGGCCTGATAACGGCAAAGCATACCTGCAATGGAAGACGGCACAGGAATTCAATAACAAACAATATATCATTGAACGGGCAACAAATACCAATGCTACTGCGTATATTACTGTGGGTAATGTAACCGCCATGAATAATGCAAACGGTTCTACCTATAATTTAACGGATGATCCCGGCCATTCCGGCATTTACCTGTACCGGCTTACGCAACAAGACATTGATGGTAATAAAAGATCACTGGGCATCAGGGCTGTTAACCTGAACGGAAAGAACAGCTGGATGATACAGGACCTTGGTAACCTCTGGCAACTAAGCAGCGACCAATCCTTCAGCTACCGTTTACTGGATATGCAGGGCAGGTTATTAAAAGCAGCTTTAGGTAATGGTACAGTTTCCATAACCAAACCGGAACCTAAAGGGATCTACTTATTGCAATTAGAGACTGGTGGTGAACTCTTCACTCAAAAATTATTGAAGTAACTTATTAAGGTTACGGCAACTAAATCAAAAAGGCCAGCCTTTAACCAGCAGTTGGCTTTTTTGTATAAGGCCCGTCACTAAGAAAAGCTGCGCATCATGGAAAATCTTTTCATTCAAAATTTAAGATTCATCATTATTACAACGTTGCCATATCTATCACAAACCTGTACTTCACATCACCTTTCAGCAAACGTTCATAAGCTTTATTGATATCTTTCATTGCGATCACTTCCACATCACTTACAATATTGTGTTCGGCACAATAGTCTAGCATTTCCTGTGTTTCGGGGAGGCCTCCTATCAGGGAGCCCGCTAAGCTTCTTCTTTGGAAGATAAGGTTGAATGCACCTACCGGTGGCGACGGAGGCGGAACACCCACGCAAACCATGGTGCCATTGGTGCGGAGCATACCAAGGTAAAAATTATAATCATGTTCAGCAGAAACGGTATCCAAAATAAGATCGAAATAATTGGCCACCGACTTTGCCTGTTCTTCATCGGTAGTAAGTATAAATTTATGTGCCCCCAAACGTTTGGCATCGGCTGCTTTAGAAGCAGTATGGCTCAGTACAGTAACTTCTGCACCCATGGATGCAGCCAGTTTTACACCCATATGCCCAAGGCCACCCAATCCTAGTATCGCTACTTTTTGGCCTTTCCCAACTTTCCAATGACGCAATGGTGAGTAGGTAGTTATGCCCGCGCAAAGCAATGGTGCAACAGCTTCCAGTGGTTGTTTATCAGAAATGCGCAATACAAAATCTTCGTGGCAAAGTATTTCTTTGCTGTATCCGCCATAGGTTAAACCACTTCCATCTTTCTCAGTACCATTATAGGAGAACACAGCACCTCCAAAACAATATTGCTCTAAACCCTCTTTGCAGTTATCGCATTCCCTGCAACTGTCGACCAGGCAACCAATACCGGCGATATCACCCACTTTGAATTTTTTTACATGACCTCCAACGGCAATAACCCGGCCGATGATCTCATGCCCCGGCACAACAGGATAAATGCTGATACCCCAGTCGTTCCGGGCAAAATGAAGGTCACTATGGCAAACACCACAGAATAGTATTTCCAGCTGAACATCATGTGGTTTGGGGTCTCTCCGGTCAAGTGTCCATGGGGTGAGTGGGGTTGTAGCACTGTGTACTGCATAAGATTTTGTTGACGACATAGTTAATTGTTTTAGCGTATAAAAAGGTTAACAAATATAAGTCCTAATAGTTGTGCCCGGCATTAAATTTCGTGTACCATTAAACGTTATTTTTAAAATTGTTCACTATTCCCCCTTATTATAAAGTAAAACACTCACTCTCCATATTACATACAATTCTTCGAAGAATGGGGTGATTCATTCCTTGCAAACCTGCTGAGAAGAGCCGGGCTATTGCAATTGTTATTTATTATATATACTTTACAGGCTTGTTAACCCGCTTTAAAAATTCAACATTTTTTACCCAATTTATTAAACCAAAACTTCATCAACATGAAAAAGATCATTTTCGGCTTCTTTACTTTGTCTGCAGTCTTTATGGCCTGTAACAGCAAGGACACAAATACTACGAGTTCAAGTTCAGCAAGTAGTATCAAATTACCTTATGAGGCAGGCTATACCACCGATTTTACCAACAATGTATCCGATTCGGACCTATTAATGGTATTGAACACCTATAAATACTGGGAAACCGGTGACCTTAAAGCACTTCGCGGTACTATGGGCGACAGCATGTATGTAAATGGAGCCAATGGTTTTAAATTCATGGGGCTTACCGATACATTAATGAAGACCTGGGAAAAATCAAGGGACAGCCTGAGTTCTGTAAAGATCACGGTAGATGTTTGGCTTAAGAACCACTCTGTAAAAGACAGCGCTGATTATGTTAATGTATGGTATAAAGAAATTGATACTTATAAAACGGGTAAAGTAGATTCAGCGAATTACTCAGATATTAACAGGATCAGAAAAGGGAAATTCTATTGGTATTCGTCTTACAGGCAGAAACTAAAGCTATAACAATTGTTCATATAGAAGAAATGACCCGCCTAACTTAAATCAGGCGGGTTATTTTTATTACCTATTCAATAAAGACTGCCAAAAAAAATTCCGACCTTTCCTCCATGAAAAAATTACCCCTGCTCCATTTCAGCCTTCTTATATTCCTTGGTTCATTTGCGCAAAACAAACCCGCCTACGTACTATATAAAGCCAACGGTAAAAAAGTGTCTTATAAAAAAATGATGAAGCAACTCGTGCAAAAAGACATTGTGATGATCGGCGAGTTTCACAATAATCCCATCAGCCACTGGATGGAATTGGAGATCACCAAGGATTGCAAAGAAACACGTAACCTGGTATTGGGTGCCGAAATGTTTGAGCAGGATAACCAGGCACCGCTGGACCTGTATTTGCAGGGAAAGCTATCTGCCAAAGGATTAGACAGCATGGCCCGCCTATGGAAAAACTACCCTACCGATTATGCGCCACTGGTAAATTATGCCAAAGAAAACAATATTCCGTTTGCCGCTACGAATATCCCGCGCCGTTATGCCGCCATGGTTTCCAAAGGGGGTTTTGAAGCATTGGATACAATTTCCGCAAAAGAAAAAACATGGATCGCACCATTGCCTGTTAAATATGATGCTGAACTACCCGGCTATAAAAATATGCTGACAATGATGGCCGGCCATGGTACCCCCAACATGCCCAAGGCACAGGCCATTAAAGATGCCACGATGGCTTATTTTATCTTAAAATATTTTGTACCCGGCAGTTTATTCATTCATTACAATGGCAGTTATCATTCAGAAAACCATGATGGCATTGTATGGTATTTGAAACAAGCCAAACCTGAATTGAATATTGCCACTATTACCACCGTTTCGCAAAAAGATATCAAACATTTACTTGCAGAAAATAAGAATAAGGCTGATTTTATTATTTGTGTGGATGAAGATATGACGGCAACATATTAGTTTGTTGGCTAAGTGATCGAAAGAAAAAGGAGGCAGGGATTAGAGGCACCCTCTTTTATTTTTTTTCTCCTTTACCCTTTTAGCTATTTCTTTCACATTTTTTTAGCATCCCCATTACAATATTTATTTACATCCCGCCGTATTGTTTGTACATTGGCTAAACAAACCCTGTTATGCATTACTTATCCCTGTTGCTTTTTGTCCCGATGTTTTCGGGCAATGCACAAAACGCCGTTATCGCTCCCACAATGATCTCTCCGCTCAGTAATTTTTCTGAAGAATGGGATGCGCCAAAATACCAGGCGTGCAATACGGCAGCTACGGCCAGTTATATGAGCGAACAGGAAAAGAATGTGATCTGGATATTGAACCTTGCCCGGGTGAACCCAAAATTGTTTTGCCAGACCGTTGTAAAAAAATATCCTGAATATTCAATAAATGATGAACTGGAAGCCACTTCCTATTATAAATCACTGGTGGCCACTATGAATGGTATGAAGCCGCTTGGCTTGCTGCAACCCGACCAGCAATGTTACAACAGCGCCCAATGTCATGCATATAATTCCGGCGTAACAGGTTATGAAGGCCACGACCGTACAGGTTCCTGCAAGGCTAAAGAATATTACAACGGTGAGTGTTGCGATTATAGCAATGCCGATGCTATTGATATTGTTATGTCCCTGCTTATTGATGAGGATGTTGCCTCGCTGGGTCACCGCAATATCTGTCTTGGCAGTGAATACAAAACCATCGGCGTATCCATTGAACCCCATAAGAAATGGGTTACCAACGCTGTATTAGACCTTCATTTATAGCATATCTATAGCCCCCACAAAGGATTCGCAGCTTACGCAAAGCTGCTATTCTACTTTGACTAGCTTTGTAAAAAAAAATCCATCTTTAAAATATGCTGGGCCGTCATTCGTCTACCATTATATACATGGACGATGCACTGACGATAACAACTGCAATGAGCGCAGACCGAAATAAAAATATCACCCATACCATTAGGGCCATGAGCAAACGGCTGTTCAGTTTTATCCGGCAGCGGGTTGGCAGTACGGAGGATGCGGAAGATATTCTGCAGGATGTCTTTTACCAATTTGCCGGGAATACCGAACCCATTGAACAGGTTAGCAGCTGGCTCTTTAAAGTAACCCGTAATAAGATCACCGACAGTTATCGCAAACAAAAATTGCCACTGGCAGATGATGTTTTGCCGGTTGCTGAAAATGAAGAAAGTGGGTTCAACTGGAAAGAAATGCTATTGCCATCTGATTCCAATCCTGAAACAGAATACCTGCGTAACATTTTCTGGGAAGCCTTACAGGAAGCATTAGACGAACTTCCGGCACAACAAAGGGAGGTATTCATACAAAATGAGATCGATGGCATTGCATTTAAAGATATTGCGGCACAAACAGGCGAAAGCGTTGCCACGCTCATCAGCCGGAAACGCTATGCCGTATTACATTTAAGAGAACGCTTGTAGAATTTGAAAGATGAGTTACTAAATTATTAAACACCAATTAAAAACGAATTATATGAACAAGATGCAACACAGAATTAAATGGGGAATATTATTTGTCCCTATATTTATCGGCGGGTTATTTTTATTCAGCCTCTTGCTGATGTTATTATGGAACGCAGTATTGCCCGCTGCGGTACCGGCAATAAAAGCGATCGGTTATTGGCAGGCCATGGGAATATTCGCATTAAGTAAGATCCTTTTCGGATTCAATAAAGGCTGGGGTGGCAGGCGGGGCCAATGGAAACAAAGAATGCAGGAGAAATGGGGCACGATGAAAGAGATGGAACAAAAGTGGGATAATATGACCTCCGAAGAAAGAGAGCATTTTAAAGCTGAATGGAAAAGCCGTTGTGGCGGAAGGTGGACAAGAGGCGCCAAAAATGATTCGTCAAGTATGGCAGCAGAATAACACCCGGGGTTATGACGGTTCAAAACCGCCATGACCCCTTAACGCAAGGCCATAAACCGTATTGACCCGAAAACTCTCTATGCAAATACTCGTTTTTAAAACCAACCTTACCGATACAAAACGCATCAGCGACATAGGTTCATCATTGGATTCGCATCCAAGTGTTATGCAATGGAATGTTGATCTGCATGACTGTGATAATGTGTTACGCATTGTAAGTAAGAATGTAAAAGCAAAAGAGATCGAGCAGCTGGTGTTAAGTGCAGGATATTGTTGTGAAGAATTACAATAACCCTCTTCGCCCCGTGAAGGGGATTACATATTCCTTCTATACTGCCCACCCACAGCATACAAAGAGTTGGTGATCTGCCCCAGTGAACAATACCTTACAGTTTCCATCAATGTTTCAAAAAGATTCCCGTTCTCTATCGCTGTTTGTTGCAGTTCCTTTAATGCTGCGGCCGACTTATCAGCATTCTTTTTCTGAAAAGCCTGCAGGTTAGTGATCTGTTGTTCTTTTTCATCCATGGTACTGCGGATCACTTCGGTTGGCAAAATGGTGGGAGACCCGTTCTTGCTTAAGAAAGTATTCACACCAACAATGGGATATTCGCCGGTATGTTTCAGCATTTCGTAATGCAGGCTTTCTTCCTGTATCTTATTGCGCTGGTACATTCTTTCCATGGCACCCAGTACACCGCCGCGTTCTGTAATGCGGTCAAACTCTGCCATCACGGCGTCTTCCACCAGGTCGGTTAGTTCCTCAATTAAAAATGCGCCCTGGTTGGGGTTCTCATTTTTTGCTGTGCCCAGTTCACGGTTGATGATGAGCTGGATGGCCATTGCCCTCCGCACACTTTCTTCCGTTGGCGTTGTTATCGCTTCATCGTAAGCGTTAGTATGAAGGGAGTTGCAGTTATCATATATCGCATACAATGCCTGCAAAGTGGTACGAATATCATTAAAATCAATTTCCTGTGCGTGCAAACTGCGGCCCGAAGTCTGGATATGGTATTTCAGCATCTGGCTGCGCTTATTGGCTTTGTACTTATACTTCATGCTCTTGGACCATATTCTGCGGGCCACACGGCCGATGACACTGTACTCCGGATCCATGCCATTACTAAAAAAGAAAGAAAGGTTGGGAGCAAAGTCATCAATATTCATCCCGCGGCTCAAATAATATTCAACATAAGTAAACCCGTTGCTTAATGTAAAAGCCAGTTGTGTAATGGGATTGGCCCCCGCTTCTGCAATATGATAACCGCTGATACTTACGCTGTAAAAATTCCTTACTTTTTCATTGATAAAATATTCCTGCACATCCCCCATCAGTTTTAAGGCGAATTCAGTACTGAAGATGCAGGTATTCTGTGCCTGGTCTTCCTTCAAAATATCTGCCTGCACCGTACCACGAACATTTTGTAAAGCCTGTGCTTTGATCTTTGCATATACATCAGCAGGCAATACATCTGCACCACTTAACCCTAACAGGCGAAGCCCGAGCCCGTTATTTCCTCCAGGCAATGATCCCTTCAATTCTCCTTTAACAGAAGCTACCGGCTTATTATCTGTACCAATGTATTTTGGCAGGTCATTAATATTGAAAAGCGATTCTATTTTTTTATTTACAGTATCCTTCAGGTCATTTTCAATGATATATTTTTCACATTGCTGATCAATGGCTGCATTTAAAAAGAAAGCGAGTAACATGGGGGCAGGGCCGTTGATGGTCATGCTTACAGATGTTTTAGGATCGCAGAGGTCAAATCCACTGTATAGTTTTTTTGCATCATCAACAGTGGCGATGCTTACACCGCTGTTACCGACTTTACCATAAATATCAGGACGATGATCAGGATCTTCGCCATATAAGGTAACACTGTCAAATGCAGTGCTGAGGCGCTTTGCAGGCTGCCCTTCTGATACGTAGTGGAAACGGCGGTTGGTCCTTTCCGGCCCGCCTTCACCTGCAAACATCCTGGTTGGATCTTCTCCTTCCCGCTTTAAAGGAAACACACCGGCAGTAAAAGGGAAATGCCCCGGCACGTTTTCCTGTGCCTGCCATTTTAATAGGTCCCCCCAGTCTTTATATTTTGGTAACAGTACTTTAGGGATTCTTGTGCCGCTTAAACTAAGACTGAACATCTCCTGTCTAATTACCTTATCTCTTACATTATATTCGAAATAATCTTTTTTATAAGCTTTTATTTTTTCGGGCCAGTTGGTGATGAGTTTGCGTGCAACCGGCGTTAATTGTTCGGTGAAAAAAGCGATCTGTTTTTCTATCGTTTCAATTACCGCTCCCGGGGCTTTGGCTGCCACGAGGGTTTCTTTCGAACCATGCAACTGGTACAATTTTGTTGCAATGGCAGATTGTTCTTCCACCAGTTTATCATAATCCCGGATGCAATCAGTGATCTCGCTTAAATAACGCACCCTTGATGAAGGAATGATGGCCTGCGATACTTTTGCAGTGACATTAAAATGATACTTTCCAAAATTGACCTGCGTTTTTGTTTCAATGGCTTTTAATAATTCTACGAACAAATGATTCACACCCTCATCATTGAATTTACTTGCAATGGAGCCAATAACAGGCAGGTCATCATTTTTTGCCTTGAATAAGGTATGATTGCGCTTGTATTGTTTGCACACATCATTATATGCATCAAGCGCCCCGGGTTTATCAAATTTATTGATGCATACCACATCTGCATAATCCAGCATATTTATTTTTTCCAATTGTGATGCCGCACCATATTCGGGTGTCATCACATACATGCTTACATCGCAGTAATCAAGGATGGAAGCGTCACTTTGCCCCACGCCCGCACTTTCTAAAATGATAAGGTCAAACCCTGCGTCTTTGCAGATATCGATCGCTTCCTGCACGTGCACACTCAATGCAGTATTGTCTTCCCTTGTTGCCAGGCTGCGCATGTAAGCGCGTGGGTGAGAGATGGAATTCATCCTGATCCTGTCGCCCAACAAA
>JANYIM010000284.1 GCA_025362055.1 Bacteroidota bacterium
CCTGGACATTGACCTTGATCAACAAGTTGCTGATGCACCCACTACTGCTCAAAAAATAACGATCGTGTACAATTATGTCCGCAATCACATGACCGTGATGGAAAGCAACAGCATCTACAGTAAATTGGGTGTTTCAGCAGCCTGGGATAAAAAGCAAGGCAACGCAAGTGATATTAATTTCATCCTTATCAACGCTTTAAAAAAATACAATATCGAAGTTTATCCAATGCTCTGTAGTACCAGGGAAAATGGACTTGTAAATACTACCTATCCTTTTATCAAGCAGTTTAACCGCGTGGTGGCCTACGTAAAAAATGACAAGGATTTTTTTGTTTTAGATGCAGCAGACAAATACAATCCTGCCAGGCTGATACCTTATGATATAAACAATACGGAATGCCTTTTACTGGATGGCATCAACACACGTTGGTTAACGGTCCTGAAAGCAGAACAACAGGCGAGGAATGAAGTATTCATCACTGCAGATATTGATAGTAAAGGAACATTGTCGGGCGAAGCAACGATCAAAAGTTTTGATTATGAGAAGAACCCGCGTTGCAAAAAATGGAAAGAAGACAAACTGGAATTTGAAAGAACTGAACTGGTTCCCATCCTGCATGGAATGAAGATCGATTCAGTTGAAGTGACAAACGAAGACAATGATTCCCTGCCCCTGCTGCAGAACCTAAAATTTACTGCTTTACTCAACAATACAGGCGGGTATAATTACTTTAGTGCAAATCTTTTTTCCGGGCTCGGCAATAATTTATTCATTGGAGATACACGATCTACGGATATTGATTTTGGCCACAAACAATATTACGACATCAACGGTTTCTTTTCCTTACCGGAAGGATACCAGCTGGATGAATTACCAAAGAAAATAACCATGATCATGGCCGATACCAGTATTGTTTTCAGACGTTCGGCAAAGATCAGCGATGACGTGCTTAATATACACATGACCATCGAGTACCGCAATCCCTTTTACCCTGTTAACCAGTATCCCGAGTTTAAGGAATTCTCTAAAAAAATGTTTACTTTACTGAATGAACAGATCGTTCTGAAAAAGAAATGACAGTTAATGAACAAAAATTAAAAGACCGTTCCATGAAACCTATTGTTTTTACGCTTTTGCTGTTTTCATTTTACTGTTGTGCAACAGGGCAAAAAAGTCAGCCTGCTTTTGGAAAAATTGATAAGGCCGATCTTGAAATGAAGGACTGCGATTTTGATAAAGGAGCAGATGCGCTTACCCTCATTGACTGGGGAAATGTTTTTTTTCGCAGGGGGAAGGATTTTTTCAATACGGTATTCGAAACAAGGGTGCGTATTAAAATATTAAAGGAAGCCGGCCTGTCCTACGCCAACGTCTCCATTCCTTATTTTGACGAAAACAATGAAGAGCAGATCCAGAAGATAACAGCGTATACTTATAACCTGGATGAATCAGGCAATATCAAAAAAACTGAAGTAGGGAAAAGTTCCATTTACTCAAAAAGAATTAATAAACGGCACAGCGTAATGATCATTGCTTTTCCGGAAGCGAAAGTGGGTAGTGTTGTGGAATACAAGTATACCATGGAAATACAAACATGGACGGATGTGAAAGACTGGTATTTTCAGTCAAGGATACCAACAAAGTACAGTGAATACCAAGTAAATATTCCAACTGCATTTCATTTTACCATTCAACCTTCGGTGGTAGACAAGATGGATGTTACAGAAGATTTTTCTGAAGACAATGTAGCGCTGAATGATGGCATGTATACCGTGAAGATGTTGAAGAAGAATTATGTTATGCAACATCTTCGCGGGATAAAGAATGAGCCATTTATGGGTTCTCCAAAAGATTATATGCAAAGACTGGAGTTCCAGTTATCGCAACTCGACTATGGCAACGGGCAATTGGTTAACCTCACCAAGAAATGGAGTGATATTGTTGAAATATTGATGAAGAACAATGATTTTGGATTGCAACTCGAAAAGAAGATCCCGGGATCTGAAACCATCATTGCTTCCGCTTCAAAGCTTCCTGATATTGAGGCGAAGACCAAACTGATTTATAATTTTGTGCGAAAGAAAATGACCTGGAATGAAGAAGAGCACATTTTTTCAGAAGATGGCGTTATTAAAGCATGGGACAATAGCAATGGCAATATTGCTGATATCAATCTTTTACTGGTTAATCTTTTAAAGCAGGCAGGCCTTACGTCTTATCCTATATTATTCAGTACAAGAGAGCACGGCCTGGTAAATGATTTTTACACTTTTCTCACCCAATTCAATACCGTAATGGCCTATGTAAAGGATGGTGAAAAATTCTATATACTAGATGCGACCGATAAAATATCCAGCCACAAACTAATCCCTGAAGCAGTTGCAAATACAAAAGGATTCATTGTAAAACCGGAGAATGGCGAATGGATAGAAGCGATAGATATTACGCACAAATACAAAGTATTGGCAGCTGTTCACGGGGATATTGACAGTACCGGCGTTATGAAAGGCAATTGTCTTGTTAACAGTGATGAGTATGCCAAAAGAGAGCGTAGCGAGAAATGGATGAAGGATAAAGAAAAATTCAAGGACGAATATTTTACAAAACCGTATGCAAAAGTAAAAATAGATGAACTCACGGTCAATAATGCTGAGTTGGATTCCCTCCCGCTGGAACAAAAAATACAATTCACTTATGCGCTTAATAATTCAGGCGACTACCGTTATTTTACTGTCAACCTTTTTTCAGACCTGGATGACAACCCGTTCATTGCTGACCAACGCCTTGCCGACATTGATTTTGGCTACATGCAGGACTATATGATATTCGGAAGTTATACCATCCCCGAGGGATATACTTTTGAAACGCTTCCTGAAAACATATCGATGATGATGCCCGATAACAGTATTGTCTTCAATCGTTTTTTACAGGCAGAGGATAACCTGCTCAATGCAAGGATAACGGTATCCTTTAAACGCACTTTTTATCCTGCTACTGACTATCCCGACTTTGCAGCATTTTATAAAAAACTGATCGCTAAACTAAATGAGCAGATCGTAATAAAAAAGAAAACGGCCCCATGATAAGATATTGCTTAACGATAGCATTATCACTTGGTTTGATAAATGTTCATGCCCAGGAGAATATCTATGATGCTTCGACCGTACCTGAGTCCCTGAAAAAAAATGCTTACTCTGTCAAACGTGAAGAGCGTATGGAACTGGACGTAAGGTCGGCCGATAAGGCATATTACAAGGTCCATAAAGTAGTGACGATCCTTAAAGAAGCAGGCAAAGACGAATTATTGTTCTATGAATTTTCTACTAAATTCCAGTCATTGGAGGATGTGGAAATAGTTTTGTATGACCACAAGGGCCTTCAATTGCACAAATATTCAAGATCCGACCTTACCAAACAGATCGCCGGTGAAGGATTAGTACCAGATGGAAAGGTTTATTACCTGAATACCCCCGCTCCTGAATTTCCTGTAACCATACAGATCGACTATGAGATCAAATACAGTGGGATATTGAATTACCCCGATTATGATGTGCAACTACCGGAACAGGCTGTTGAAAATTCTGTTTTTACAGCAAAGGTTCCTGCGGATATGGATCTCCGTTATAAGCAACAAAATTGCAGGCTGAACCCGGTTACCGGCAATGATGGAAAATATAAAACATATACCTGGGAAGCAAAAGACCTGCCTGCATTGCAGTATGAACAGGGAAGTGTGAGCAGGGAAAGCCGCTACCCGCGTATCCTGGTAGCACCTAATAAATTTGAACTGGATGGATATCAGGGAGACATGACGACCTGGAAACAATTCGGTCAATGGTACGGCGACCTGGCAAAGAATGCCATGAACCTCACAGACGACCGCAAACAATTCTTCCAGGCGATGGTAAAAGACGCCGGGAATGACAGGGAGAAGATCAGGCGTATTTATAATTACCTGCAGACCAACTTCCGGTATGTAAGTATCCAACTGGGTATTGGAGGATTTAAGCCCTTTGAAGCCGATTTTGTGGACAAGAAAAAATACGGGGATTGCAAAGCATTGAGTAATTACACACAGGCATGCCTAAACGCAGTTGGCATAAAGAGTTACCAGGCACTCATCAATGCAGAATACAATAAGGAACCAGTTGATCCTGATTTTCCGCATAACAGTTTTAATCATGTTATCATTTGTGTGCCCATGCCAAAGGATTCGGTATGGCTGGAATGTACCAGTACCACTAATGATTTTGGCATATTGGGAAGTTTTACCGAGAACCGCAATGCCCTGCTGATAACGGAAGATGGCGGTAAACTGGTAGCTACCCCAAAAAGCCTGGCGTCAGAAAATACATTCAGCTCAAATTCGGTGATTAATTTAAATGAAGACGGTTCCGGTACGGCCAACGTGCTGCTGAACACGACCGGGGAATACAGGCAGCAATTTTTACACTACTTGTCGGACCAGGTAAAAGACGAACAAAAAAATTTCCTCGTCAATGGGCTCGACTTTATGCAACCGGATAAATTTGAGATCAAATACGATAAGACCAATAAACAGGCAGCCACCGCCATCAGTATGGAAATTGAAAAGATCCCCGACTTTACTGCAGGCAATAAGCTTTTCCTGAATCCCCGCATTTACAGATTGTGGGGATTTGAGTTGCCCAAGGCCGAGAACAGGACACAGGATTATTACTTTCACTTTCCCCTTATTAAAACTGATACCACCACGTATAAGTTACCGGAGGGGTATGTATTGGAAACCTTACCCAGGCCCAAAGAATTGAAATTTGAATACGGAAGCTTTTCCAGTACCTATCGCTTTGATGAGCAGCAAAAGACCATTGTAACTACGGCCCGCCTTGTATTGACTGATTATAAGATACCGGCTGCGAAATTTCCTGCAGTCAAAAAATTCTTTAATGATGTATTGTCCGAATACACGGAAAAGATCGTCATAAAGCATTTATAGCCCTGCATTGCCAAGTAGTTTTTCCTGCTGTTTTTCACTTTTGCACTATTTTTAAATATACTCTTAATTAATTGTTAACCAATTGATAACAGTCCTATGAGCAAGGTGTTTTTTTTTGGCTTAGTCTTATTATATTTACGGCTCAGTTGGGTGAAATAGCAGAAAATTACTGTTTAAAATAGCTTTAAAAAATTTATGCTTCACCTTAAAAATTAATGTTTTTTTTAATGATTGAATAAAATAAAACACCATATTAAACCTGTTTAAAAATATATTTAGATTTAAAAAATAATTCTACTATATTTACGATACTTTATTTAGTATCATTTTTAGTAAGATCCACACCCTTTTTAAGACCATCCTGAACATCCAATCTTCTGTATTTTATTTCATTACCTTAACGCTTTTTATGAAAAAAATCCTTACAATTATTTTTACAAAAACGAACAAAGCTTTACTCCTCACAGTATTGTTTGCATTGATCGCCACTTTAGGTTTTTCACAAACAGACAAATTTTGGTCAACAAACACTGCTAGTCGCACTAGTATTACTCCTGACAAAGCTGTTGCAAGACAGGCGTATCCTAAAGTGTTCAAGTTATTTAATTTGGATATTGCACCTTTACGACAAGAATTATTTACGGTCGTAGATAATTCTCCCAAGCGTTCAACGATTATCACCCTCCCAAATGCTGATGGTGGTATCGAAAAATTCGAAGTATGGGAAGCTTCTAATTTCGATCCTGCTTTACAGGCAAGGTATCCGCTGATCAGGGCTTACTCAGGTAAGGGTATTACTGATAAGTATGCCACTTTAAAGTTGAGTATCTCCCCTTCAATGGGAATTTCAACTATGGTCTTCAGAACTGAAAAAGATAATGAATTCATTGAAGCTTACTCACAGGACCATAGCGTTTATTCCGTTTACAAATCTCAAAGAGAGAAGAACAAACTTCCCTGGACTTGTACCACAGAAGATAAAGCGTTGGCAAATAACGTGTATAATAAAGTAGCCAACCCAAATAATCCTACAAGCAATGATGGTATATTAAGGACGATGCGGCTGGCACAATCCTGTAATGGTGAATACGCCAACTTTTTTGGTGCTACCCCTGCTAATCATGATACGTCTTTGGTGTATGCAGCATTCAATACAACACTTAGCCGTTGCAACGGATGTTATGAAAAAGACCTTGCCGTTCACCTCAACCTGATCGCTCACAATTTTGAGAACATGATCATCTTTTTTGATCCGGCAACAGATCCGTACACAACATTGGCTAACTGGAATGCACAATTGCAGAATTTATTAAATGCAACTGTTACTGATGCAAATTATGATATCGGGCACATGTTTGGAGCTTCTGGTGGTGGTGGAAATGCAGGTTGCATTGGTTGCGTGTGTGTAGCCGGACAGAAAGGAAGCGGTATCACTTCGCCTGCAGATGGAATTCCGCAGGGCGATAATTTTGATATAGATTATGTGGTACACGAAGTAGGCCACCAGATGGGCGGCAACCATAGTTTTACATTTCAGAATGAGGGCACCATTGCACAAACAGAAGTAGGTGCAGGTATCACTATCATGGGGTATGCAGGTATTACTGCTTATGACCCCGCACCTCACTCCATTGATATATACACCGGGGTTAATATCTCACAGATCCAGACGAACCTCGCTGGAAAGGCCTGCCCTATCGCAACTAACATCACTGCTAATAATGCAACTCCAGTTGTTGCGGCGCTAACGAATTATACGATCCCAATGCAAACACCGTTCGCATTAACTGGTTCGGCAACTGATGCCAATCCAGGTGATGTGCTCACCTATTGCTGGGAACAAGTTGATTTGCATGGCGGTCAAACGGCAGCCAATAGTGTGGCGTATGCTGCAAAACCTGTTGGACCTAATTTTTTAACCTTACCGGCAACAGTCTCACCAACAAGGTTATTCCCAAGGCTCTCCAGTATTCTTACAGGCGCCCAGTTTACAGGGCCATTTCCGGGTGGAGATGCGATTTGCAATATTGAATATTTGAGTAACGTTGCAAGGACAGAAACATTCAGACTAACGGTAAGGGATAATAGCGCTTATGTTCCAGTTACTACACCTGGTACTGGAAAGATTGGTCAAACTGCTTTTCAAACCATGACCCTAACTATTAATGGCGCTACCGGCCCTTTTGCCGTAACATCTCCTAATACGAATGTGACATGGGCAGCGGGCTCAACACAAACAATAACATGGTCGGTTAACGGAACTGCAGGCGCTCCTATCAACTGTGCTAACGTAAAAATATCTTTGTCTACTGACGGTGGTAATACATTCCCAACCGTTTTGGCGGCCAGTACTGCAAATGATGGTACAGAGAACCTAACAATTCCTGGCCCTGCCACAACAACTGCCAGGATAAAAATAGAAGCCATTGGAAATATTTTCTTTGATATTGATGATGCCAACTTTACCATAACTGCTCCAACAACTACATCTGACCTAGCTATTACAAAGACGGATGGTGTAGGAACTTATACACCGGGCGGAACAACAACCTATACGATCGTTGCCAGCAATGCAGGAACTGATCCTGTTGTTGGTGCAACCGTTGCCGATGTTTTCCCTGCTGCGATCACTTCAATAGCATGGACCGCAGTTTATGCGGGTGGCGCTTCAGGTCCGGCCGCTGGTGCAGGTAATATCAATGCAACGGTAAACATACCTGTTGGCGGAACCTGTACTTTCACTGCCGTATGTAATATATCAGGTGCTGCATCAGGTAACCTGTCCAATACTGCTACAGTTGCGGTACCGGGAGGAGTTACTGATCCTAATCCCGCAAATAATTCAGCTACCGATACCGACGGACAGGCTGCAACAGCAGACCTTTCAATAACGAAAACAGACGGTACAACAACTTATACTGCCGGTGGTACAACAACTTATACAATTGTAGCTAGTAATGCCGGCACAACTGCGGCGAATCCTGCAACTGTTACTGATAACTTCCCTGCTGCCATCACATCAGTGGCCTGGACTGCAGTTTATGCAGGCGGTGCAAGCGGACCAGCTTCCGGTGCGGGTAATATTAATGCTACCACCGTGAATTTACCAGTAGGAGGAACTGCTACATTTACCGCAGTATGTAATATATCAGGTGCTGCTACGGGCAACCTGGTCAATACAGCAACGGTATCATCTGCATTGGCGGATCCTAATCCGGCTAATAATTCTGCTACAGATACCGATAGTCCTCCTTTAGCGGCTTGTGGTAACTGGATAGCATCTACTGTTTTACCTGTACCAATTCTCGATGAAGCTATCATTGGTTTGGGTGCCAATCTCTATAGTTTTGCCGGTGTTAGCAACGGTGCAGTAGTAACTAATTCATACAAATTTGACGGAACAACCTGGACTGCTATCGCAGCATACCCAATTGCGGTAGAATATCCTTCGGCTGTAACGAACGGAACAGACATCTTTATCATGGGTGGCGCCCTCACCGGAACAGGTGCACCTCAAACCACTGTTTACAAATATAGTGTTGGAGCCAATACTTATACTTTAATGGCTCCATTTACAACCGCAACATGGAACCAGACAGCAGTTTATCTCAATGGTAAGATCTATAAGTTTGGCGGTACACTGGCAGCAGGTTCTACCAATGCATTGGAGATATATACCATTGCATCCAATACATGGGCCAACGGTACAGTATTACCGCTGGCTGGAAGCTTCATAGGCGGGTTTACTGATGGTACTTATATTTATGCCTGTGGTGGTTTGGATGCTACTTCTACTACTCCTACTACAAAAACATATAGGTATGACCCGGTTGCAAATATCTGGGATGATGCTTCAATTGCTGATCTTCCTGCAACACGATGGGGGCCTGCATACGGTACATTTAACTCAGGTGGTATCCTTGCGGGTGGTTATGTAG
>JANYIM010000290.1 GCA_025362055.1 Bacteroidota bacterium
TAGATGAAGGATTATTAGACCTCACCAGGTTCAAAACACCCGATCCCCATGAAGCATTTTATTCAAGAGAAGCACTGGGTGTAAAAAGTTTTGACATGTTCGATTATGTGATCGGTGCATGGGGTGGTGACCTGGAGCGCATTTTAACTATTGGTGGTGATATTGATGCCGGGCCTGTAAAACAAAAAACCGCCAATCGTTTCAAGCCCGTTGTAAAATATCTTGGGCCATTTCACCTTGATCGCGGTGAAAAACAAACGCAATCATTTACGCTGCCTTCTTATATCGGTTCTGTAAGAGCCATGGTAGTTGCCGCACACAGCGGTAGTTATGGTTTTACAGAAAAAACCGTGGCTGTAAAAAAACCATTGATGTTGCTGGCAACAATGCCAAGGGTACTCGGTCCGGGTGAGACCATCAAATTGCCCGTAACCGTTTTTGCAATGGAAAATAATATTAAGAACGTAAATGTTTCATTGCAATCCAATCCGTTTTTGGAAGTGGTGGGAACCAGTTCACAATCGGTAAGTTTTTCACAAACCGGTGAGCAGATGGTTTATTTTGATGTAAGGGTAAAACCAAATATAGGTATCGGAAAAGTAAAACTACTTGCATCATCGGGTGGTGAAAAAGCCGATTATGAAGTGGAGTTGGATATCCGTAATCCAAATCCGCCAGTGACAAGTGTAACTGAAATTACACTGGCACCGGGACAACAATGGAAAACAACGGCATCTCCAATCGGCGTTGCTTCAACAAGCACAGCGGTGGTGGAGATCTCCAGCGTTCCTTCCATGAACCTGCAAAAGCGTTTGAATTATTTGATCGAATACCCGCATGGATGCATCGAACAAACTACCTCTGCTGTTTTTCCGCAGTTGGTATTGAATCAACTCACCGACCTGGATAATTATAAAAAAGCGCAGGTGGATAAGAACATAAAAGCTGGCATTGCAAAACTGCAGAATTTTCAACGCCCGGATGGTGGCTTTAGTTACTGGCCCGGTGGCAATGAAAGTGATGAATGGGGAACCAATTATGCCGGTCATTTTTTAACTGAAGCACAAAGCAGTGGTTATTTTGTGAGTGAATACCTATTGCAGCAATGGAAGAATTATCAACGTGGCAAGGCAAATAGTTGGGTGCCATCCACCACCAATTTTTATGGTGGAGACCTTACCCAATCTTATCGCCTCTATACGTTGGCGTTAGCAAAAGCTCCCGAACTTGGTGCCATGAACCGTTTAAAAGAATTTAAATATTTATCAGCGGAAGCAAAATGGCGCCTGGCTGCTGCTTATAAATTAGCAGGACAGGATAATACCGCATTGGACCTCATCAGCGGATTGCCTACCAGTTTTGACCCACGCCCTTCACCGGGCATTACATTTGGTTCTGATCTCCGTGACCAGGCGATGGTATTGGAAACGCTTACCATTATGGGAAGAAAAGCAAAAGCGGCAGAGTTATTGCCAACGATCGCAGCAAAATTGTCGCAGGATTATTGGTACAGCACGCAAACAACGGCTTATGCATTGATCGCAATTGCCAGGTACTGCGGAAAAAATCCATCGGGCGCAAAGATCATTGCCAATGGAAGCATTGATGGCAAAGCCATGGACATTAATTCTGCTTCGTATATCCGCCAGGTTCCGGTGTTGTTTAAAAATGCAGCAAGTAATATTGTGCTGAACAACAGGGGTAGCAATACATTATATGTTCGCCTGGTAACACAGGGGCAACCGCTTGCAGGTGATAGTTTAAAAGTGAATAATAACCCTGCCGTTTTAAATATGAGTGTTAGTTATGTATCACAGGATGGAAAAGCCATTGATATCAGTAATCTTTCACAAGGAACAGATTTTGTTGCGAAAGTGGTGCTTAAGAATCCGGGTAAACGTGGCTGGTACAGGCAGATGGCCTTGTCACAGATCTTTCCGAGTGGCTGGGAGATATTAAATGCAAGAATGCTGGGTGGCGAAGGTGCGTTCAAATCATCTTCTTCCACTTACCAGGATATCCGTGACGACAGGGTATATACGTATTTCGATCTTGGCACCACCGAAACGCTCACCTATTATGTGCAGTTAAATGCGTCTTACCTTGGCCGTTACTTTTTACCCGGCACTTATTGCGAAGCGATGTATGATAACAGCATCACTGCCGGTGTGAACGGAAAATGGGTGCAGGTAGTGAATCAATAAAAGAATTGTACAACCCTGTCGGTGGTCATAGGCCCCCGACAGCGGTTGTATTTTTTTACCTGCCTATGTATTTCATGGCATCACCGTTGCGTCGCAATCCTTTCATCGGCATACCTTTGAGCAACATTTAAGAACATCAGAATTGAACAAGTTTTTCAATAAATTAAAATCACTTCACGCCAAAAAAAAGATCAGGTTATTGGTGCTGCTTGGCCTATTGCTCTGGTTCTGGCTCTCTCTCCCCAAAAAACTATTCAACAGCCCTACCAGTTATGTCATTGAAGATGCAAACGGCAATTTATTGAATGCAACGATCGCATCAGACGGGCAATGGCGTTTCCCTTATAATAAGAATGTGCCGCAGAAATTCATTGATTGCATTACCACATTTGAAGACAAACGTTTTTTTAAACATCCCGGTGTAGATCCCGTTGCCATGGGTAGGGCATTGGTAAAAGATATAAGGAACAGGGGCGCCGGCCAGGGTGGCAGCACACTAACTATGCAGGTTATACGCCTTTCAAAAAAAGATGACAGGCGCAGCATCTGGAATAAAATAAAAGAAAGTTTTTTGGCAATACGATTGGAATGTTCTTATTCCAAAAACGAGATACTCGCCTTATATGCCAGCAATGCTCCTTTTGGCAGTAACGTAGTTGGATTGGATGCAGCATCCTGGCGTTATTTTGGAAGAGGCCCTGATAAATTAAGCTGGGGCGAAATGGCGGCACTGGCCGTTTTACCCAATGCGCCAGCACTGGTTCATCCCGGGAAAAACAGGGATGTATTACTTAAAAAAAGAAATAGCTTACTGGATAAATTATTCGCGGCCGGGAAAATCGACAAAAGCACCTGTGAGCTTGCCAAGCTGGAACTATTGCCTGGCGAGCCTTTGCCGTTACCGCAAAATGCATCGCACTTATTACAGCGTTTCATCAGCGACAATAAAAAGATCAATGCCGAAACAAAGATCAAAACCACATTGGATGGTGCATTGCAAAAAAATGTAGCTGCCATTGTGCAGCAGCATCAATCTATTTTAAAGGGAAATGGCATCAATAATGCGTGTGCATTGGTACTTGATGTTGAGACAGGAAATGTATTGTCCTATGTTGGCAATATAGCTGATCCATCCAACAAGGAAATGGAAAGTGATGTGGATGTGATCGCAGCGCCCCGTAGCCCGGGTAGTGCACTAAAACCGATTTTATATGCGGCCATGTTAAGCGATGGCTTGATACTACCTAATTCCATTATTCCCGATATACCCACACAGATAGGAAGTTATGCGCCAAAAAATTTCGACCTGGGTTATGATGGGGCTGTTCCGGCTAACCGTGCATTGGCAAGAAGTTTAAATATTCCCGCAGTAAAATTATTGCAGCAATATAAATATCAACGGTTCTATGAAACATTACAAAACTGCGGCATCACTACATTGAACCGTTCTGCCGATACTTATGGTTTAAGTTTAATTCTCGGCGGTTGCGAAGTAACGATGTGGGACCTCGCCGGTGTATATGCATCCATGGCGCGAACATTGAACCACCAGACAAGAAATCATGGTAAAATAGATCCTTCCGATTTTCATCCTCCCAACTACAAAGCCGATCCCCAACTAGCAACTAGCAATTACCAACTACCAACTTACCGCTCGATGCAACTTCGATATGGTTTACATTTCAAGCCATGCAGGATGTGATGCGGCCGGGAGAAGAAGGTTTATGGCAGCAGTTCTCCTCTTCCCAAAAAATTGCCTGGAAAACCGGTACCAGCTTTGGTTTCCGTGATGGTTGGGCCATTGGCATTACGCCAAAGAATGTGGTTGCAGTATGGGTGGGTAATACAGATGGCGAAGGAAGGCCGGGACTGATCGGTGTGCAAACAGCAGCTCCCATCTTGTTCGATATTTTTCGTTTATTACCAAGCGTTAGTTGGTTTGAAAATCCAAAATACAATTTCGCCTATGTTCCCGTTTGTCGCCAAAGCGGTTATAGGGCCAATATTGATTGTCCGGACGTAGATACTTTATTCATGCCCCCTAACGGAATCAAAGTGCCGCTATGCCCCTATCATAAGATCATTCACCTGGATGCCAGTGGAAATTTTCGCGTAACAGAAGATTGTGAAAGCCCTTCTGCCATGCAGCACAAAAGCTGGTTCATCCTCACTCCTGCCATGGAATATTATTATAAGCAGCGCAATGCAGATTACAAAACATTACCACCATTTAAACCCGGTTGTGGATTTGCAGAAACAGGAAAACTGATCGAGATCATATATCCCCAGCCCGACGCAAAAATTTATGTCCCGCTGGAAATAAGCGGCGAAAAAGGGAAGACCGTTTTCACAGCCGCACACCGCAGGGCTGGTGCAAAGATCTTCTGGAGCCTTGACGATGAATTTGTTGGGACTACGCAGAATTTTCACCAGATAGCATTGAATCCGGCTCCGGGTAAACATATC
>JANYIM010000291.1 GCA_025362055.1 Bacteroidota bacterium
TCCACACCCAGGTCGCCCCGGGCCACCATAATGCCATCGCTTTCCACAATGATATCCCGGATATTCTTTAATGCCTCGGGCATTTCAATTTTGGCGATCACCTTCATCTTGCTGTTCTTATCCTTTATCTTTTTCTTAAGGTCAATGATATCAATGGCCTTGCGTACAAAGGAAAGCGCTATCCAGTCCAGGTTTTGTTTGATGATGAAATCGAGGTCTTCCAGGTCTTTTTCGGTCAGGGAGGGCATCGTTAGTGCAGAGTCGGGAAGATTAACACCTTTTTTTGGTAGCAATATACCGCCAAGGGTTACACTAACCAGCACATCTGTGTCATTTAGTATCTTCTTTACCGCCACTTCCATTTTACCGTCATCTAAAAAAATGCGTTCGCCGATCTGAACATCTTTCACAAGATGCGGGTAAGAGACGTATATCTTTTCTGCATTGCCAATGATCTTTTCGGTAGTAAAGATGAGGTCATGGCCGTCTTTCAATTCTACCTGCCCATTCTCCAGTTCGCCCACTCTTAATTTGGGGCCCTGAAGGTCGGCTAGCACAGCAATGTTCACGGGCTCCGTTTTATTGATCTGCCGGATGAATTCTATTACCTTCTTCTTATCATCATGTGTGCCATGTGAAAAATTAAGCCGGAAAACATTAACGCCTGCTCTTACCAGCGCCGCCAGCTTATCATAGGTATCGCAGGAGGGGCCTACAGTTGCTACGATCTTGGTACGTTTTTGCGAGTGGGTAATCCCTGCTTCTTTGTCCATTTGCTGGTGCAGGTACTTGGAAATGTGTTTACTCATTTATTCGATTTAATGATTTGGTGATTTGGCAATTTGGCAATTTGGTGATTGGGAGCCCAATAATTTGAAATGTTCTTTCATCACCAAATCATCACATCTCCAAATCACCAAATTGGTACATCACCAAATTAAATTAGCTAGCTAGTATTTTCACGATCTTCAACCACTCTTCACTGATGCGCTGTTTCTTCTTTACTGCTTCATTCAATGGCGTATAATTCATTTTATTATTTACGATACCTACAAAAACATTATGCCTTCCTTCTACCAGGCATTCTATTGCATGATAACCCATGCGACTGGCAATAAGCCTGTCCATGCAACTGGGTGATCCTCCTCTTTGAATGTGACCAAGAATACAAACTCTTACTTCCAACAGGGGCAGCCTGCCTTTGATCACTTTTGCCACTTCATTGGCACCACCAAAATCATCGCCCTCGGCCACAACAATAATGTTAACCAGTTTATGCCTTCTTTCTTTCTCCTGTAGTTGTGTAATGATATCTTCGATCACGGTCTTCCTTTCGGGGATGAGTATGTTCTCGGCACCCGTTGCAATACCACTATGCAGTGCAATATAACCCGCATCACGCCCCATCACTTCAATGATGAATAAGCGGTCATGTGCTTCGGCAGTATCCCTTATCTTATCGATTGCTTCCACGGCAGTATTCACTGCCGTATCGAAGCCGATCGTAAAATCGGTACCCGCAATATCCTTATCAATAGTGCCGGGCAAACCAATACAGGGAATATCATATTCGCTGCTGAAGATCTGCGCTCCCCTGAAACTGCCATCCCCGCCAATGATCACCAGGCCATCAATACCATGCTTCTTTAAATTCCCATAAGCCTTCCTCCTTCCTTCGGTATCAAAAAATTCCTTGCATCTGGATGTCTTTAAAATAGTACCGCCACGTTGAATGATATTGGCAACACTGCGGCTATCCATGCGAACGATATCATCTTCTATCATTCCCAAATAGCCTCTCATGATACCGTATACTTCAAGGCCATTGAACACAGCCGTACGCACCACGGCGCGGATGCAGGCATTCATACCCGGACTATCGCCACCCGAACTTAGTACTCCAATCTTTGTTACTTTTTTTGCCACTTGATTAAATTTTACATTCTTTCAGGAACACTTATCCCCAGCAATTGCATGCCGCTTTTAATCACATGGGCTACAAAAACGCTAAGGTATAAACGCAATTTTTTCTTTTCTTCTGATTCCGCATTTGCAATGGAATGCTCGGTATAAAATGAGTTAAAGGTCCTCGCTAAATTAAAAACATAATTGGCGACCACCGAAGGATTATGCTCGTTGCAGGCCTGCTCTATCGCAGCAGGGTATTGCTCGAGAGTCACGAGCAGGTCTTTCTCCAGTTTTAATAAGTTAATGGTTAATGGTGCATGGATCATGGCCGTTGAACTATGAACTATGAACCATGAACTATCAACTCCTGCCTTCCTTAAAATACTCTTTATCCTTGCGTACGTATACTGTACAAAGGGCCCGGTAAACCCATGAAAATCTATACTCTCTTCGGGATTGAATACCATTGTTTTTTTAGGATCCACGCGCAGCAAATAGAATTTCATTGCACCCAGCCCAATGGTATCGTACAGTGCAGCCAGTTCTTCCGCATTAAAATCTTTTACCTTCCCCAATTCTTCCGTGTGTTGTTTTGAAGTGGCTATCATTTCATCTACCATGTCATCTGCATCTACAACCGTACCTTCCCGGCTTTTCATTTTACCGGTGGTGAGTTCTACCATGCCATAACTTAAATGAAAGATATTATCGGCATTGGGCAGCCCTAATTTTTTGCAGATCAGCTGCAACACTTTCATGTGATAATTCTGTTCGTTGCCGATCACATAAATACTCTGGTCGATTTTGTATTGTTCGTATTTCTGTAAATGCAATCCAATATCCTGTGTGATGTACACTGCCGTGCCATCCCTGCGCTGAACGATCTTTTCATCCAACCCATCTGCGGTCAGGTCGATCCAGATACTGCTGTCATCTTTTTGATAAAAGACTTTTTTATTGAGCCCCTGCTGCACAATATCTTTCCCCAACAGGTAGGTATTGCTTTCATAATAGATAATGTCAAAATCGCTACCGATCCTTTTATAGGTAACGTCAAACCCTTCATACACCCAGCCATTCATTTTCTTCCAAAGTGTTATCACATCAGGCTTCCCGGCCTCCCAATCCAATAACATCTGTTGGGTGGCTTTCATGAGCGGCGCTTCTTTTTCTGCAGTTTCCTTATCAGATCCTGCTGCGATCAAAGCTTCAATCTCTTTTTTATATTCGTCATTGAAACGTACATAATAGGCTCCTACAAAATGATCACCCTTTGTATTGGTCGATTGCGGCGTGGCACCATTGGCAAAGCGTTCCCAGGCGATCATGCTTTTGCATATGTGAATGCCCCGGTCATTTACGATACAACTTTTTACTACTTCATATCCGCTGGCTTTTAATATCTCGGCAACACTCCATCCCAAAAAATTATTTCTTAAATGTCCCAGGTGCAATGGTTTGTTTGTATTGGGAGAAGAATATTCTACCATCACTTTTTTGCCATTCATTGGTTTTTTGCCATAGCAAATGTCATTGTAATTCTCCTGTAGCAGGGCCGTCCAGTAGTTATCCGTAACAGTGAGGTTTAAAAATCCCTTGATGATATTGAAACGGGAGAATAGCTGTGGAAAGTTCTTAACAAGGTGTTCGCCCAGTTGGGTGCCAATAGCTTCCGGAGATAGTTTCAGTGACTTAACCAGGGAGAACATCACGATGGTATAATCTCCCTCAAATTCAGGTTTGGTCTGGTTTACCTGGAAATCCTTTTCCGTAAATGCCTGGTTGAATAAAGCCGATAAACTTTCTATTGTGCTCGCCTGTAAACTGCTAACGATTGACATATTTTTTGTTTCGATACTGCAAAAATACTTAATTCTTACTCAAGCGGGGGATAAGCGGTATAAGTGGTGGAAGATCACTGTGTAATACCGGTAGCTTTATCATCATCAAAAGAACCGAAAGTATAGCCATGAAAAAATATCTTTTAAGCGCAGTTTGCGCCTTCATTTTATTTTCAGTGAATGCGCAAAATAACCAGAAGCCCTGCTCAGCGCCAGAAGCCAGCCAGCTTGATTTTTGGGTAGGAGACTGGGATCTTTATTCTGCCGATACACTTACGGGTAACAATACCATCTATAAAGTGATGGATGGTTGTACCGTGCAGGAGAATTTTTCAAATGCCCGCTCCGGTTATCTTGGTAAAAGCTGGAGCGTGTACAGCCCGCTTGCAAAACAATGGCAACAAACATGGGTGGATAACGAGGGTGGTTACATTGCCCTCACAGGAAAATTTGAAGACGGTAAAATGATGCTCGCAACAGGCGCAAGAAAATTACCGGGCGGAAAGGAAATTATCTCAAGGATGGTCTATTATAATATCTCAAAAGATAGTTTCGACTGGGACTGGCAGGCGACCACCGATGCCGGTGCTACCTGGAATTCGAATTGGAAGATACATTATGTGCGAAAGAAATAAACAGGCGCAGAGCAGCCATTTATTTTTTTATGATCTTTATTTCCACTCTCCGGTTACTGTCCATTTCCTGAACATTTCTTTCGGGGTAAGGCGCAACAGGGAACTGGTGCCCGTAACCTTTATAAGATAAGCGGCCGGGAGCAATGCCATAGATAACTAAGTAATTGTATACGGTGATGGCACGCATTTCTGATAAATTAGGCGTACCTACTGCAAGGTCAATACCATCATTTTTGCCCGGAATGCAGCATACATGCCCTTCAATGGATATCTCGAGCTTGGGATTATCGGTCATCACTTTCAATAGTTCCTTTAATATGGGGACAGATTCAGGCACCAACTCATGGCTTCCGCCAATAAATACCAGGTTGCGTAAAACAAAGCTGCTACCCACTTTTGTTGCCGTATCCGCTACAATTGCCGTGATGGTCTTTTCTACCGGTTTATCAATAATTATTTTTTCTCCTGGCTTCTTTTCAACGGGTTTCTCAACTATTTTCTCGACTGGCTTCTTTACAGGAAATGTGATCACCGACTTTCCGGGTATCGATACATCAACGACCACCCGCCTGTTCAAATAACGCTCATAATCGGTTGCATTTTTATTCAGGGGCTTTCTTTTGCCAAATCCTTCTTCTTTAATGACATTGAAGGATGGCAATCCTCTTTCGGCGAGGTAATCTTTTACAGCTTGCGTCCTTTTTACAGAAAGCGCATCATTGTATACATTGCTGCCCACGCTGTCGCAATGGCCTGTTAATTCAATGGTGAAAGTGGTGGGTTTTGTGAGGATGGTTTGTGCAAAGCTGTCTAATCTTGCAGCCGAAGCAGGAGTGATGTCGTACTTATCAAAATCAAAATTAACGACAAAAGTCGTTTGCTTTTGTGCAAACAACACCGTGTTGATAAGGATCAATGTGATGATGAATCCTGTTTTCATGATCATATTTGTAAGCAGGGCCGTGTTGAATTATCCGTGTATCTTCTATAAATTTCCGAATTTTATTGCATATAATGTAATTAAAACGTAATCCCGGCCGGATGCGTATGCAGCCGCTTATTTATTCACGATCTTTATCTCCACCCTGCGGTTACCCTCCATTTCTTCGATGCTTTTTTCGGGATAAGGGTAGATGGGGAACTGGTGCCCAAAACCCTTATAGGATAAGCGTTTGGAGGCGATGCCACTTCTTACCAGGTAATCGTACACCGTTTTGGCCCGCATCTCCGATAAGTTCAGCGTGCCATAATCAAAATCAACGCCGTCATTTTTATCCGGAAGGCAGCATACATGTCCTTCAATGGAAATTTCGAGTTTGGGATTATCATTCATTATGGCAAGCAGTTCTTTTAGTATTGGCGCAGAACTGGGCAGGAGGTAATGCCTTCCGCCAACAAAATTGAGACTTTTCAAAGCGATCTTGCTGCCCACTTTTGTAGCCGTATCTGCAACAATTGCCGTGATCGTTTTCTCCACCGGTGGTTCAATTATTTTCTCCACCGGTTTTTCGGGCACTACCACAACCGGGGGTTCAATGGTTATAACGGTTACGACTACTCTCCGATTCAGGTAGCGGTCATGGTCAGAGGCATTGTTATTCAAAGGCTGCCTTTTACCCAATCCTTCTTCTTTAACGATGAAGGATGACTGAACATTTTTGGCGGCCAGGTAATTTTTTACCGCGCCCGTTCTTTTTACAGAAAGGGCGTCGTTGTATTCGTTGCTGCCAACGCTGTCGCAATGGCCGTATAATTCAATGGTGAAGTTGGTTTTTGTGGAGCCGATGGCAGTTGCAAAACTATCAAGTTTAGCCGCCGCAGCAGGCCTGATCTCATATTTATTGAAATCAAAATTTATAGTGAACTGTGTTTGTTTTTGGGCAAATGCCAGGGAACTAACAAACAGTAATAAAAGGGATAGGAATGTTTTCATTGTTTTATAACGTGCTGATCGTTTTTTGGTTACATAAAGTTGCGTTTTTTAATGCAAATAATTTGATAAAAGATTAATTATTGGCCTCACCACAACCCGCTCGCAAAGAGACGGGGTACATAATAAATTCCGCTTTTTTAATACATCTCATTTCGCATACGCTCCCGACTACCAACTTCCCGACTTCCAACTTCCAACATCACTCCCTCATCTCCACATTATCCATTATCTTTGCCCACTTTTTAACAATTATGATCAGTGCAAATAATATAACGCTCGCTTATGGTAAGCGGGTCTTGTTCGATGAAGTGAATATCGGTTTCACCAAGGGAAACTGTTATGGTATCATTGGCGCCAACGGTGCTGGTAAGTCTACCTTTTTAAAGATCATCAGCGGGGAGATCGAACCCAATAAGGGAACGATCGATATCAGTCCGGGTGAACGCATGGCCGTATTGAACCAAAATCAATTTGAGTTCGATGAAGTGACCGTGCTCAATACCGTGCTCATTGGCCACGCCAAAATGTGGAAACTGATGCACGAACGCGATGCCATTTATGCCAAGGAGGATTTTACAGAAGCAGACGGATTGAAAGCCGGTGAGATGGAACATGACTTTGGTGAAATGGGTGGCTATACCGCCGAAAGTGATGCGGCTACGCTTCTCAGTGAGTTAGGTGTAGAGAACGAAATGCACCAGCAATTGCTGAAAGATATCCCTGCCAATATTAAAGTGCGGGTATTGCTGGCACAGGCTTTATTTGGCAACCCCGATATTTTATTATTGGATGAACCTACCAATAACCTCGACGTGGAGACGATAGCCTGGCTCGAGAATTTTTTAGCCGATTACCAGAATATTGTATTGGTGGTAAGTCATGACCGTCACTTTTTAGACAGCGTTTGTACGCACGTGGCCGACGTTGACAAGCAAAAGATAAAAGTATATACGGGTAATTATTCGTTCTGGTACGAAAGCTCGCAACTGGCTGCCAGGCAGGCTTCCGACAAGAACAAGAAAATGGAGGATAAGAAAAAGGACCTGCTGGAATTCATCGCACGGTTCAGCGCAAATGCTTCCAAATCCAAACAGGCCACTTCACGTAAAAAGGCATTGGATAAACTGGTCTTTGAAGATATCACAGCCAGTAACCGAAAATATCCGGGTATCATTTTCAAACAGGAAAGAGAAGTGGGGAACGAGATATTGCAGGTAGATAATCTTGCCGTATCCATTGACGGGAAAACTGTTTTCAGCAAGATAAAATTCGACATTCAGAAAGGAGATAAGATCGCTTTTATCAGTCGTGACCCGATCGCATTGACCACTTTTTTTGAAGTGATCAATGGCAGGATAAAGGCCGACAGCGGCACTTACGAATGGGGCACCACCGTTACCACGGCTTACCTGCCCAATGATAACAGCGAATACTTTGAAGGCAGTAAACTGAACCTGATGGATTGGTTGCGCCAGTATGTACCTCCAACAACAAAAGACGTTGACGAAGATTTTTTACGTGGTTTTTTGGGTAAGATGTTGTTCAGCGGAGACGAGATATTAAAGAAGACCAATGTTTTAAGCGGTGGCGAAAAAGTGCGTTGCATGGTAAGCAAGATGATGTTGCAAAATCCCAATGTGCTGATGCTGGATGAGCCAACCAACCATCTTGACCTCGAAAGCATCATTGCTTTTAATGATAGCATGGTTGCTTTTACGGGGATCGTTCTGTTGACAACACATGATCACCAATTCATGCAAACGGTTGCCAGCAGGATCATTGAACTTACACCAAAGGGAATGATCGACCGGTTGATGACCTACGATGAATACCTGGTAGATGAAAGGGTGAAAGCGATGAGGGAAGAGTTGTATAGCTAACTCAAAATTCAAAAGATAAAATTAAAATTTAGCATTTGGCGAAAAATAAGATCATAGCATTCATTGATCTCTTTTATCCTCCTTTCCGGAAACTAATGCCGGAACAGACCTTCCGTTATGCAGCATGCGGTGGATTCAACACTGTACTCGGACTTGCGCTTTTTAAGGTATTGCTGGTTTGTGTATTTAAGTTTCAGAACGTAGACCTGTGGTTTTATACATTCAAGCCGTATAATGCAGCATTGCTCGTTTCCTTCTGCGTGAACTTCGTTGTTGGTTTTATCCTGATGAAATATGTGGTCTTTGTGGACTCAAACCTTAAAGGCAGGATACAGGTACTGCGATATTTTTTGACTTTTACATTAAATCTCACCCTTAATTATGCGTTGCTCAAATTACTAGTGGAAGTCATTAAATGGGATGCATTATTGTCGCAGATCCTCACCACCTGTATCGTCATCACCATAAGCTATCTAAGTCAAAGGCATTTTAGTTTTAAGGTTAAG
>JANYIM010000297.1 GCA_025362055.1 Bacteroidota bacterium
CAATGGCAGGGCTATATTTGCCAGTGCAATTATCACCAGCAGGATAGTGAGTACCGGTGCACTATGTGCAATGCCGCCCAGCTGCGATATCTTTCTTACGCCGGTTTGTTTTTCTATCAGGTCGATCACGATCCACAAGCCGATGATATTGATACCATGACTGAACATTTGAATCATTACTCCCTGCATGCCGATCTCGTTGGTGGCAAAAAGTGTTGCACACATTAATCCAATATGGGCAATGGATGAATAGGCGACAAACCGTTTCAGGTCGTCTTGCTTTATCGCCAGTAAACTTGCATAGATCATTCCTGCCACGGCAAGCCCTATCACAATATTATCATACCTCGCCACGGCTTCCGGGAATATGGGTAATAACCAACGCACCACTGCAAACAATCCCATTTTAACCATGATGCCACTCAGCACCATCGTTGTTGCAGTAGGCGCCTGCTCATAGGTATCGGGTTGCCAGGTATGAAAAGGGAATATGGGCATCTTGATAGCAAAGGCGATGAAGAATAACCAGAAGAGCCAGTTCTGTTGCCTGGGCAATAGTACAGTTGAATAAAAAGAATTTATGGAGAAGGAATGCTCCGACAATACATGACCGGCGGCATCATAAATTTTATGTGTATGAAGATAAACTGTGATGATACCCACCAACATCAACAAAGAGCCGGTAAAAGTATAAATGAAGAATTTGAAGGTTGCCTGGATCCTTTTTTCGCCTCCCCACCTGCTGCATAAAAAATAAACCGGTATCAATGCCAGTTCCCAGAAAAAATAAAACACCAGCGCATCCATTGCACAAAAAACACCCATCAGGCCCGACTGTGTCAATAACATCAATGCATAAAATACATGGGCGTTTTTATAGGAAGTTTTACCGGTTGTTGCAAAAATGAGCGGGAAAGCGATCGCAGTAAGTGCAGTAAGCAAACGCCCCATCCCATCTAAGCCAATGGCGAAGCTACTTCCAAGGTACTTCATCCATTCATAGCTATAAGTTAATCCGTTCAATTCCTTATTCCCTGCATAAAATAAGCTCGTGATGGAAAAAGCCAATGTGACCAGGGATGAAAGCAAGGCCCATGCCTTTACCTTCTTTTCATCTCTTATAAAAAAACATACCAATCCTGCAACCAGCGGAAACCAGATCAGTAATTCAGGAAATCTTATTCCAAGACTTTGCATAATTTATTTGCTATTACAAAAACAATTGAACAATAAATAAGACCAGGATACCAATGACCATCAGTAAAACATAAGTGCCTACCTGCCCGCTTTGTAATAACCGGATCTGCCGGCTACTGTAATTCACGGCCTTGCCTACGCCATTCACCATGCCATCAATACCCTTCTTCTCTACTACATTATTAAGATAGGTTGCAATGGATCTCAATGGTTTTACAATGATCGCATCATATAACTCATCTACATACCATTTGTTCTCCAATACTTTTCCAAGACCTGCCTCTTCTTTTTCTGCTTTTTGATAAGCGCTGAATTTTTTCCAGGCATATAACAATGCTACCAGCGCCAATGCCACTGAGATCACCATCAGCATATATTCCGTGTTATGCGCCAATTCATTTTTCACCGTAATGGCATTGCCCTGCGCAAATACAGGATCCAAAAATGCTTCCAGCTTATGGCCGCCATGAACAAATATCTCAGGAATGCCGATCCATCCGCCAATAACTGCCAGTATCGCCAATACAATTAACGGGATGGTCATTGCCCTGGGGCTTTCATGCAAGTGATGTTCCTGTTCAATCGTTCCCCTGAATTTTCCAAGAAAGGTCATGGCATATAAACGGAACATATAAAATGCCGTCATCATGGCGCCTGCAACACCGATCCCATAATACAACGGATTTTTTGCAAATGCAGCACCCAGTATCTCATCTTTGGAAAAGAAACCGGCGAATGGCGGTATCCCCGCAATGGCAAGGCATCCCAATAAAAAAGTGAGATGGGTGATGCGCATGTATTTTTTTAAGCCTCCCATGTTCCGCATATCCTGTTCACCACTCATGGCGTGTATCACGCTACCCGCACCAAGGAACAATAATGCTTTAAAGAATGCATGGGTCATTACATGAAAAACGGCGCCGGTATAAGCACCAACACCAAGGCCTAAGAACATATAACCAAGCTGGCTAACGGTGGAGTATGCCAGCACTTTTTTAATATCATTTTGTTTCAATGCAATGGTAGCAGCCAGTATCGCTGTTGACAAACCAACAATAGCCACAACAGTTTGCGTAACCGGGGCCATCGTATACAAAATATTACTGCGTGCGATCATGTAGATACCTGCAGTGACCATCGTGGCGGCATGTATCAATGCACTCACCGGTGTAGGGCCTGCCATCGCATCCGGCAACCAGGTATAGAGTGGTATCTGTGCGCTTTTGCCCGTAGCGCCAACAAATAATAATAAAGTGATGCCGGTTATATCAAATGTGCTGAGTTTAGAAACATTCGCAAACACATCACGAAAATCTACCGTTCCCAGTTTATTCACCAGCCAAAAGATCGCCAGTAAAAAACCAAGATCGCCGATACGATTCATGATGAAAGCCTTCCTCGCAGCATTATTATAATTGGTGTTCTTAAACCAAAAGCCAATGAGCAGGTAAGAACAAAGCCCCACTCCTTCCCAACCCATGAACAGGATGACATAATTACCACCCAGTACCAGCAAGAGCATGGAAAAAACAAAAAGGTTTAAGAAAGAGAAATATTTCGCAAAGTCTTTGGGCTCCTCATCATGCATATACGCAGTTGAATAAACATGGATGAGAAAACCAACACCGGTGATGATCAAAAGAAAGATGGAAGTGAGCTGATCTACCTGCAGGTCGAACCCGATTTTTAAGGCCGGTATATTTATGAAATCAAAATAGTGAGCAACATCCGTATTACCGTTTTTCACAGAAAAGAAAACATACAGGCTTAACAGGAAAGCAATAAAGATCACCCCGCTGCCAATGATGCCGGCCATTGTTTTTGACAAATGCTTTCTTCCCAGGCCATTGATTAAAAAGCCTGCTAATGGAAGCATGGGTATCAGCCAAACTAATTGAAATACATTATTCATAGTTAAGTCAAAAGTGAAAAGTCAAAACAAAAAGTGGTGATAGTTTTGGATTTTGACTTCTCTCTTTTTAATTTTTAAGTCTGTTCAAAAAATTCACATCCGTCGAATGTGTATTACGATACATCATAACAATAATAGCCAGTCCCACACTTACTTCAGCAGCAGCCACCACCATGATAAAGAACACAAATATCTGTGCATCACTCACCATACCCGGAAAAGCCTTGCCCATGGCTGTTGCAGCGTGCATCTTTGAGAACGCTACCAGCAACAGGTTTACTGCATTAAGCATCAGTTCAACACACATAAAAATGATAATGGCATTACGGCGTGTAAGTACACCAATGATGCCAATGCAGAATAATGCAACTGCTAAGCTTATATAATATCTGATCTCCATAATTTTTATAATTCAAAAGTTAAAAATAAAAATTCAAAATGGGTAGCATTTAATTAGCAAGTTCTCATTTTTGAATTTTATCTTTTGAATTTTTACTTTTCTATTTTTTCTTTCTTCCCGATCACCACCGCCCCGATCATTGCACTCAAAAACAGCACACTGCTGATCTCAAATGGCACCAGGTAATTTTTAAACAGCTCTTTTCCTAAATTATTTATTAACCCATGATCGCCATCATTCATCTGCACTGTCTTATCCACCACATCCGATTTCATCAATGCGGTTATCATCACAAGGAACAAACAACCGCCCGATATCAGTCCTGCAAATTGCAATACCCTGTTCTTCTGTGGCTCACTGCCTGCATTCAAATTCATCAGCATCACTACAAATAAGAACAATACCATGATAGCACCAGCATACACAATGATATTTACAATGGCAAGGAACTGCGCATTCAATAAAATATAATGCCCCGAAATAGCAAAGAAGGTAACGATGAGCGCTAGCACACTATGCACCGGGCTTTTAGCGGTGATCACCATAATGGCGCTACCCAATGCGAGTGCAGTTAAGAACCAAAATAATATTTCTGTAATGCTCATAAGCCACCGGCCCTTCCGGCTCCCCCAACGGGGAGGGTAGATTTCGTTAATTAATAATTTCTTTTTTCGCTTTATTCCCCAATGCTTTTTTATATGCTTCCGGTTCTTCAACAGGATGCGGTATCAACAGGTCTTCCTTATTATAAATGAATTGTTTTCGCTGGTAATCGGCAGGCGTAAATGTTTCACTTAAATAAATGGCGTCTTTCGGACAAGCTTCTTCACACAAACCACAAAAGATGCAGCGCAGCATATTGATCTCGTATTTGGCCGCATACTTTTCTTCACGGTATAAATGCCCTTCACCTTCTTTTCGTTCGGCCGCTTCCATGGTAATGGCTTCAGCCGGGCAAGCAACCGCACACAAACCACAGGCAGTGCAGTTCTCACGGCCTTCTGCATCCCTGTTCAAGACCTGTAATCCGCGGAAAACAGGGCTGAACGGCCGCTTCTTTTCGGGATAATTGATCGTTGGTTTCTTTTTAAAGATATGCATGAACGTTATGAACATGCCTTTAAAAATAGCGACGAGGTACATCCGCTCAAAAAAACTCATAGGCTTTCGCTCTACCGCTTTCACCCTGTTTGTTAATGCCTGCATATCTTATATTATTTAGACCTCCGAAATTTTAAAAACTTAGGAAGTCTTATCCGGATCAAAAATGCCAATGGTTTTGTTTCAATAAGATCAAGCCCCCTGTCACCAGCATATTCACCAATGCCAATGGTATCAATACCCTCCAGCCAAGATTCATCAACTGGTCATAACGGAAACGCGGAATGGTCCAGCGTACCCACATGAACAGGAATAAAAAGAAACAAACTTTTGCCATCAACGCCAGTATGCCCAACAATGCTGCGATGTTCACAGATAAATTCGCTTCATTTAAAAAAGGAATATCATATCCTCCAAAGAACAAAGTTGACATGATCACACTACTGATGAACATATTGATGTATTCCGAGAATAAATAAAAACCCAGTTTCATCGATGAATACTCGGTATGATAACCGCCTATCAGTTCATTCTCTGCTTCCGGAAGATCAAAAGGCGTACGGTTACATTCCGCAAAAGCGCAAATCAAAAATATTAAAAAGCCCAGTGGCTGGTAAATGATATTCCACCTAAAATGCCATCCTTCCGAGTGCTGCTGCAGCACCATGTCTTTTAGGCTAAGCGTTCCCGTTACCATCAGTAATGCGATGAGCGAAAGGCCCATTGCCAGTTCATAACTGATGATCTGTGAAGCCGCCCTCAGGCCACCCATTAGCGAGAACTTATTATTACTGGCCCAGGACCCTATCATGATACCATAGACGCCAAGGCTTACCACGGCAAAAACATATAAGATGCCCACATTCACGTCTGCGATCTGTAAAGAAATATCCCTTCCAAAAAAATGTACTTTATCGCCCCATGGCACTACGGCACCGGTCATGATCGCTGTAAGCATTGCCAGGGAAGGCCCCAGTATGAATAAGAATTTAGACGAGAAATTAGGAATGATCTCTTCTTTAAAAAATAATTTCACCCCATCTGCCAATGGTTGCAATAAGCCAAAAGGCCCTGCACGATTGGGCCCGCGCCTGTCTTGCAAGATAGCCGCAACCTTTCTTTCTGCAAAAGTGGTGTACATGGCAATGCCCAGCGACGCCATCACTACAATGATGATCAACACCAGTTTTTCAATTATCAAAGCCAGGTCAATTGCTAAAAGCATATATTTCTATTAAAATATTTTTTTAACATTTATTCTCATCTCAGCCGCGGCGTGGCTCATCTGCACACTCTTAAAACAGCTATGAACCAGTAACTCATTTCTTCATCCCCCACTGTGTTGATTCGCCCGCACCCTCAACGTGTTCTCCAGAATTCTTAAAATCAGACATCTGCGCCGGTCCTTCAATTTCACTTAAATGAACAGCAGGATTATTTACCTCACTTACATTATGTATGTTCATTAATAATTTGGGGTCACGCCCACCCATCACTTCTTTCACGGTTTCTTTGGGCATCTGCAATGCTTTATATTTATTGGCACCGATCACTGAGTGGCGGTTAATTGTTGTAAGGCCTTCAACAACCCAATCACTTGTTTTCTTTTTATCGAACCTGCAGGCATTGCATATCCATCCCGGTTTGCCATCAAAGCTCTGCACTTCATCCCACTCATCTTTACGGGCCGTTACCCTGTACACTTCATTGCCCCTTAACCACAAAGTTGCTTTACCGCAACAACCCTTCGTTTCGCAATCGCGATGCGCATCAACAGGCTTGGTGAACCATACCCTGTTCTTAAACCGGAATGTCTTATCTGTTAATGCCCCAACCGGGCATACATCGATCATATTGCCGCTGAAATCATTATCGATCGCTTTGGAAATATAAGTCGATATCTCTGCATGGTCGCCACGATCTAAAATACCGTGCACTCTTTTATCTGTAAGCTGATCGGCCACATAAGTACAACGATAACAAAGAATGCATCTTGTCATGTGTAATTGTATGTACGGGCCGATGTCTTCTTTTTCAAATGTTCTTCTTGCAAATTCGTAACGCGTTCCTTCTTTGCCATGATCATAACCAAGATCCTGCAAATGACATTCACCTGCCTGATCGCAAATAGGGCAATCCAATGGATGATTAATCAACAGGAATTCCACCACACCATTCCTTGCATCGGTCACTTTTTCGCTGGTGATGTTCTTTACTACCATACCATCCATTACAGTGGTACGGCAACTGGCCATCAGTTTTGGCATTGGCCTTGGGTCGGCAGTTGATCCTGCAGCCACTTCTACCAGGCAAGTGCGGCATTTACCGCCACTACCTTCCAGTTTGCTATAATAGCACATAGCCGGCGGCGTTACATCACCTCCTATCTGCCGGGCAGCGTTCAATATAGTAGTCCCCGGTGCAACATCGATGGTGATGTTGTCGATAGTTACTTTAAATAATTTTGTTACTTCTGACATATTTGTTTCACGCCAAGGCACCAAGTAAGCGCAAAGGCGGTAAGTTTTATAAGTTGTTTACGATCCTATGAATCCCATCTTTTATTAATGGAACTTTAAAATTTATGAGTAATCCTAATTTTAATTTTGTCAATTTCAAATAAGTTAACAACTGTTTATAATGTACTTCTGCCAAAGCTTCTATTGATTTAAGCTCCAAAATCACTTTATCACAAACGATTATATCAGGCTTAAAACCAATTCCCATATCTGTACCATCATGGATCACTTTGATCCCCTTTTGCCTTACAATTAACAAGCCCAATTTATTCCATTCATAACAAAATATCTCTTCATACACGCTTTCAAATAATCCAGGGCCATATTCTTTATGTATCCTGAAACATAGATCAACAAGTATCTTAGATATCTCATTTTCATTCATAACATGATCTTTGCCTCTTTGCGCCTTTGCGTGAAACTTAAGCTATTAATGGCATATGTATCTCATCCGCATAATGCGCCAATCCATAATTACTCTTCAAGCATTCTCCCGGGTTCAGCACATGCCATTCAAACTCATCCCTGAAATGCCTGATAGCTGCCGCCACCGGCCATGCTGCCGCATCACCTAATGGGCAAATAGTATTTCCCTCGATCTTTCTCTGAATATCCCATAACAGATCAATATCACTGATCCTGCCCTTTCCATTATCAATATTCAACAATATTTTTTCCATCCAGCCAGTCCCCTCACGGCAGGGGCTACACTGCCCGCAACTTTCATGGCGGTAAAATCTTGCTAATGTATAAGTATGTTTTACCACGCATTGATCCTCATCCAATACAATGAATCCGCCGCTGCCCATCATACTGCCCGTTGCAAATCCGCCATCAGAAAGGCTTTCATAATTCATTAGTCTTTTTTCCCCTTTGGCAGTCGTGAGCAATAAATTGGCCGGGAGGATGGGGACTGATGAACCACCCGGAATACAGGCTTTCAATCTTTTTTTATTGGGAATGCCGCCGCAATACTCATCGCTATAAATGAATTCTTCAACCGGGATGGTCATGTCAATTTCATACACGCCGGGTTTATTAATGTTACCGCAGGCACTCATCAATTTTGTACCTGTACTTTTTCCAATGCCGATCTTTGCATATTCCTCTGCACCTTCATTAATAATAGGCACAACTGCGGCAAGCGTTTCTACATTATTCACCACCGTTGGACAATCCCATAAACCCTTCACCGCAGGAAAAGGTGGTTTAATTCTTGGATTACCTCTCTTCCCTTCCAGCGATTCCAGCAAAGCCGTTTCTTCTCCGCAGATATAAGCCCCGGCACCGCGGTGTACATATATCTCGCAATCGAAACCGCTACCTAAAATATTCTTACCAAGAAAACCATGCTGCTTTGCTTCTGCAATGGCCTGTTCTAAAATATCAATGATCCATGCATATTCGCCACGGATATATATATAAGAAAGATTAGAACCTAACGCGAAGGAAGACACGATCATCCCTTCAATCAATAAATGCGGAATGAATTCCATCAAATACCGGTCCTTAAAAGTACCAGGTTCACTTTCGTCTGCATTGCAAACCAGGTAACGTGGCACACCTGCAGGCTTTGCCAAAAAACTCCATTTCATTCCTGTTGGGAAACCTGCACCACCACGGCCACGCAAACCGCTTTTCTTCACTTCATCCGTTACGGCATCCGGATTCATTGACTTCAAAGCCTTTTCCACGCTGCGATAGCCACCTTCACGGCGGTACACATCGTAGGAACGAATGCCATCTACATGTACTTTGTCTAGTAATAGTTTTCTACCCATTTATTTAAGTCAAAAGTTAAAAATCAAAATTCAAAAAAAGCGGCTTCTAATTCGAAACATTTTTGAATTTTTAATTTTGATTTTTTATTTAACCGCCTGCCTTGCAAACAACACCCACCGTTTCTCTTTCTTCACCCACACTTCCAGCACTTTCAAATGAAAATTGTTAACATCGGTTCCTCTGAAAGTTGCAGCAATATCAGCCACAAATCTTACGTTCGCCATCTTATTATTGATTGAAATACTGATGCTGTCTTCTTTAAAACTATGGTAACTGATCTTTCCATTTCCCAGGTCGTTGATCACATCGTTCTTTGTCTGTATCCAACCATTGCTATGCCCATAACTCAATGCCTTATCTGTTTGTTGGTTGATGGATACCGTATTTTTATTGACCAATGCCTGGTGAAACTCTTTTAAGGTATTAATAAGTTTCTCTTCGTCTGCCTGCGCAGTGCAACAAACAGTTATCAATAAAAATAATATGGCCAGGTATGCTCTCATCTATTTTTTTACCTCGCAATTAAACATCCATACAATACCAAATTTATCTTTCAGCATACCAAATTTTGATCCCCAGAACTGGTCAGCCAATGGCATTGTTACCGTGCCGCCTGCTGCCATCGCATTGAATACTTTTTCCATGGCAACAGGATCTTCCATTCCGATCGACAATGAAATATTGCCTTCCGTACTAAAAGGATATTTATCCGGCATATCCGAGATCATGATCATATTAGTACCAAACACCAGCCTGGCGTGCATGATCTTTTGTTTGTCAGCATCATCGCAGGGCATCGGCGCTTCACCATAACGGCTAAGCATTTCAATATTACCATCCAGCACATCTTTATAAAAGTTCACCGCTTCTTCGGCGTTGCCTCTATAATTAAGGTAGGGAACAAGTTTCATGGTTGTTTATTTTTATGATCAATTATTTTTTATTGCATTCGCCCTGCACTCTTCAATGATCGCATCCACTTTTTCTTTCGTTAAATGTTCGCGATAATTTTTTCCCAACTGCATCATGGGGGCGTAACCGCAGGCACCCAAACATTCCACTGTCTTTAAAGTGAACATTCCATCAGCAGTTGTCTCACCAACACCAATATCCAATTTCTCTTTGATGTAATTAATGATCGAATCGCTTCCGTTTATCATGCATGGCCCGGTTTGGCAAACCTCGAACATATATTTACCAACCGGTTTCAAATTATACATGCTGTAAAAACTGGCTACCTCATATACTTCAATGGGTTCAATTCTTAATAATGTTGCCACATAATCCATCACCGGCACATCCAGCCATCCCCCAAACTCTTCCTGTGCCAGGTGCAATATCGGCAGTAGCGCGCTTTTTTGTTTGCCTTGTGGGTAACGGTTAACGATCTCCGCTACTTCACCAAGTTTTTTATCATTAAACTGTATCATGTTATCAATCCAAAAATTAAAAGTCGAAACCAAAAAGTTGTAACGGTTCAAGTTCACATGAAAACCCTAAATTTAGAAAGTGCTGCCAGTTTTGGCTTTTCACTTTTGAATTTTGAATTTATCATGCATCCATTTCCCCTGCTATCAAATTCAAACTACTCATTGTGATCACGGCATCACTCAGCATTCCTCCCTTCACCAATTCTTCAAAGGCCTGGTAATAAATAAAACAGGGCCGGCGAAAATGCAAACGATAAGGCGTACGCCCTCCATCGCTTATCAAATAAAATCCCAACTCACCATTAGCGCCTTCAACAGAACTGTACACTTCTCCCGCCGGGATATCCGTTTCGCCCATTATAATTTTGAAATGATAGATGAGTGCTTCCATCTTCGTGTACACGTCTTTTTTCTGGGGCAAATAATAAGCGGGGGCATCGGCGTGATACACTTCTGCATCAGCACCTTTGAATTCCTGTACTTTCTGGTAGGCTTGTTCAATGATACTCAGACTTTGCCACATCTCTTCATTGCGCACCAAAAAACGATCATAACAATCGCCGGTCTTGCCAACAGGAATGATGAAATCAAAATCTTCGTAACTGCTGTACGGCGTATGTACGCGAACGTCATAGTCAACACCGGCAGCACGTAAATTAGGACCGGTAAAACCATAATTCAATGCACGCTCGGCTGGTATTGGGCCACAGCCAATCGTACGGTCCATGAAAATACGGTTACGGGTAAACAGGTTCTCGAACTCTTTTAATTGTTTCGGGTATTCCTTTAAGAATTTTTCGAGTTTTTCAAACGCTGTATTTGTGAAATTCCTTTCAAAACCGCCAATACGCCCAATATTAGTAGTAAGACGGGAGCCGCATATTTCTTCATATATTTCGTAGATTAGTTCACGATATTGCATCAGGTATAAAAAACCTGAGTAAGCGCCACTGTCCACTCCCACAATTGAATTGCAGATCAAATGATCTGATATCCTTGCCAGTTCCATGATGATCACACGCAAATAATCCACCCGCTTTGGCAAACTAAGGTTCAATAATTTTTCGCAGGTGATATGCCATCCCATATTGTTGATGGGAGAAGAACAATAATTCAACCTGTCGGTCAACGGTGTTATCTGGTACAACGGCCTTCTTTCTGCGATCTTTTCAAAAGCACGGTGAATATACCCAACGGTAGAGGTTGAACGCATGATGCGCTCCCCATCCAGCTCCAGGATATTCTGAAACACGCCATGCGTGGCCGGGTGCGTAGGCCCCAGGTTTAGCGTGGTGGTCTGTTTTTCGATAGAACCTTCCGGTAAAAGTATATGATCACTCATAAATCAATTAATCAATTTGGTGATTTGGTAATTTGGTGATGAGCAATCGTCACATCTCCAAATCTTCAAATCGTGTCATCGCCCAAACATCTCATCATCCTTATCGATCCTCGTCTGGTCTTCCAATGGAAACTCTTTCCGCATCGGGAAATAATCCATCTCCTCAACATTTAATATCCTTATCAAATTAGGATGGCCAACAAAATTCACCCCATAAAAATCATAGGTCTCTCTTTCCATAAAATTGGCCGATTGGTACAATGCGGTGGCGCTGAACACATCCGGCTTTTCAATACCCGTGAATATTTTAAAACGTATCCGCACATTATCAATTAAATTATGCAAATGATACACGATCGCTAACTCCGCTCCTTTCCTGTTGGGGTAATGCACGGCCTGCAGGTCTGTTAAGAATTGAAAACGCAATTCCACATCATCATATAAATATTGAAGCACTTTTAAATTCAGTTCCTTCGGTGCAGTGAACGTAAGCATACCATAAGGCGTATGCCAATCGGTTAATTGGTCACCGAATTTTTCAGTTAGTTTTTGTTGTATGAACTCATTAGTTAACGCCATCGGTCTATTAAGTAAGTCAAAAGTCAAAAATCAAGGGTTTAAATAAAAAAGCGTCGCCAGTTTTTGGTTTTGCTTTTTAACTTTTGCCTTTTATTGTATTCCATATCCCGCCAACAACTCTTTGTACTGATCACTATGCCTTCTCCTCAATCCTTCTGCATTTACCAGGTCCTGTACTTTCATAAAACCATCCAGTATAGCTTCGGGCCTTGGCGGACAACCGGGCACATATACATCTACCGGTATCACCTGGTCAATACCCTGTAGTACAGAATAAGTATCAAATATTCCGCCTGATGAAGCACAAGCTCCAACTGCGATTACCCATCTTGGTTCGGCCATTTGTAAATAAACCTGTTTCAATACCGGCCCCATTTTTTTTGCAATGGTTCCCATCACCATCAACAGGTCGCACTGGCGCGGAGAAAAGCCCACCCTTTCTGAACCAAACCTGGCAAGGTCGTAATGACTTGCCATTGTAGCCATGAATTCAATACCGCAGCAACTTGTAGCAAATGGTAACGGCCAGATGGAATTCTTACGGGCAAGGCTAACCACTTTTTCAAAATTGGTGGCCATAAATCCTTCGCCCATGTATCCTTCGGGAATGCCTTCGAATTTAATGGTGTTATTATATTGTACCGGACGACTCATTTAATTTGGTGATTTGATGATTTTGTGATTTGATGATGATGAAGTGCTTTCATTTTCAAATCTTCAAATCGGCTAATTTTAAAATTGCTATTCCTCCCACTTTAACGCACCCTTCTTAAAAATATAGACAAGCCCTGCAACAAACAAGGCCACAAATAATACAACGGCTTCAAACCCATGCCAGCCCAGTTCCCTGAAGTTTACGGCATAAGGATAAAAGAATATCACTTCCACATCAAACAATACAAATAAAATAGCCACCAGGAAATATTTAATGGCCATGGGCTGACGGGCATTGCCCTTAATGTCTATACCACTCTCAAAATTTTGCAGTTTATCGTTTGTTTTTCGCTTTGGGCCGATATAATTGGAAATGACCATGATCGTAGCGATCAACCCGATCGCAAATATCAACTGGAGGCCAATAGGCAGGTAATTTGCCGCATTATTTGAGCTGGTTGCCTGTAAGAAAAAAAATTGCATAGAATGGTCCATTCAGTTGGTTGCAAAAATACGGCAGCAGCAGCAATATTCAATATCATTATAACAAAAACCCCGTTGGTTTTTACCAACGGGGTCACTTATTTCTTTTTAGACTTTACTTTTTTTTTGGAGTAGGATTTTGTCCGCCTGGCTTAGGAGGTGTAGGGGTATTGGATATTACTTTACCATCCTTACCGTAAGTGGTAACTTTACCACCTTCAACCACTGTGGTGATACCATCTTTGATGGTAGTGACCTTGCCGCCTTCTACTATCTTGGTAATTACACCATCCTTACCCATTGTAGTGATCTTACCGGCTTTTGTAACAACAGTACCTGATCCGTCTTTTGCAACCGTAGTAATGGTGCCATCCGGATCGATCGTTACTTTTTCACCCTTGGAATTAACGGTGGTACGACTTGGTTTTGGAGGAGGTGCATTCATGTTCATTTTAGGTATCAGCTCCTTATTCGTGAGTGTTTCCTGATCTGTTGGGTCAACCGCTAATGCCCTGTCGCAATAATTCAATGCCGAATCTTTATTCTTGCCAATATTGGCAAAATAAGCGATCATATATTTATATGCCGTCATCAATTGGGTCTTCACCTTTGACTTGTCTGTCATTGGCTCTCCCAACTGTATCACTTTTGCAAAATCAGGTTTTGGCAGGCCAAGTTCCATGGTAGAGTCAATTACCCAATGAATTTTGCCAAGCCAGTAATATCCCAATATATCTTCAGGATATTTTTGGGCAAACACCGTAAACATATCTATACCCGACTGCGTATCTGCCACACGATAATAATTATAGCCTGCATTAAAGATCTCGGTCCTTGATGGCATCGCCCTTACCGTTACTACTTTCCTGTACCAGTCTGCCGCATCTTTATATTGTTTCCTTGCTTCGTAGATCGCTGCCACTAATTTTAAATGAGCCGCTTTATCATTTTCAGTTGTATCCAACTGTACTGCCTTATCAATATAGGTTCCGGCTAAAGATTCATTACCGGGGAATTTTAATAATACAAGGGCATACGTCAAATTATCAAGTGGCCCGATCTTGGCAGGTTTTTGCTTTTGAAAGTAGAGATCAAATGCGCTTTTTGCGTTCAATGAATCTCCTAATTTATAGGCCGAATAAGCTTTTACGCCATATAAATTCGGGTAAGGGTTTGCACCTCCGGAAGCTATACATTGATCGCAACTTGTTATGGCGTCCTGGAATAATCCCTGTGCATATTTCATCTGCGCCCTTAAGAAACAGGCATTGGGTTCATCACTGCCTTTTGCATTCAGGTATTTATCAAGATAGCCTGCAGCCTTTGTAACATCATTTTGATAAAAATATTGGAATAAGGTCCAATATACCGGTGTATAATTAGGATCGGCTGCAATGGCATCATTATAGTATTTCATAAAGATGTCGAACTGCGCAGCACCCTGTGTCTGGTATATTCTACCAATACGGTATATCGCCCTTGCATATTTTGGATTGGCTGCCAAAGCTGCTTCATAAGACAATTGTGCATTGCTGCCATCCGCCAGTTTCCTGTAAGCATCACCCAGGTTACACAATAATTCAGGGTCTTTGGAACCGCCTTTCAGCGCAACGGCCTGTTTTAATTTTTCAACTGCATAAGCACCATCACCGGCTTTTGAATAAAAATCACCGTTGGCAAAACCAATGGCATTCAATACAGCCCCAATTTTACCCTGGCTAAGGCCAATGGCAGCTTCAAACTGGTTGCGTGCATCGGCGGTATTGCCTTCCAGCAATTCAACATGTCCCATGCCTGCGATCAGTAAAGGGCTGTTGGTATTTGCCATTAATGTTTTTTGATATAACGCTTTTGCGCCGGCAATATCTTTATCATCATCGGGGCCGATCAATGTTTGTCCAAGCCAATACACCGCATCCGTATTATTTGGATTGGCATCCACCAATTTCTGAAATACATTCTTTGCACTGATGTATTTTTCATAATATAAATTGGCCTTCCCGTCTTCAATTGTTTGCGCCTGACTGAAATTTGCCGCTAGTAATACGGTCAACATCAATACACCGGCTTTTACCTTCTTCATTTTATTTTGCTGTTTAAGACTTTACAATAATATTAATTTTATAAATACCTGCTCGTTAAATCGCGATAATCTTTTTATAATTTTTCATTTATCCGCACATTTCGTATCGCAAACCCCATCCTCGCACCCAGGTATGCTCTCCGGAAGATCAACTGGCCCCTTTCGTATTGCAGGAAATTTGCAAAGCCCGAACCAAGACCGGTATAATTCTCTTTAACGATATAATACAAACCACGTACCAAAGGATACCTTTGACTGAGGATGCCATACTGGGTGGGTTTTACATAAGGCGAATCAACGGAATTGCAGCATTGCACCCACGCCATTTTTACTTTTTTTAACATATTTACCTGCGAACTGTCTTCCGGGTTACCGATCCAACTGATGCCAACAAAACCAATGGCATTTAAATCGGATGCAACATATTCCAAAACTTCGCGGCTGTTCTTTACGGCTTTTACCACGCTGGTATCAAATGGCTGTCCGCGTAAGATGCTATCAACAGCATATCGCACCGAACTCGTCGCGGTCAATCCATCAAACACAATGGTTTGCTTTTTACCCATGGCGCCCGACAATTGTTTTTTTAACCGGTCAATTGTAAATAAAGTATCCTGACTTTTATTGTTAACAACGATCGTTATTGCATCAGAAGCAACATCATTCCACACAGGAACATAATTGAGTGAGTCGTTAAAGAATTTTTCTTCCTTTGCATTTAATCCTCTTGTAACAATGATCATGCGTGTGGAACTGTCTTTTATAAGATCCCTGAAACAGGCCGCTTCAGGTTTATAGTCGGCAATGATCTTAGTTCCGGGATAAGTGGATTCATACATTTTGATATGCTCTTCGAGCACCGGCCTGAAAGATTCATCCACACTGATATGGATGGTTCCCTTTGAAGGTGAGTCGTACACTTTAGACTGATCACTGCTGTTGCAACCAAATGCAAAAAAGCAAATAAGTATTATCAGAACTACTGCTTTGGCCGCTTTACCGTAAATGATTTTTCTGCTCATCGGTCCCTTAAATAATTTTTCTTATAGCCCCTGTATACCCTGAATAACCCGTACACGATGCAGATACCGCCAAAGGCCTTTATCATTGGGTCATCGAAACGGGCTGCCAGGTCAGTATTGAATTTTTTAATGAAGATGAGGAATATCCCCATCGCTACCCATAGTACGCCCATCCCATAATCCATCATGCTGCGCATACGCACAAAGCTCTTATCCCTTTCATTCATTTGTTCTTTTTCGAATTCTTCCAGTGCCATGGTATATTTTTAAAAAGACCTGTACGGTTATATGCCCGTACAGGTTACTAATATATGAACTGCCAAATTACATAAATTATCAGTGATAATTATTCCGCTGAAACAAACTTTATGGGAATAACATAATACACCGATACATTTTCCCCATTTGATTTTCCGGGTACCCAGTCCGGCATTTTTTTCAATACCCTGATCACCTCTTTGTCAAAAACCTCCCCACCATCCTGCACCAGGTTAAAACTTTGCAGTTTTCCGTCATAACCTACCACGAACTGCATTTTCACACTTACCTGTTCCCCATCTTCCATATCCCTTGGATTGTGAAGGTTTCTTTCCAAAAATTTCCTCAAAGCATCAGCACCTCCGGGAAAAGAAGGCATCAGTTCAGCCGTATATACCGGGGTTGTTTTATCGATCACAGGCTTTGTTGTAACTGTAATATCACCACCACCATTATTAGAATCGGGAAGATTAATGACCTGTGGGCCACCAGTATTGCCCGGAGGAGTTTTTATACCACTGATCGCAAGATTGGTGATATCGACAAGGCTATCTGTTGCAATTTTTTGAGAAACAATTTTTATGTTACTCACAAAAACACTGCTTGCAGCTGCTTTTTGTGGATCCGCTGTAGCCTTAGGTTTAACCTCAGGTTGTTTATTCTCTGGTGGTTTTACGTGTCCCAATGTAGGATCATCAGGTATGGTATAGGTCCTGGTCTCGTACATTTTTTTTTCGGGGAGAAAAGTAAAGGCGGATAGTATCACCACTACTGCTACCATCATACCGGTGGCTTTCATCAAGCGGTTGCCATAGAATTTACGCAGGTTGTAAGCTCCATACGATTTGTTACGATTTTCGAAAAGGATATCGAGGACATCACTCTTCAAGATTAATTCCTTGTTCATATAGTTGGGTTTTGAAATGAAACAATAAATCCAAAACCGGCGCCGTGTTCTTAAATGAGATGAGGGAGTTAAGAGATTCCATAAAAAGTTGGCAGGTGGTAGCCAGGCGTTCGAACGGCAGACCCCGCCTCCCAACTAATCATTACATTTGCAACATGAAAATACTTTTCGTTTGCCTGGGCAATATCTGTCGCAGCCCTTTAGCCGAAGGGATCTTACAGGATATGGCATCAAGGGCAGGCTTGCACTGGGCCGTTGAAAGTGCAGGTACCAACGGATACCATACCGGCGAACCACCACATCATTTAAGTATCAAAGTGGCGAAAGAGAACGGTATTGATATCAGCCGGCAAAGAAGCAGGATATTTGTTGCGGCCGATCTCAACAACTATGATATGATCTATGCAATGGCTGGTGATGTATTGGAAGACATGAAAAGGATCGCCCCTAAAAAATTCGACGCCAAAAAAGTTGAATTATTATTGAATGAATTGTATGTTGGAGAGAACAGGGATGTACCCGATCCATGGTATGGCACAGAACCAGGGTTCCATGAAGCATTTGCCATCATCCACGAAGCCTGCGAAAGCGTTCTAAAAAAATATTCAGATAAGGAAATAAAAAAATATGCCTAAACCATCCATCCCACAGGGCACACGCGATTTTTCGGCAACGGTTGTACGAAAACGTGATCATATTTTTTCTGTGATAAGAAAAGTATTTGAATTGTATGGCTTCGAACCATTGGAAACACCTGCGATGGAAAATTTAGAAACGCTAACCGGAAAGTATGGCGATGAAGGGGATAAACTCATTTTTAAGATACTGAACAACGGGCTGAGCAATGAGGAAAAAATAGAAAAGTCCAAAGCTGGTTTCGAAAAAATATTAGCAGGAAAGAATAGCTCCGATATTACAGAAAGGGCTTTAAAATACGACCTTACGATTCCCTTTGCCCGCTATGTGGCGATGAATCATACCAAACTAACATTCCCGTTCAGGCGTTACCAGTTGCAGCCCGTTTGGCGGGCCGACCGTCCCCAAAAAGGCCGCTACCGCGAGTTTACGCAATGTGATGCCGATGTGGTAGGCAGTATTTCTTTATTAAATGAAGTGGAATTGGCGAACATTTATCACGAAGTATTTACTCAACTGGGGCTTGCAAATTATGAATTAAGAATTAACAGCCGGAAGATCTTATTTGCACTTGCAGAACTTTGTGGAGGATCGGATAAGATGATGGACATCACTATTGCCATCGATAAATTAGACAAGATCGGTTTGGATAAGGTGAAAGAAGAATTGCAACAGCGGGGGCTAAACGAA
>JANYIM010000308.1 GCA_025362055.1 Bacteroidota bacterium
CTACAGGGTTGATTATTCTTTTTGCAAATACTACTGCTGCAAAAGTAACAAAGGCTTCTTTGTTTGCATCTGCTGGGCAGGCCACCATTGCAATATTTGGTGTAGTGTGGATGAGTGCTACTTTTATGAATAATAATTTTGAAGTAATTAAAGCTACATTAGGAGGTATTGTAGCATCTTACCCATGGCTCTTTGCAGTTGCCTTATTCTTGCTAAGCATGTTGTTATATAGCCAGGCTTCTACAGCCAAAGCATTAATGCCATTGGGGCTTTCCCTGGGGTTATCGCCTGCTTACCTGGTTGGAATATTCCCTGCCTGCAATGGTATCTTTTTTATACCGGGATATCCCACCTTACTTACCGCTATACAATTTGACCGTACAGGAACAACAAAAATCGGCAAGTATGTTTTGAATCACAGTTTTATGTTACCGGGGCTGGTCAGTGCAGCAGCGGCGGTGGTTGCCGGTTTAATCTTGAAATCTATTTTATTATAAACATAAATTACACCATTATTATGAAAACATGCATTCAAATATTTTTACTGACGACTGTATTGATATACGGAACAAACAGTTATTCACAAACCCGTACAGAAAAAGATTTGCTGGGCGAAAAGCAAATACCGAATGAAGCCTATTATGGTATACAAACCATGCGGGGCTTGGAGAATTTTAAGGTTAGTGGCGTAACAACAAGTTTTTATCCTGACTATGTAAAGGCTTATGCCATGGTAAAACTGGCAGCTGCCCGTGCCAACTTCGAGGTGGGGCGTATGAAGAAAGAGCGCCTAGATGCTATTGAAAAAGCTTGTAATGCAGTAATGGATGGAAAATATCACGATCAGTTTTTGGTAGACCTTTACCAGGGAGGTGCGGGCACATCGGCCAACATGAATGCCAACGAAACTTTAGCAAACATTGGATTAGAACTTACTGGCCACAAAAAAGGAGAATACCAGTTTCTTGAACCTCATGATGATTTGAACATGGGGCAATCGACCAATGATGTATATCCCACCGCAATCCATGTTGCCATTCTGCTTCATAATGATAAGGTAGTAAAAGAGGCCAAAGCTTTGGCTGCAGCCTTTCACAAAAAGGGGGATGAATACAGCAAGGTATTAAAAATGGGGCGTACCGAGGGGCAGGATGCAGTGCCTATGACGGTGGGTCAGGAATTTCATGGTTTCGGCTATCAATTGGATAATGCCATAGAAACACTTATTCACATGGAAAGCTATCTTTATGATGAAAATATGGGCGCCACGGCAATTGGCACAGGAATTACCGCATCACCAGGCTATGCAGAAAAATGTGCTGCGCAGCTTGTAAAAATTACAGGCAAGCCAATGAAGCTGAGTACTAACTTAGTAGGCGCTACTTCCAGTATGCAGGGATTTGTAATGTACTCCGCTGCGTTAAAAAACTTTGCAATTGCCTTATCAAAAATTAATAGTGATTTAATAATTCTTGCTTCAGGCCCACGTGCAGGTCTATTCGAAATAAACCTGCCCGCTTTACAACCAGGCTCATCGATCATGCCGGGGAAAGTGAATCCTGTTATGCCAGAAATGATGAATTGTGTTTGTTTTAAAATTATTGGTAATGATGCTACCGTCACCATTGCCTCGCAGGATGGACTTCTTCAGCTCAATGCCTACGAGCCGGTAGTAGCAGTTGCTATATTTGAATCACAGGGATTATTGTTCAAAGCTATGCCCTTGTTTCGCACACAGTGTATTGAAGGCATTACAGTTAACGCCGCTACGCTTAAGCATTATATGGATCGTAGCATTGGTATTGTAACAGCTCTTAACCCGATATTAGGTTATGAAAAAACAACTGAACTCGCAAAGGAAGCGCTGGCAACCAATAAGGGTATTCTTGAACTGATCCGTGAGAAAAAATTACTAACCGACCAGCAGATGAAAGAATTGATGGATCCGGCGAAAATGACCACTCCGCAATAATCAGTCAACAGCCACACAAAACTTAAACTTCACCTTTAAAATAAGAATCATGAAACAAATGTCATTTTTACTTCGAAACACGATGGTTGTTTTAGTGCTCGTTACTAGCACAATTGCAAACGGCCAGGATAATAAATTACCCAATGTTGTTATTCTTGCAACGGGCGGAACCATTGCGGGTGCAGCAGCGAGTGGAGCACAGTCAGGATATACATCAGGACAGGTTAACATTGATGCTATGGTAAATGCAATACCCGAGGTAAAGAAAATAGCCAATATAAAAGGCGAACAGATTTCTAATGTGGGTTCACAGGATATATCCTTTGAGATCATGCTTAAATTAGCCAAACGTATTTCCGAATTGGCAGCTCAAAAAGATAATACGGGCATTGTTATCACACACGGCACCGATACCATGGAAGAGACGGCCTTCTTTTTAAACCTGGTGGTAAAAACAGATAAGCCAGTTGTATTGGTTGGATCAATGAGGCCTTCAACAGCCATCAGTGCTGATGGTCCTTTGAACCTGTATAATGGTATTGCTGTTGCTGCCGATCCTCAGGCAAAAGGCAGGGGTGTATTGCTTGTTATGAATGACTGGATTCAATCAGCCCAGACCATTGTTAAAGTGAGTACAACCTCAGTGCAAACTTTTATGTCGCCCCTGAAAGGCCTTATCGGCACTACAGCATATGGTGTAAGTGAATACTACAAGTATCCTACCAGCCTATATGGTGCAAAGAGTGAGTTCTCAGTTGATGGAGTTACAAAACTTCCACGCGTGGATATTGTTTATGCGGATGTTGATATGCCTGCAGACCTGATTGATGCTTCCGTTAATCTTGGTGCGAAAGGCATTGTTATAGCTGGAGTTGGAAATGGAAACATGACCGCTGCTGCGCTCGAAGCCTGCGCCCGTGCAAGTAAAAAAGGAGTAATAATAGTAAGAAGTTCAAGGGTGGCTACAGGTAATGTAGGCCGTAATGTGGAGGTTAATGACGATAAACTGGGTTTAATAGCTTCTTTGGATCTTAATCCTCAAAAATCAAGGATACTTTTAATGTTGGCTTTATTAAAACCACGTCCACTGGAAGCAATCCAGAAATTGTACTTGGAGTATTAATACAAATGTAAAATGCCCCCCTATTTGTGAAACTGGAATGCTTACAAACAGGTAGTATTACATACCAAAAAAATACGTTATGAAAATATTTAATAATAAGGGTTGGCTGCTCCTGCTCTTATTGCTGCCCACCAGTTTAATGGCCCAGTTCCCGGAACCTCAAACAGGAGACGGCAGCACCGACACAGTTAGCTACAAAACAATCATTCCTGAACCCAAACAGGGGCTCTTGAAAAATATGGACATGATTGCAAATATGCGTTTTGCATGGCAAAATAATTTCAAAGATGGGGAGTTTACCAAATCTAGCTTTGTCAATCAGCAGTTCAGGTTAGAGATACGTGGCCAGGTTACTGATAAAGTATACTTCCGTTTTCGTGATCGCTACACCAGGGCACAAACGTCAGAGTCAGTTGACAATATCAGTCGCTCGACTGACCTCGCATATATAAAAGTAGATTTATCAAAAAAGTGGAGCTTGTCGGCGGGTAAAATGTGCGCTGACTGGGGTGGTTTTGAATTCGATTACAATCCCATTGATATTTATGAATTCTCAGATATCATTGAACAGGCGGATAACTTCCTAACTGGCGTAGGAGTTAGTTATTCGGCCAACGAAAAAAATCAATTTACTTTTCAGGCCCTGAATTCCAGGACTAAAACATTTACTGAATTATATGGCCCAATACCCAATTTAACTGAGTCCAAAGCGGCTTTAGCCTTTGTATCCAATTGGCGTGGAAACCTGTTTGACGGGAAGGTAAAAACCATTTGGTCATACTCCTTATTCAACGAAGCACAAGGTACATTCATGAACTACATTTCCCTGGGTACACAACTTACACTGGGCAAGTTTGTGGTAGAATATGATTATAAGTGGAGCAGTGAACAACTGGATAGAACCGGTATTATCAGCGGTATTGTTCCAGATAATCTTTATCCTTACGCCCTGCGAAATACACTGTATATTGGGCATTGGCTCCATCTGTATTATAGGGTAAGCCCTAAAGTTAACCTTGCCTTAATTGGCATGATGGACATTGCAGAGTGGAAAAATAACACAGTCGATCCACAGAAACCGATCGGGGCCGATAATATTACTACCAACTGGGGCTTTGTTCCTACGGTGGAATATTATCCTTGGAGTAATGTTAATTTAAGGTTCTTTTTAAATTATGTAGGAAGAATATATAATTACTCAGA
>JANYIM010000312.1 GCA_025362055.1 Bacteroidota bacterium
TTTAACCTTTCTACATCCGTTCCTCCAAACGTAAAATCTTTTTTGCCCACCGTATCACCCACTTTAACCTGGAAGCCCCACTCTTTGAATTTTAGTACGGAAGATTGAATATCGGCCTGGGTAATAAAACCAGCAGGACAAGTGATCCCGATCGTATCTCCTTTTTTGAGGTAAGGCGGGATGATGGTGGGCGAATTAGGATCTTCAGTTGCTGCAAACTTTCCGGTAGCCATTGAGTGGAATGTTGCGCCCAAAGGAACAATTGAGGAAAGAAAATCTTTGCGTTTCATAGGTTGAATTTACTCAAATTTCGGTATTGGCTCTTGTTTCGGTATTTTTGCATGCAAATGAATGACCCCCAACGATATTTAATTACTGCAGCATTACCTTATGCCAACGGCCCGGTGCACATTGGTCACTTAGCAGGCTGCTATTTACCCGCCGATATCTACACTCGCTATCTGCGTGCCCGGAAAAGAGACGTGCTATTCATCGGTGGCAGCGACGAGCATGGCGTTCCCATAACCATTCGTGCCCTCAAAGAAGGCATTACGCCACAACAGGTAGTGGATAAATTTCATTTCCTGATCAAAGAGAGCATGGAACAAATGGGAATATCATTCGACATTTATTCACGCACTTCCAATAAGGTCCATCACGAAACAGCATCAGCATTTTTTAAGAAAATGTACGACGACGGTTTGTTTGAAGAAAAAGAAACCGAACAATATTATGATGAGACCACTAAAACTTTTTTGGCCGACCGTTACATTATTGGCACCTGCCCGGTTTGCGCCAATCCTAATGCTTATGGCGATCAATGTGAAAAATGCGGCAGTACTTTATCACCCGAACAACTGATCAACCCACGTAGTGCACTGAGTGATGCGGTGCCGGTGAAGAAGAAGACCAAACATTGGTACTTTCCTTTACAGGATTATGAAGCGTGGCTGAAGGAATGGATCATCGATGGGCACAAAGAATGGAAGAATAATGTTTATGGCCAGTGCAAGAGCTGGCTCGATAATGGTTTGCAAAGCCGTGCGATGACAAGAGACAGCAACTGGGGAATAAAAGTACCGTTGCCCGATGCAGAAGGAAAAGTATTGTATGTATGGTTTGATGCGCCCATCGGTTATATCAGCGCCACCAAAGAATTAACAGCGCAATGGGCAGATTACTGGTGTAAGGAAAGTACCAAGCTTGTGCATTTTATCGGCAAGGATAATATCGTATTTCACTGCATCATTTTCCCTGCCATGCTAAAGGCCCACGGAGGTTTTATATTACCTGATAATGTGCCTGCCAATGAGTTTTTGAATATAGAAGGTGATAAGGTCTCTACCAGCCGCAACTGGGCTGTGTGGGTGCATGAGTATATAAAAGACTTTCCGGGTTGCGAGGATGTATTGCGCTATGTATTATGTGCCAATGCGCCCGAAACAAAGGACAATGACTTTACCTGGAAAGATTTTCAGGACAGGAATAACAGTGAACTCGTAAGCATCTTCGGTAATTTTGTGAATCGCACCTGGGTGCTGATGCATAAATTATGCGGGGGCAAAGTGCCTAAACTGCATGAGAATATCCTGGATGAAAAAGACAGGGCGCTCATCGAAGAAATTCAAAATTCAAAATCTAAAATTCAAAATTTACTGGAGGAATATAAATTCAGGGATGCCTTGTTTGAAGTAATTGACCTAAGCAGGAAAGGAAATAAATACATGCAGGAAAAAGAACCCTGGATAGTTGCCAGGAAGACCGGCGACAATGGAAAACTAACAGCTGAAGCACAGGCGTTGGTTGATAATTGTTTGCACTTATGCCTGCAACTAACGGCCAATCTTACAATTCTTATCAACCCATTCTTACCCAATACCGCTAAACAGATGTTGGGCATGATGAAAGTTGTTGATAAGATGCTGGATTGGTCGAACGCAGGTTCGATCAAATTGTTAAGTGTGGGGTACAATTTAAGGGAACCTCAATTGTTGTTCAGGAAGATCGAGGACGAAGAGATCTCAGCACAGGTTGAAAAATTAAAAAAGGGTTTAATTAAAAGCACAACTACAATGGAAGATCCAAAACCGCCAGCCGAAAACACATCGGCAGTCAACAAACCCGAAATTCAGTTCGATGATTTTACCAAACTTGATCTTAAAGTGGGAACGATCCTTACCGCAGTAAAAGTAGAGAAGGCAGATAAATTATTAAAACTGGAAGTGGACCTTGGCTTTGAAAAGAGAACGATCGTAAGTGGTATCGCATTGCATTTTAAACCAGAAGATATTGTTGGTAAACAAGTAGTGGTAGTGGCCAACCTGGCACCACGCAAAATGAAAGGGATTGAAAGTCAGGGGATGATACTGACGGCAGAAGACAAAGCAGGTAAATTATATTTTATTAGCCCGGATACAATGATCGATGCAGGCAGCGGTATCAGTTGATCATTGCAGCATTTTCTCTCTTCTTTACTTTGAGGTCTAAAAAAAAGCAGTATTTTAATTTCATTGACTTACAGCGCATTATGAATTTATTTTAGCGATCTGTAAAGTTTGGTCGCATTTTTGCCTTACTGGTATAAAACTCACTATTATGAACAGCAAAAAATTAATACTCGCAATTTTTATTGTACTTACACTACCTGTTTTCGCACAACAAGTGGATCTGTCATTGATACCTTTTCGCCAGGGTGACCTTTGGGGTTATGCAAGTCCTGATAGAAGGGTTGTCATTCAACCTGCCTATGCCGAAGCGAATTGGTTTGTCTCGGGATATGCAGTAGTGAAAAAGGGTTCTTTGTATGGATATATCAATACTACAGGAAAGCTGATCATTCCATGTAAGTTCTATACCGCGAAACCATTCCGTATTGGCTATTTTGATAATGCCGGAAGCCATACAGCCGGTGGTAAGACCGTTCAGAACCAGGATAGTGTATTATTTGCAGGAGCCGCTCCCAGGGCGGATGGCGTTGAGATCTGTATAAACACAAAAGGAGAAAGGATGTCTAAATGCCCTGCCATTAATGAGAACAGTGTTGCGGATAACAACCAGGTTGTTACAGTTTCATCACAAAAAGTATATAGCCTTGTTAACAATGCAAATTTGTACGACAAATTAGTAGATGATTATAAAATAAACGGAGATAACAATACTTACTATATTGGCACCAAGAATAACATGTACGGCGTGATCAATAATATATTTGAAGTGATATTGCCATTTGAATATACATCGATCAAAAAGATAAGTGTGGGTGATGTTACTTACCTGGAAGCGGTTAAAAATGGTGCTTATGGTCTTTACAGGGGAAATGGTTCTGTTTATGTTCCTGCAGAATACAATAACATGGTATATGTGAAAGCAAAGAACGGAAATGATTATTTCATTGTATCAAAAGATGGTAGGGCAATGGTTAAGGATATTGAGTTCAACGATATTGTTAATGCAGATTATTCAGACATTATATATGATGAAGAAGGAGGGTTTATATTAACAGGCACTAATAATAACAAGGGCTATTATTTATTAAACAATAAAATGATAAAACCAAAATATGCGGATGTAAAAATGGTAAGGGGAGGAAGATTCCTGTTAGTGAAGACAGCAAGCGGCAAGATGGGATATATGAGTACCGACGGTACCGAATATTTCGAAGAATAGACAAACAACAGAATATGGAACTGGCTGCCTCTTTTAAAGAGGCAGCCTTTTTTGTGCCTGCTGGTCCCAATAACTCCCTTTTATTTTCAGCATAATTAATAATGTCTTAATTTCGAAGTATCAAATAGTTGTTTAACTAACTAATTTCATTATGTCAAAAAGGATCATAAAAAAAGTAGCTGTTTTGGGTAGTGGTGTCATGGGTAGCCGCATTGCATGCCATTTTGCGGGAGTAGGCCTGCAGGTATTATTGCTTGATATAATGCCAAAAGACCTGGCAGCAGACGCTAAGCCTGCCCAGCGCAACAAAATTGTGAATGATGCATTGACAGCTGCCATCAAATCAAATCCATCACCCGTATATACCAAGGAGGTAGTGAAGAAAATAAAGACGGGCAACTTCACCGACAATATGAAAGACATAGCTGATTATGATTGGGTGATCGAAGTGGTAGTGGAAAGGCTAGACATCAAGCAGGCTGTTTTTATTGAAGTGGAAAAATACCGCAAGCCAGGCACATTGATCACTTCCAATACATCGGGCATTCCCATTCATATGATGACAGAGGGTAGGAGCGATGATTTTAAAAAACATTTTTGTGGCACACACTTTTTTAACCCGCCCAGATATTTGCGTTTACTGGAGATCATCCCAACGCCTTTTACTGATCCGGCTGTGGTAGATTTCCTGATGCATTATGGTGATCTTACACTGGGTAAAACAACGGTATTGTGTAAAGACACGCCTGCTTTTATCGCCAACAGGATTGGTGTATTTGGCATGATGGCCATCATGAATGCCATGGAAAAACTGCAGTTAAGCGTTGATGAAATTGATGCACTAACGGGGCCGGTTATTGGACGCCCTAAATCAGCTACTTTTCGTACAGCCGATGTGGTTGGTATCGATACCCTGGTGAAAGTTGCCAGGGGGGTACACGATAATTGTCCGGATGATGAAGCGAAAGAACAATTCATCATTCCTGCCTGGCTCAATAAAATGGTGGAGAATAACTGGCTGGGTGATAAAACCGGCCAGGGGTTTTTTAAGAAAATGCCCCCATCCCCTAAAGGAGAGAAAGAAATTCACGTATTGAATCTTTCAACACTTGAATATGAACCTCGCAAAAAACCAAAATTTGCGACATTAGAAGCTGCCAAACCGATCGAAGATCTGAAAGCAAGAATAAAAGCATTGTGTACCGGAACAGATAAGGCAGGAGATTTTTACCGTCAGTTTCATTACAATCTTTTTTCTTATATCTCTCATCGTATCCCCGAAATAAGCGGCGAGCTCTATCGCGTGGATGACGCACTGATGGCTGGTTTTGGCTGGGAGATCGGTGCTTTTGAAAGCTGGGATGTATTGGGTGTTGCCAAAACACTGGCAGCCATGAAAGCAGCAGGAAACACAACTGCAGGATGGGTAGATGAAATGCTCGCAAGCGGGGCCACTACTTTTTATAAAGTGGAAAACGGAAAGCGACTATGCTATGATGTTAGTAGCAAGGCCTATAAGGCATTGCCGGGTGGTGACGCCTTTATTGTATTGAAGAATTTTGAAAATGAAACCGTCTGGAAAAACTCCGCCTGCAGAACCTATCACCTGGGTAATGATGTATTAGGACTGGAATGGTACACCAAAATGGGTAGCATTGGCGGTGAAGTACTGGAAGGTATCCAACGTTCCATCAGTTTGGCTGAAGATAAATACAAGGGGCTAGTGATAGCTAATGATGGGCCTAACTTTAGTGCGGGTGCCAACGTTGGTATGATATTCATGCTGGCCATTGAGCAGGACTATGATGAAATTGATATGGCAATACGCATGTTCCAGAATACCATGATGCGGGTGCGTTATTCGGGTATACCGGTGGTGCTGGCTCCACACGGACTTGCATTAGGCGGCGGTTGCGAGATATGTTTACACGCGGATAAAGTTATACCTGCTGCAGAAACTTACACGGGTTTAGTGGAAGTTGGTATCGGCGTAATTCCAGGTGGTGGGGGTACCAAAGAATTTGTGTTGAGGGCTGCCGATGAAGTACACGACGGTGAACCGGAAACGATTACCTTACAAAATCGTTTTTTAACCATTGCTACCGCCAAAGTAGGCACTTCGGCTTACGAAGCATATGACCTTGGTATTTATCGAAAAGGAAAAGATAATGTTAGCCTTAATTTGGGCCGGCGAATTGCCGAAGCCAAACAAGCTGTTGTTGAATTATATGATGATGGTTATGTTATGCCCGTACAACGTTCCGATATAAAAGTATTGGGCCGCACGATGTTGGGTGCCATGCACGCAGGTATCAATGGAATGTGGCGGGGTAATTATGCCACCGACCATGATGTAACCGTTGCTAAAAAACTGGCCTACGTAATGTGTGGCGGTGATCTCACAGAACCTACATTGGTGAGCGAACAATATTTACTTGACCTGGAAAGAGAAGCATTCCTTAGTCTTACCGGGGAAAAGAAAACACTGGAAAGAATTCAAAGTATATTGAAAAGTGGCAAACCACTCCGAAATTAAATTCGGGTTCCCCCAAAAATGTCAAAGGATTCAGCTCTCAGAAAAATTTCTGAAGGGCAAAAAGGCTTTGTCTACATTTGTCATCTAAAATAACACGAATGAAAAAGATCGTTTTCTTCCTGTCCTTTCTTTTCAGCTTATCTGCCATTGCGCAAAATAAATTGCTTACCATGGAAGATGCTATGGTAAAGAACAGGACCACCCTTGCTCCTGAAAATTTAAAACAACTGCAATTCATATATGGTACCGGTGATTATGCGTACCTCAAAAAAATAAATGACCAGGATACCTGGGTGCGGGGAAATTTCAAATCAAAGGACGACATCCCTTTCCTTACACTTGACCAGGTGAACGAAAAATTAAAAACGGCAGGATATGCAGCGCAAAAAACAATGCCTGCGATACAATTCAATAAAGGGGCTGGTTGGATAATGGCCATCAATGGTATCAAGATATCACTCAATCCGGAGAGCGGTAAGATAAAAGAACTGATCCCTGAAGCCATTGGCAAAAAAGAGCATGTAGAAGAAAGCAGCGCCGGCTATATCGCTTATGTGGATGATCATAACTTATTTGTAGCACAGGGTGCAACTGAAATGAACCAGGTAACAACGGATGGCAGTACAGATATCGTGTATGCGTCATCGGTACACAGGGAGGAATTTGGCATCAGCAAAGGGACATTCTGGAGCAATAGTGGAAAGCAATTGGCATTTTACCGCATGGACCAAAGCATGGTAGCCGATTATCCCATCATTGACTGGAGCCAGCGCCCTGCAAAAAATGCGAATATCAAATACCCGATGGCAGGGGATAAAAGCCATCATGTTACAGTATGGGTTTATAATGCCGAGACCAAATCGAAGGTAATGCTAAAAACAAATGTTGTAGGAGGGTCAGAGGGGATCGGCTACCTTAATAATGACTCATCCCTGGAAGAGCAATATCTTACCAATATCGCCTGGAGCCCGGATGACAGGTTTGTTTATATCGCAGTATTGAACCGCGGCCAGGATCACATGAAGATGAATCAATACGATGCCGTAACAGGAAATTTTATAAGAAAGATATTTGAAGAAAGGGATCAAAAATATGTGGAGCCCCTGGTACCTATGTTGTTCTTAAAAAATAAACCGGGGCAATTCATCTGGCAAAGTAACCGCGATGGCTGGAACCATTTATACTTGTATGATACAACCGGGAACCTGTCGGCACAGCTAACAAGCGGGCCATGGGAAGTAACTGAAGTGAAAGGATTTGATGATAAAGGTGAGAATTTATTTTATACTGCTACGGAAGAATCTCCCATAACCAAGAATTTATACCAGCTCAATGTAAAAAGGATGTCTGAAGAACCCGATGACGACAAGAGTAAATCTAAACGTATCACACAGGTCTTCCAGCTGCACAATACCCAGGTGAATAATGCAGGAACTTATGTGCTGGATAATTTCAGCAGCCCGGATAACCCACGGACCGTTCAGTTAATTGAAACAAAAACAGGCAAGGCGAAAACATTATTACAGGCTGCAAACCCTTTAAGTGATTATGCGTTAGGTAAATTGAAGATATTTAAAATAAAAAATGATAAAAGCGATGAACTGTATTGCAGGATGTTCATGCCGGTTAATTTCGACAGTACAAAAAAATATCCCGTCATAGTTTATTGGTATGGAGGCCCTCATGCACAAATGATCCTGAACTCATGGAATGGCGGCAGCGGCGATTATTGGTTTCAATACATGGCCGAAAGAGGCTATATCGTTTTTACAATGGATACAAGGGGAAGCGATAACCGTGGTAAAGAATTTGAGCAATCTATGTTCGGCAAATTAGGTGATGTGCAAATGGAAGACCTGATGAGCGGGGTAAATTATTTAAATGGTTTGCCCTACGCCGATAAAGAGAACATGGGATTATTTGGCTGGAGCTTTGGTGGATTTATGACAACTGATTTCATGCTCAACCATCCGGGTATATTTAAAGCAGCAGTTGCCGGCGGACCGGTAATGAACTGGCAGTACTATGAAATAATGTACACCGAACGTTATATGAATACGCCGCAGGAAAATCCTGAAGGCTATGCAGCTACAGACCTGACCAAACAGGTTGAAAAATTGAAAGGGAAATTATTACTGATCCATGGATTGCAGGATCCTGTTGTAGTACAGCAAAACTCGGTGAATTTTGTAAGAGCCTGCATTGATAAAGGCATCCAGGTTGATTACATGATCTATCCCGGCCATGAACACAATGTGTTGGGAAAAGACAGGGCGCATCTTTACCAGAAGATAACAGATTATTTCATGGATCATCTAAAATAATAATCTTGTAACAATATGGGAGAGGCCGAACTCCACCTGCATAAGAATCAACTGATCATTCATTCCGTTTTAATTTTTTACGGAGATGCTGCCAATGATGCATTAAGCTGGCAAATTGCCAAAGACGTTGCTGATCACTGGAATGAACCCAAGGCGAAAGTGCAGGTCAACAAGAACTGGTTCCATGTGCATTTCGATATCAAAGGAATATGGGATAAATTATTGACTCCCTTAATGGTGAATGCAAATACAGACCCAAGAAATAATTATTTCAGGATCGAAGAATATGCCAGTGGAAATATATCTTATGTAGACGCGATTAATTCCAATACCGGTTATTTTAAATTAGAGAACCTTCTCAATAATTCCACTACAGCGGCCCATGAATATGGCCATAGCATTGGGCTGGATCATCCGAAGAACCTGGATATCCGCGGAAAAGGCATTCCCGGCATCATGTATCCAAGGGGTACAATAACAGACCCACCCTTTCAATATATTCCGGATGCGCTGCCGGGTGAAAAGGGCGGCACGTTGAATCCGTTTAAAAGAAAGGTATTGCCCGAAGATATTGAAGGCCTTCAATTACATAAACTGGCTTTTGATGAAAAGGGTTTTGCAAAACTGGGCGACTTCACATCCGTATGGCATGATAGGCAATTGCCTTAATAAGATATAACGGATCGTACAATGTTTGAAAGATAAAATCGCTTATCTTCAAATCTCAAACGCAGTGGATCATGTCAATTCTTACAATCGAAAATCTCTCTAAAAATTATGGTGGTGTTAAAGCATTAAAGAACGTAAGTTTTAGTGTGCCCGAAGGAACTGTATTTGGTATCCTTGGCCCCAATGGCAGCGGTAAAACAACTTTGCTGGGTATTGTAATGGACATATTGAAAGCTACTGAGGGCAATTATTCCTGGATGGGGCAACAGCATTCAGACCAGATCAGAAAGCAGATCGGCACTTTACTGGAAACGCCTAATTTTTACCATTATCTCAGTGCAGAAGATAACCTGAGGATCGCCGCAAAAATAAAAGGGAAGGGCGAAGAAGATATTCCAAAAGTATTAGAACTGGTAAACCTTTACCAGCGTAAAGACTCCAAATTCAACACCTATTCATTGGGGATGAAACAACGACTTGCTATTGCGTCTACGCTTTTGGGTGATCCCGGTATCTTGGTTTTTGATGAACCAACGAATGGATTGGACCCTGCCGGCATTGCTGAGATACGGGAGCTGATAAAACAATTGAATAAGGCAGGCAAAACCATCATCATGGCCAGTCATATACTCGATGAGGTAGAAAAAGTATGTACCCATGTTGCCATTATACAGCAGGGGGTTTTAAAAACTGTGGGCTCGGTAGGTTCCGTGATGAATACTACGAGCAGCAATAATGTTACAAAACTGTTGATAGAAGTAAATGCCGCTGACAATGCGCTTTTAAAAAATATTTTACTACAGCTAAATGGTATAGAAAGTATCACAAATGAAGATAATGAATTGCAACTCACCTGCAACGAAACAGTGACTGCTGAACAAATAAACAAATTTTGTTTTGATAAGGGAGTAGTACTAAGCAAACTGAACCTGAAGCGTAAATCACTCGAAACAAGGTTCCTTGAGATCACTGGTAAACAAAGCGATCGCTAAATCACACATTTTTAATAACAGACCATGTTGAATCTTTTTAAAATAGAATGGCTTAAGATAAGGACCTACCGTACATTCTGGATATTATTCCTGGGCTTCCTGGTGTTTTATCCCATCGCATTCTATTTCTCGGCAAGCAAGTTCATGGAATCATTGAGCTACTCAGGCGACCTGCAGGAAGAATTGCTGAAACGAATGATGGATGCCCCCTTCGTCTTTCCAAGGGTTTGGCTGGCAGCAAGCTGGATGGGCGGCTTGTTCTTTGTTTTAATAGGAATGTTATTCATATTACTCATCACCAATGAAGTGCAGTACCGCACCCATCGCCAGAATATCATTGACGGCTGGAGCCGCATGGATTTCTTAAAAGCAAAGTTTTCACTCTTACTTTTTTTTGTACTCGTAAGTACCTTATTGATCTTTTTAGTTGGACTGTTGGTAGGGGTTAGTTTCTCTTCTTCAAAAGCCAATATGTTTAACGGTGTTTATTACGTGGGTTATTTTGCATTAATGGCAACCCTCTATTTAATGCTGGCCTTTTTGATAGGGATACTGGTAAAACGAACCGGCCTGTCCATCATTATTTATTTTACAATTGTGTGTATCGTAGATAATGTATTGTGGCTGATATTTACTTTAAAAGGAAGCCAGCTGGGATATTTCATGCCACTGGAAGCCGTTGATTCATTGGTGCCCAATCCATTCAAACCAAAGATCATGGAAAGAAGAACGGTAGAAGATTATGCGTTGATAATTGCAGCCGTTGCTTACATATCCGTATATGCATATGTGATCATTAACTATTTCCGCAAAACAGATCTGAAGACCTGATGATATCGCTTAGCTTTTTTATTTAGCTCCTCTATTGCAGTTTCAATGGAAGGGTATAAAAAAACAAAGCCTGATTTTTTTATTTTCTCACAACTTACCGTAGCACTTTTTAACACCTCAATACTTCTTTGTCCAAGCATGAGTTTTAACAGGAAGGCGGGTATATGTAAGGGAATGAAGAATTTTCCCCTGATAGCTTTGGCCAAACTAAGTGTTAGCATTTTGTTGCTTACAGGAACCGGTGCCACTGCATTATAAGCCCCGCTGATATTATCATTTTCAATGGCATGGATGAACATGCGGCAGAGGTCATCAATATGTATCCAGCTTACCATTTGTTTTCCATTGCTTAAGATAGCGGCTACTCCAAAGCGTATGGGTCTTTTAAATTCAGCCAAAGCACCCCCCTCATTACTTAGTACAATACCCACCCTTAGTTTTATCAATCGTTTACCCAATAAAGTAACCGGGTCTACACTTTCTTCCCATAACCTGCAGGTCTCTCCTAAAAAATCTTTTTTAGGCGAATCGGTTTCAATAAACCTGGTTTGCCCGCTGTCGGCCCCATACCAGCCGATCGCACTTGCACTTATTACAGTCTTAACAACATTGGAATGACCTTCTAAAGCACTGATCAGTAGTTGACTGCTTTTAACACGACTGTCGATTATCTCTTTTTTATAAGCAGCCGTCCATTTTTTTTCTACCACGCCTGCTCCGGCTAAATGTATGATATGATCGGCCGCTTCTATGGCACTTATGTCGATCGTTTGTTTATTTACATCCCATAATGCATAACTGGTATTATCACCAGGCTGCTTATCCGGGATATGCCGGGTAAGAATGATCACCTTATACCCCTTTTGCACAAGGGCAGTTGTTAGCGCCCTGCCCACCAAACCTGTACCACCTGTAATTAAAATGGTTTGCATCTTATAAAAAAACTTGAACTGTTATGTAAAAACAAACAACACCACATCTTGTTCAGTGTAATTTACAGCCATTGCTTTTTAAATCGTAATTTTAATACAAAGTCTCACTTTCATGAATCGCATCATTGCCCTCCTGCTTTTATTGCTTTTTATATTGCCCGTGACTGTTCTGTCGCAGACGATAACTTTTTCTGATTATGAAAGGGATGAGGGCACCGATATGAATTTTGAGATTATCGGGAAGATGAATGGGAACTTCCTCGTATATAAAAATATCAGGTGGAAACATAAATTGTGCGTTTATGACAATGAGATGAAGATAAAGGAGAGTGTAAACCTGGATTTTTTCCCCGAAAAAACGCTCAACGTCGATTTTGTTATCTACCCCGATCATTTCTTCATGATCTACCAGTTCGAGAAAAAAAATATCGTGCATTGCATGGGATTAAAGATGGATGGCTATGGAAAAAAAATAGGAGAACCCATTGAATTGGATACCACAAGAATCCCTTTCTTCGACGATAATAAGATCTATAGTACTATTTACAGTGAGGATAAGAAAAAAATAATGGTATTTAAGATCCAGAAGAAATATGAGAATTTGCATATGGTGACCTTGTTGTTCGATGACCAGTTACAATTAATAAAAAAAACCAGGCAGGCAATAGCTTTTGATGAGCGCCGCGACAACTACAGGGAGTTTTTGCTGGACAATGAAGGCAATTTTATTTTCACAAAAGACAGGACCCCGGCAAATAGGGATTACAGCAATACCTTACACCTTGTTACCAAGGCGCCGCTGGAGGATACTTTTGCTTATCATGCGATCGACCTTGGGAAAAAATATATCGACGATGTAAAACTTAAGATAGATAACCTGAATAAACGGTACCTCATCAATTCATTTTATTACAATAAGAACCGGGGAAGTGTGGAAGGGCTGTTCAGTTTTAGCTGGGATAAAATAAATGAACGGCAATACATATCCAACTTCATAGAGTTTGATGATTCACTCCGGCAAGAAGCCAGGAAGGATGGCTCACTTCACATTGCTTTTGATGATTTTTTTATCAGGCACTTGATCGTAAAGAAAGATGGCGGTTTTTTACTCGCTGCCGAAGATTATTCCAGCCAGGGTCGCGGCAACAATAGTAATCCCTGGAACCGGTGGGACTATCTCTCAAACCCTTATTCGCTTTCTTCCAGCTCCTATTATTATTACAATCCGTATTATGGATATTATCGCCCGTTCAGCAATTTTAATAACCAGAGTACAAGGTATTTTTATGAGAACATTTATGTTGTAAGCATTGACAAGAATGGAAAGCGGGAGTGGAATAAAATAATTCATAAGACCCAATATGATGATGACAACGACAATTTTCTTTCTTATGCTACTGTGAACTCCGGAGATGAGATCCATTTTTTATTCAATGCCGATAGTAAGAACCAGATCATATCCGACCAAAGTATCACGTCTGATGGAACTTCAAAAAGAAATCCAACGCTACGAAGCCAGGAAAGGGGCTACCAGTTCATGACAAAACTAAGCAAACAGGTAGGCGCCAGGCTTTTATTGATCCCTTGTGTTTACCGTGGTTATATCTGCTTTGCCAAAGTAGAATTTTAAAAGACAGGCTTTTGTAACCATACCAAATAAACAAATTCCAATAAGTAATAATAATTGCTGAATTTTGCACCGGCAACTAATTACTAATTACCAATTACTTTTTTGTGACCGGCACATTTAAAGCCAATAACCCATACAATACCTTCCTGCTTTTTGTATACGGGCTTTTATTGAAACTGCCGATGTTCCTGCATCCAAAAGTTCCACAACCCCAGCAGATCGATGGCTTTTTGTATAAGGCATTATTAAAATGGCTGCAACCTTTCAGTAATAGTTTACCGGTTATCTACGCCTTGATCGCTTACATGCTGCTGTACACGCAGGCGGTGAGTTTCAACAAACTGGTAAATGAACAAAGGCTGATGCAAAAACCCAATTACCTTACCGGTATGAGCTACCTGCTGGTTACTTCTTTATTCATAGAATGGAATACCTTATCGGCCCCGCTCATCATCAATACCTTGCTGATATGGGTATGGGCGAAAATGAGTGGCTTATATAACAGCCCCAGTCCTAAAACAGCCTTATTCAATATCGGCATTGCGATCGGGCTCTCTACTTTTTTTTATTTTCCTTCACTGGCATTTGCAGCGTTGATCATATTTGGTTTAGCGCTTACTCGTCCCTTTAAGTTGGCAGAATGGCTGATCGCCTTGCTGGGTATCATTACGCCTTATTATTTTTTACTGGCCTGGGTATTTTTAACGGATAAGTGGAAGGGGTATAAATTTCCGGGCTTTGCAGTTACTACGCCCAAATTCAACCAAACGAACTGGGCTTATGCCGCCATCATTATCGTACTGTTCACTTCTGCCATCGGCCTTTTTTTTATTCAACAAAATTTCAGAAGACAGTTGATACAGGCCCGCAAAAGCTGGAACCTTGTTTTCTTATATTTGATCGTAGCGGTATTTATTCCTTTTGTAAATGCTACGCACACTTTTGAATATTGGATATTGTGTGCAGTGCCCCTGTCGGCCCTTTTAGGTGCAGCTTTTCTCTATCCTGCAAAAAAATGGTTTCCGCTCACGTTGCATTGGCTGATGGTGATCTTTGTAATTGTTATCAGCTACTTTGTCTTATAATCCCAACTGCGGTCACCGGCTTTATCGGCGGTTCTTTAATAAAATAATTGTATGAACTACCGCTGTCGGGATTTGTAATAGCCGGCAGGGTTTCCGGAATAGGATGTTAACAAAAACTGCTGCCGGGTTTTGTAACCGCCGGCAGGGTAGCTTACCTTTGTAGCACACTCACTTTTAATAATTGATCCATGAAATTTGGTGTAGTAGTTTTTCCCGGCAGCAATTGCGATAGGGATATGATAGAAGCCCTGCAAAATGATCTGCAGCAGGAAGTGATACAACTTTGGCATAAGGATAAAGACATCAGCAACTTTAATACCGAAGATTGCATCATTTTACCCGGCGGTTTTAGTTTTGGCGATTATCTACGTTGCGGTGCCATCGCCCGTTTTAGCCCGATGATGCAGAGCGTGATCGAATTTGCCGGCAAAGGTGGAAAAGTACTTGGCATTTGCAATGGCTTCCAGATATTATGTGAAAGCGGCTTATTACCCGGCATTCTGTTGCGTAACAGCCAGCAGCAATTTGTTTGTAAGAATATTTTCATGAAAGAAGCTGCTTCAGAAGGAAGTGTTCCCTTAAAGATCCCGGTAGCACATGGAGAAGGAAGATATTTTGCCAATGAAAAGACGCTGGAAGAAATGGAAATGCACCGCCAGGTGATTTACCGGTACTGCGATGAAAAAGGTGGCATCACAACAGCGGGTAACCCTAACGGAGCCATTCATAATATAGCCGGCATCTGTAATAAGGAAAGAAATGTATTTGGAATGATGCCGCATCCCGAAAGGGCATGTAGCAATGCTTTGGGGAATGCGGACGGAAGAAGTGTATTCAATCATTTATTCGGTATAAATTAACGTTAAATACTGCCGCTATCATTTACCGGGCACCATGTCAGGCTATAATTCCCTAATTTTGAGTTTGAAAAGAAGGAATATGAAAAAGATTTTTTTTGGATTTTTTTTGATGGTAATAGCTAGTATTGGACATGCACAGATGTTGAATCCCGTATTGTGGACCTTTAGTGCCAAAAAAACTGCCGATAAAACCTACGAAGTACATTTGTTGGCAACCATACAAAACGGCTGGCATTTATATTCACAAACACAACCTGCGGATGGGATCAATATCCCAACAGAAATAATATTTAATAAAAACCCTTTGTTGACCCTTGACGGCAAGCCTAAAGAGACCGGTAAAATGGAGGTCTTTGTTGATAAAAAACTGGGGATATCTGCCAACCAATACAAAGACAAGGTTGAATTTGTACAAAAAATAAAATTAAAGTCGGGCGTAAAAACCAATGTTGTCGGTAGTGTAGAATTTCAAACCTGTGATGATAAGAAATGCCTGCCGCCCAAGAAATTGGATTTCTCCATTGCATTAAAATAAATGATCAACACAAATTTTCTTTAACGGGTTCCTTGTAAGAACTCGTTTTTTGTAAACAAAGGCCATGCGACGTATCCATTTCATTACTGCTGTTTTTTTTCTTCTCCTGTTCCCGGCAGCAGGTTTTTCCCAGGAAGTTTCTTCAATAGCCGCCTACCAATGGAAAGTAAGTTCCCATAAATTAGTAGAAGGCAAATATGAAATTATCTTTTCCACGCCCGGTTCAAAAGGCACACAATTGTATGCGCCCTCACAGGATCTTGAAGGAACCCCATCGGCCGAATTAAGTTTTTCAGATTCAACCATTGCAGTAGAAAGTTTTACGGAAACAGGTAAAATGCAACAGGTAAATATTGCTGCTTTTGGAAATAAGCCATTCTTTGTTTCAGAAGGACCAGCCGAATGGAAGGCGGTCATTCATTTTAAAAATAGCATTCCGGCGATCTTACTGGGAAAATTGTCGATTTTTTTTAACAAAGGAGAGGAGTTCTTGCCAGATCTGCCCTTTTCTTTCGATGTATCACTGGAAGGTGGTGTGGTATCAGGCAGCAGGATAAAAATAAATTCGATCGACATCAACAATCCTGTAAGCAATTGCGGCGACGGCGATACGCAAAATAAAAGCCTGTTGGCCATTTTTTTATTAGGATTCCTGGGAGGGCTGATCGCATTGATCACCCCCTGCGTATTTCCCATGATACCGGTTACCGTAACCTTCTTTACTAAAAAATCAAAAGATAAAAAAAGAGGCATTTTTAATGCAATGCTCTATGGCCTTTTTATCTTTTTTATCTATGTAGCTATTACGATACCATTTCATATAGCCAGCAAATCCATCAGCCCCGAGATCTTTAATAATATTTCCACGAATGTGTGGCTTAACTTATTATTCTTTGCGGTATTTGTTCTATTCGCACTTTCCTTTTTTGGTTTATTTGAGATTGGGTTACCATCCTCCCTCGCCAATAAAACCGATTCAAGAGCTGGCCTCGGTAATATTGCCGGAATATTTTTTATGGCAGGAACATTGGCCATCGTTTCATTTTCCTGCACCGGACCAATATTGGGGACCTTATTAGCCAATGTTGCCAATGAAGGCCCCTGGCCTTTAACAGCCGGCGCTGCAGGTTTTGGTTTGGCATTGGGATTGCCATTTGCCTTGTTTGCCATGTTTCCTAATTGGCTGAACTCACTACCAAAATCCGGCGGCTGGATGACAGACGTAAAAGTGGTACTGGGTTTTATTGAACTGGCATTGGCAGTGAAATTTTTAGCCAATGCCGACAATGTGGAGCAATGGGGTATTTTAAAAAGAGAGATCTTTATTGGTGCGTGGATCATCATTGCCGCTGCAATTGTTCTTTACCTCTTTGGCTGGTTGAGGATAGGGCATAGCTCGCGGGTAAAAAGATTTTCTTTTATAAGGGTAGCCTTCATTTTATTATTTACATCTCTTACGATCTACCTGGTTCCGGGCCTTACTAATACAAAATGGGCCGGACTTAAGTTATTAAGCGGTTTCCCGCCACCGTTATCTTACAGCCTTTATAAGCACCATGTACTCATTGCCAGGGGTGTTGAACCTATTCACAACGATTATGAAGCAGCCCTCGCAAAGGCAAAGGCAGAAAATAAGCCTTTACTCATTGATTTTACCGGCTGGGCATGTGTTAACTGCCGGCGCATGGAGGAAAAGGTTTGGACCAATAACGAAGTGAGAAGTATCATGAATAACGAATTTGTGGTGGTATCTCTGTATGTTGATGAAAAAACAAAATTGCCTGCAACAGAACAATCCGTTTATACAACCGCTTCAGGAACTGCTAAATCCATTACAAGTAGTGGCGATAAATGGTCTACTTTTCAAACAGAGAATTTTAAAGCAGCTTCCCAGCCCCAATACGCAATTATAAGTCCCAATGAAAAAGCCCTTACAAAAACTAAATTTTATACGCCCGATCCAACTGAATTCGCAGCATGGCTTAAATGCGGGTTGGACGCCATGAAGAAATAAAAAAACCCTCGCGAGGAGGGTTTTTAAGTGTTTTTTTTGGGGTACGGAAATCTATAATGCGATCTGCTTTTCGGTCATCATCTTACGGAGGTTGATCAAACCATAACGCATACGGCCCAGCGCTGTATTAATGCTGCACTTGGTAAGGTCAGCAATTTCTTTAAAGCTCAGGTCGGCATAATGGCGCAAAATGATCACTTCGCGTTGGTCTTCTGGGAGCATGTCAACCATTTTCCTTACCCTGTCGTGGCTCTGGCCAGCCATCATCTTCTGGTCGGCACCGGGTTCAGAAAAATTAAGTACTTCAAAAATGTCACGGTCGTCGCTGGTTTTAATAGTTGGACTACGTTTAACTTTTCTAAAGTGGTCAACGCACATATTGTGGGCTATGCGCATGGCCCATGGTAAAAATTTCCCCTCATCGGTGTAACGGCCGCCTTTCAGCGTGTCGATAACACGGATAAATACATCCTGGAAGATGTCTTCAGCCAGGTACTTGTCTTTAACAAGCAGGTAAATTGAGGTGTAAATTTTGTCCTTGTAACGCACAATAAGGGTTGCAAGGGCATCCGCATCTCCTTCCATGTATAAATGGATAAGCTGCTGGTCGGCAAGATTGTTTAGGCATTTCATAAACTTCTACAGTTTTTGGTTTAGGACTTTAGAGACAACCAATAAAAGGGGAAAATTTGACGTAGAAGTCTAGGTGATAGGCATCGACGGTTTTTCACTTTATTGGATATTGGACTGTGAAAGTAATGATAATTTTGAAACCGCCAAACTTTTTTCAAAGTTTTTTTGCAACTTGAAAATAAGTCAAGTATTTATACGTTCCGCGTATTTTCCCGCATTTTAAGAAGATTTTCACATTTTTAGGCTTCACCCGCGCAACATTGTATTTTTACCAAAACTGGCAATTACTACGAGAATGACCCTAAAAAAGATAGCAGAAAAGCCCCAAACGATAGCTGATGGTATCCTGATCAAAGGAGCAAGAGTACATAATTTAAAGAATGTAACGGTTACCATACCGCGTAATAAGCTGATCGTGGTTACGGGTGTATCTGGCTCTGGTAAATCTTCCCTTACCATTGATACCCTGTTTGCCGAAGGGCAGCGCAGGTATGCAGAAAGCCTGAGCGCATATGCGAGGCAGTTCATGCAACGGATGAATAAGCCCGATGTGGATTTTATAAAAGGGCTTTGTCCGGCTATAGCAATAGAACAAAAAGTAATTACCCGCACACCAAGAAGTACGGTTGGCAGCATGACAGAGATATATGATTACCTGCGGTTATTATTTGCACGTGCGGGTAAAACCATTTCACCCGTTAGCGGTAAGGAAGTAAAGAAAGATGATGTAGAAGATGTGGTCAACGCTATCGCTGCATTAAAGGAGGGAGATAAGGTATTGATGCTGGTGCCTTTTAAAAAAGAAAAGAACAGGGATATTAAAGAAGAGCTCAATATTCTTCTACAAAAAGGATTCAGCCGGCTTTATGATGGGAAAAAGATCGTAAGAATTGAAGATGCATTGGAAGCCAGGGAATTATTAATCATTAATTCTAAATTATCAATTCTTATAGACAGGTTAGTGGTCAAATCATTTGATGAAGATGACAAACACCGTATCGCTGATTCTGCGAATACGGCTTTTTATGAAGGAGAGGGAGAATTATTTTTAGAGATCAATGAGAAAAAGACCGTTCACTTCAGTAATAAATTTGAATTGGACGGTATTCGCTTTGAAGAACCCGTTCCCAATCTATTCTCTTTTAATAATCCTTATGGTGCCTGTCCTACCTGTGAAGGGTTTTCACAGATACTGGGCATTGATCCTGATCTTGTCGTTCCCGACAAACAGCTAAGCGTATACGAAGGAGCCGTAGCGCCCTGGAAAGGAGAGAAGCTTAGCTGGTGGAAAGATCAGTTCGTTAAAGCAGCTGCTAAGTTTAATTTCCCGATACATAAACCGATCATTGACCTCACCGATAAACAATTAGCTGTTCTATGGGAAGGAAATGAACACGCAGAAGGCATCAATGGTTTTTTTAAGGAGGTAGAACAAAATTTATATAAAGTACAGTACCGGGTGTTGTTGAGCAGGTACAGGGGAAGAACATTGTGTACCAGTTGCAAAGGTTATCGCCTGCGTAATGAAGCTTTGTATGTAAAGGTTGGCGGAAAACATATTGGTGAACTTTGTGAAATGCCGGTTACAAAACTACGGGCATGGTTCGATCAGTTAAAACTGAGTGCATATGATCAACAGGTAGCTAAAAGGATTTTAACCGAGATACACCATCGCCTCAAGACCTTATTGGATGTAGGCCTTGGTTACCTTACATTAAATCGCTTAGCCAATTCATTGAGCGGTGGCGAAAGCCAGCGCATACAATTGACCAGGAGCTTAGGCAGTAATCTTACTAATTCATTATACATTTTGGATGAGCCATCCATTGGTTTACATAGCCGCGATACGGAAAGGCTCATCATTGTATTAAAAGAGTTGCGTGACCTGGATAATACGGTAGTGGTGGTGGAGCACGATGAAATGATGATGCGGGAAGCAGATCATATCATTGACATGGGCCCGTTGGCAAGTCACCTGGGTGGTGAAGTGGTGGCTGAAGGAAATTATGATGAGATCATTGATAACCCCGAAAGCCTTACCGGAAAATATTTATCAGGAAAATTAAAAATTGAAGCACCGGCGATCACCCGTAAATGGAATCGTTCCATAACAGTGGAAGGGGCCCGGCAAAATAATCTAAAGAACATCTCTGTACAATTTCCATTGAATACCCTCTGCGTGGTAAGCGGTGTTAGCGGTAGTGGCAAAACAACATTGGTAAAGCAGATCCTATACCCCGCCTTACAAAAACTAAAAGGCGAATTCATGGAGAAGGCAGGATCGCACAAAGCCATTACCGGTGATGTAGATCATATTGCACAGATTGAAATGATAGACCAGAACCCCATTGGGAAATCTTCACGGAGTAACCCGGTCACTTATATAAAAGCTTATGACGAGATACGGGATCTCTTCAGCAAGCAACCGCTCAGTAAAATGCGGGGCTTTCAACCCAAACATTTTTCTTTTAATGTAGATGGAGGCAGATGTGATGCCTGTAAAGGTGAAGGCGAACAGGTGGTGGAAATGCAATTCTTAGCTGATGTACATTTAACCTGCGATGTTTGTGGCGGAAAAAGATTCAAGGAAGAAGTGCTGGAAGTAAAATACCAGGACAAAAGTATTTATGATATACTGGACATGAGTGTGGATGATGCCATTTATTTCTTTGCAGATGAAGAGAGTGTAGCAAAAAAAATAAAACCACTCAGTGATGTGGGCCTCGGTTATGTAAAATTGGGGCAGTCTTCAGACACACTTTCAGGTGGTGAAGCGCAGCGTGTAAAGCTGGCTTCCTTTTTGGGCAAAGGAAGATCCCAAGGCAGCATATTATTTATTTTTGATGAGCCTACCACCGGGCTTCATTTCAATGACATAAAAAAATTACTGGCTTCTTTTAACGCCCTTATTGAACAGGGGCATTCCATCATCGTGATTGAACATAATACCGATGTAATAAGATCCGCTGACTGGGTGATCGACCTTGGCCCCGAAGCAGGTGATGCAGGAGGTAGCCTTGTCTTTGCCGGTAAGCCTGCTGATCTGAAAAAGTGTAAGGAAAGTTATACGGGGAAATTCTTATAATGGTTCGTCCTTTTCTTTGGGTGGGGTTGTTATGGAAGAATAAAATTCTTAATTGCTACCCAGTCATCCCGCACTCAAATACACTATCTCAATCTATCACTATCCTTCACCATCTTCTGGTCTTTATGAATGGCTCTTGCAGCGAGGAAAAAAGCAAGGACGATGATGCTGTGTAATATGGCTGTCAGTGAATAAGTTCCTTTTGTAAAAGTGTTTACTTCACGGTAGTATAAAAAGATCAGCAGGGCCTCCAATAAAATGCCCAGCACACAAAGTGGGATTTGCAAGTTTCTTTTTTTATAAAGAAAGATGGTGAACAAAGCCAATCCCCCAACAACTACGGTGGTTAGCATTAGTAAGAAACTCTCATTCGCTTTCAATTCATAAGGCGACAGGCCTTTGGCATTGGTGCCACTGTAATAAGAAAACTTAAATGTTGCGAAAGCACATGCCGATGCCAGCAGTAACCATACAGATTGAATGCGTTGTATCATGATCAGTTGTTTTAACGAAATGTATCATACCCCCCGACAACGGTATCAATACCCTGTTGGCAGTGTTTAACGAAATTAATTTAATTGAGCCACAAAAAAAAGCCATCCCGCTTTTGCAGAATGGCTTTAAAGAAAAGATTGTTTGGTAACTATATTAATTTTGTTGTACTACAACAGGTTTTGGCAAGGGAACTGCGGGCGTGGTTGCTTTCCCCGCAACAGGCGTTGGTGCAGCAAACACAGGTAGTGCAGGCGCTACAATACTCGCTTTTTCGGGATATTGATCAGCCAGTTTCTTAGCTGCGGTGGCAGGAACGGGAATCCTTGTATCAATTGGCTTATAATCTCCACCGGGTATTATGGCTTTTGGTGCTTCAGCCTGTATAGTTTTCAACGCTGTAGCTGTAATGATTTGAGGTACAGGTTTTGCCGGTTCAGGTGAAGCTACTGTTGTTGAAGGCTTTTTGTTTTCTGCAGGCTTTTTAGGGTCTATTGCGGTACCCACTTCACTCTTTACGGTCTGTGCATTTGCATGGAAGCTGATAAAGAACATGCAGCCTGTGCAGCATACTAATGTGATCAATTTTTTCATTTTATTTTATTTAAATTTTTATTTTATTGTTTTACAAAACGATAATTATTGATTGTTCCATCATTCCTGGTGATCCGCAATATATAAGTACCTGCCGGTAATGGCAATACATTTAATTGCACGGTATTCACGGTTGGTTTTAACGATGAGATGAATTTACCGTCAATACTGTATACCCGTAGGTCTACCTTGCTGATATAAGAAGAAGGTAATTGAATATTCAAGATGTCGGTAGTAGGGTTGGGGAAGATCTTAATTTCTTCCAGTCCCTTATCAAATTTTACGGCGCGTACCGGGGAATAAGTAAAGGCTCCCGATTTGTCGATGATCTTTATCCGGTAATAATTCCAGCCCGTTGCCGGCGTATAGTCGTAATCGGTATATAGAGCCTGGGCACGCTGCAGTGAGGTTACGGTAGATAGATGTGTAAAGCCGGTGCCGGTCAGTGATTTCTCTACTTCGTATAAACTCACATTCTGTTCATTGTCAACATCCCAGTTCAGCCGCACTTTATTGCCATCGGCAATGGCGGTAAAATAAAGGAGCTGTAAAGGAAGGGCATTGAATTTACTATAAGTGCCCAATGCAAATCTTCTTTGAGAAGTATCAAAAGCGCCGTTATAGGTATTGGAAGTCACATAACCCGAAAGGCTGTCGGGCCCTATGGCAAGCCCTGGAAACCATCCACCCGGCACATTCCATTTAAAAGGCGGATTGTTGATGTATTGTGCAACTACCAGGCTGTCGCGGATACCGGCAGTAGCGCTAACCCTGCTGTAGCCCCTCCAGG
>JANYIM010000023.1 GCA_025362055.1 Bacteroidota bacterium
GTCGATCTCATCAATAAAAATGATACAAGGCGCTTTTTCCCTTGCCTGTTTGAACAGGTCTCTTACACGACTGGCACCAACACCAACGAACATTTCTACGAAATCACTTCCACTAAGACTGAAGAAAGGCACCTGTGCTTCGCCGGCAACGGCTTTCGCCAAAAGCGTTTTACCGGTACCGGGAGGCCCGACCAGCAACGCACCTTTTGGAATCTTTCCGCCAAGTGCTGTATATTTTTTTGGATTCTTTAAAAAATCAACGATCTCCATCACTTCAACTTTCGCCTCATCCAGCCCTGCAACATCACCAAAGTTGATATTCACCCTGGTGCCCTTATCAAATAAAGTAGCTTTTGATTTTCCGATATTGAAGATACCGCCAGGACCGCCTCCACCACCGGGTCCGCCTACTTTGCGCATCATCATCACAAACAATAAACCAATCAGTAAAATGGGTAATAAGGTGCTGATGATCTGCCCAAATAATTCTCCTTCATCATCGGGCTTATCGGCCACCTCAGTGAGCCCGGGATTTTTCTTGTAAAAATCACCCATCTGTGTAGAAAAAGTTTTATCGTCAATGATGCTGAAATATAATTGTGGTTTATTTGCCTTTTCAGCAACTTCATATTTTTTATCATCATCCTTATCATTGAGCCATGATTTGTACAAGGATGCTTTTTTGTCCATGCTGTCTTTACTTAAATAAACACGGACGATCTTTTTATTGCGTATTGTTTTTATCTTTTCCACATCACCCTGCTTCACCATTTCATAGAATCTTTGCTGGTCTGTTTCCACACCTGCGCTGCTTACCCCACGAAACAGGTTCCATCCTACGATCGCTACAAAAATGATCCCGTAGATCCAGTAAATATTGAACCTGCTTTTCTTCTTTGGGTCTTCTCCTTTGGGAGGTATGTTATCAGGATTGAATTTCCTGCTGGGGTCTTGTTGATTCATATTGTTTTGTGCCATTATTTTGGGTACTTAATCTACACTAACTGTAACCTGTTAGTAAGGGTAGACGATTAACGGTTCGTTTTATTTTAAGTAAAAAAACTTTATTAATGATCCCTATGCTCCATCTGGGGTGCATCACTCCACATTTCTTCCAGTTGATAGAATTTTCTTGGTTCGGGCAACATAATATGTACCACCACATTCACATAGTCGATCAGGATCCATTGCTGCCCCTGCCTGCCTTCATGCTTGTAAGCTATTTCAAGGCATTTCCCTTTTACCTCGGTTTCAACAAAATCTGCAATGGCCCTTAACTGCGTATTATTGCTGGCCTGGCAAATGATAAAAAAATCTGCAACAGCTTCAGGTATTTTACGGAGATCCAGGCTCACTATATTTTCGCCTTTTTTCTCCTGTATAGCATGAATGATGGCTTTGAAAATTTTGCTGTTTCTCGTTAATCGTACTATGCTGTTCTTTTTACGGGTATTTAATGCTTCCAGGTTATTCAAATGCAATACTGTTTTAATTTATTATTTCAGCCCCGGATCATTGTTCCAGGCCATGTTTGTAATTATTGTTTTTTTTGCAGAGTAGCCGTAGCTTGCAATGTGACAAAAGTAACACTTCTTTGCCACGGTTAATTATGCCAACAAGCCGTTTTTTTAAAATATTGGATCATGTGGATAGTACCAACAACTATGCCATGGCACAGGTTCATGCGGGAATGGCCAGTCATGGAATGGCCTGGTTTGCCCATAACCAGACGGCAGGTAAGGGCCAGCGGGGAAAAGATTGGGAAATGGAACCGGGTAAAAATATAGCCCTGAGCCTGGTTTTGGAACCACAATCATTCAATTCATCCCGGCAATTTTATCTGAGTGCCGCAATAGCCCTTGCCTGTCATGAATTTTTTTTTGGTTATGCAGGTGATGAAACAAAAATAAAATGGCCCAATGATCTGTATTGGCGTGACAGAAAGGCAGGGGGTATTTTAATTGAAACCATTTACCAGGGTACTGCATTGAAATATGCGATCGTTGGTATCGGGATCAATATCAATCAAACAAGATTTAGTAAGGAGTTGAAGAACCCGGTATCCTTAAAACAAATTACAGGGAAAGAACTTGACGCTCTTGTGCTGGCAAAAGAATTGTATGAAACGGTGATGAAAAGAATGGAAGAACTGGCGCCAGCATCATTTGAAAAAATAATAAAAGGATACAATCAACATTTATACGGCATCAATAAAAACGTAAGACTAAAAAAAGATAATGCTGTTTTTGAAACTGTGATAAAAGAAGTAAATGAGAGAGGGCAGTTGGTTACGGTTGATGCAACAGAACGGAATTTTGATTTTGGAGAGATAGAATGGATAATTTAGTTGGTAGTTTGTAGGTGGTAGCTGATAGTTGGAGTAAGCTAACTCAGAACTCTTTTCGAATCTACGACTGCAGACTACAAACTACCGACTTTTTATTTCTTCCCAGGCCTTAAGGATCTCCTCTGTATGCTGTTTGCTTTTTGGTTTCAGGAAGATCTTCCGGATGATGCCTTTTTCATCAATTAAGAAAGTGGTGCGGTGCAATCCCATGTAGTTGCGGCCGTACAATTGTTTTTCTCCCCATACGCCGTATTTATCAATGATGGTATGTGTGGGGTCGGCGATCAATGTAAAGGGCAGGCCATATTTATTTTCAAACTTCTTGTGTTTTTTTTCTTCATCCGGACTTACGCCCAATACAATAAAACCTTAGCTTTCAAC
>JANYIM010000017.1 GCA_025362055.1 Bacteroidota bacterium
GCCTTGTTAGTCTTGAAAACACGGCAAATAGAGGAGGTGGGAGTTGTTATCAATTTGCTGATTTTAAACCAATAAAGGATGTTTGCTCAAATAATGATTTAAAATTACATTTAGACGGTGCCAGGCTTTTTAATGCCATCGTTGCCGGTGGAGAAAACACTAAACAATACGGAGAAATATTTGATAGTATATCCATTTGCCTGAGCAAAGGTTTGGGTGCCCCGGTTGGAAGCCTGTTATTAGGTAAACAGGCATATATCAAACAGGGTCGCCGGGTACGCAAGGTATTTGGAGGTGGCATGCGACAAGCGGGTTACCTGGCAGCTGCCGGTATCTATGCATTGGAGCATAATATTGAACGCCTTGCAGAAGATCACCTGCACGCAAAACAGATCGCAGATGCTTTGGGTAAAAAAGAATTCATCGGCAAAATAATGCCCGTTGAAACCAATATCATCATCTTTGAAGTAAAGGGTTCGTATACACCAGCTTCATTCTGTAATAAATTGCGGCAACACAAGATCCTATGCCTTAGCATTTCAGCCACACAGGTAAGAATGGTGATGCATCTTGATATTACTAAAGAAATGATAAAAAATCTCATCCAGGTGATCGAGGCATTATAGTTGATAAATAAATGCGTCGATCTGTTATCACTTAACCAAAAACAACCAACATGAAATTTCTTCCCTTCCTCTTTCTGAGCCTTCTTGCAATAAGTTTTACCGCCTGTAAAAAGAGCGATAGTACAACAGCAGTCAACATTAATTTTATCTTCAAATTCGATTCTACTCAAGCCAGATTAAATGGGGCCGGACAACCATCTACCATTCCTGCAGGCAATGCTGGCCAATCGCCCCGGTTTAATACGATGAGTGCCCATTATCTTGAATTGGCGCCATCTGCAACAACTGCGCTGGGAGCTGGTGCTGTTCTATACCGTGCTCCTGAAGTAACGACCGGCGGCGCCACTGCGATCGACTTCACAAAATCCAATTTTGCAGGAAACAATGCGATATTCTTAAGTGTGCCGGTAAAAAGTTTAGCAGCGGGTACCTATAACTGGTTGAGGGTTTCCCTGGCATACCAGAATTACAATGTGTATGTAACTGCACCGGGCAATGTGATCGATGCCACGGTAGCTTCTTTTATTGGTTTTAATACTTATCTCTCAACTTATAAAGTAAAGGATTCAACCGTTATCGTAAATGGTAATAAGGCCCAGGGATATTGGGCGGTTGAAGGCCACGTGCCCGGATTTGGTTTTGTAAGTACAGGCCAGGCTCCTCCGGGTGCAACCACAGTCCCTAACCCATTGTTCGCTACTTCACCCATACCTGTAGGCTCCTGCGTAGTAACGGGGCAGTTTGCAGCACCGTTGATCATTACGGGCAATGAATCAACCGATATCAATATCATCGTTTCACTTTCTACCAACAAAAGTTTTGAATGGATCGATACGAACGGAAATGGGAAATATGAACCCACCCTTGGCGAACAGGTTGTGGATATGGGGATCAGGGGGATGATACCGACGAAGTTATAAGTTGGTAGTTGATAGTTTGTAGCCGATAAAGATCAAGTTTATTTAGAATACCGTAGTTTTAGAAACTACGGTATTTTTTTTTAAATAACTTAGCTGCATGTTTCCAAAGATCAACCCCACCACTACCCCATCATGGCAGGCATTGCAATCGCATTATGCAGAGATGAGCACGGTGCATATGGCCGACCTGTTTGCCGCAGATGCCGACAGGTTCAATAAGTTTTCGTTGAAGGTTGGGGATATTCTTTTTGATCATTCAAAAAACATCATCACAGGAAAAACAATGCAACTCTTGCTGCAATTGGCCGGGGATTGCAAATTGAAAGATGCGATGAACGCCATGTTCAACGGTGAAAAGATCAATGAAACAGAGAACAGGGCCGTATTGCATACTGCCTTGAGAAATTTTTCGGGTAACCCTGTTGTAACAGATGGTAAAGACGTGATGCCTGATATACAGGCAGTATTAAAACAAATGAAAGATTTTTGCGAAAAGATACATAGTGGGGAATGGAAAGGTTACACCGGAAAAAAAATAAAGTACATCGTAAACATCGGCATTGGGGGAAGCGACCTCGGCCCGGTGATGGTTACCGAAGCATTGAAACCATACTGGCTGAAGGGCATCCAACCTTATTTTGTAAGTAATGTAGACGGAACACATATTATTGAAACGCTGAAAAAGGTAAATGCAGAAGAAACCCTGTTCCTCATCGCAAGTAAAACATTTACAACACAGGAAACCATGACCAATGCACATACGGCAAGGGATTGGTTCTTACAATATGCAAAAGAAGATGCGCATATTGCCAAACATTTTGTGGCATTATCAACCAA
>JANYIM010000028.1 GCA_025362055.1 Bacteroidota bacterium
CCTGCTTCTTTACAACACTGTCACCAGCCAGCAGCACAGTGACAGTATGATCCTTGTTGGCAAGAATACGATTACCTTAAGCGAAGTGGTGATCAATAATAAACTAAATGTGCCTGCCTTTATTGAAAGGATAAAGAACGACACCTCTTTTTACAAGGCATTCCGAAACCTGCACTTACTGCAGTTCACCGCCATCAACGATATCCGTATGAACAACCGCGATGGCGAAGCAAAGGCCTATTTACACAGCAAAACTAAACAGGTACGCACCAGTACCGGTTGCCGCAAAATGGAAACACTGGAAGAGCAGGCCAGCGGTGATATTTACGACGATGATCATAACTTCAATTACTATACAGCAGAAATGTACGCCTCTTTATTTTTTACAAAGGATTCAGTTTGCGGGGAAGACAATATCGTAAAAGGGCGGGAATTCAGCACATCGGGCAAAATCGGTATGGAGAAACATAAGGAACAACTCAAAATGCTTTTCTTTAACCCGGGTAAAAAAATAAGCGGCATTCCATTCATGAGTGGCAAAACAGCCATCTATGATGATGAGATGGCAGATAAATACGACATGAACATTGATATGGATATTCATAACAATACCAATTGTTATATTCTCCGGCAAAAAGTAAAACCCGGCAGTGAGAACGATGTAGTGGTGGATGAAATGACCACGTGGTTTGATGACAAGACCTATGAAGTGCTGGCAAGAAACTATACACTCAGTTACGATGCCGCCTTCTATGATTTTAAAGTGAGCATGGAAGTGGAACTTACCCGCTTTGGCGAGTTGTTGGTTCCTTCACTTATAAGGTATAACGGTAATTGGAAAGCGATCTTTAAAAAAAGGGAAAGAGGGGTGTTCACTGCAACCTTGTCGGATTTTAAGTAAATATGCAAATTTGCCCATTAAACCGGTTTTCATTTGAGGAATTATTAACTTTTACCTGCGTAATTTTATTACATGAAAATGATCACAAAAAAAGTAATGGCATTGTTGTTTTGCAGCATGGCAATGCATGGATTCTCCCAAACGAAGGGTAAGGATTTTAAGACAGTAGATGAGTTTGTGAAAAAGGCCGGTAGCCTTGATAGCCTCACCATGGGTACCATCAGCGAATTAGTGACCAAACCATTTGCTGATAAAACAGAAAAAGTAAGGGCCATCTTTGACTGGATCGCATATAATATCAGTTATGACTGCAAGTCGGGCCGCACTGGTAATACACAAAAGAATACAACGGATGAGGTTTTATTATATCGCAAAGCTGTGGGTATAGGTTATGCTACTTTATTCCAGGATATGTGCAGCAGTGCCAATATCCGCTGCCTCACAGTAGATGGTTATGTTAAAAAGAATACAGAAGAGATCAATGATCCTAAAACGGATATCAATCATAGCTGGGCAGTAGTACAATTGGGGCAAAGTCCTGAGGACTGGTTTTATGTAGACCCCACCTGGGGTAGCGGGTATACTGATGCAGATGTAAAGATCTTCACAAAATCCTATAATGATGCTTATTTCTTTGCCGATAAGCATCTTTTTAACCTGCAGCATTATCCTGATAATGAAGCATGGAAACTGGGGGATGCTCCAAAAAACAGGAAAGACTTTTATACTTTACCCCTGATCAAGGCTGCAGTATATGAGTTTGATCTTAATAAATTCAGTCCTGCCAATGGAAATGTAAAAATAAAACCGGGTAAGCCTCAATCCTTTAGTTTTAACTTCGAAGGTAAGACCGCGATCGATAAAGTATCCCTGCTCATCGGTGAGAACAAAAAGCAAAAATTAAAGGAAGTAACATTTTCTTTCGCCAGCGGCGTACTAAGTTTTGTTCACACATTTGAAGAAGGTGATTATCCGGTAACGGTACTCGTGAACGGGAAAGAACTGATGACCTATTTGGTAGCGGTAGAATAAAAAAAGTTTACACTTTTAAAAAGTGTAAACTTTATAGCGTAGTACTAATAAATTTATTAAGCCCTTTGTTTTACAGGGGCTTTTTTCTTTGCTTTTTTAAGCGCTGACTCGATATCCTTACTCAGGTTCTCAAAAGTAGGTTTACCTGCAACGGGTTGGCCATTGACGAAAAATGCAGGTACGTCTTTCACGCCTCTTTCAATACCTTCATTCAGGTCGTTACGAACCTGCCAGCCATAGGTAGAATTGATGAGCTCATCAAGGAAATGCTTATTGCTGATACCAGCTTCCCTTGAATATAACTTTAAGCTTGTAGTGCCCAACTGGCGACGGTTTTGGAATAAAATATTGTGCATCTCCCAGAATTTTCCCACCTGGGAAGCGGCTACTGAAGCCTCACCTGCCTTCATGGAACGTTGGTGAATTTTAGTTAAGGGGAAATGGCGAAACTGGAATTTTATCTTTCCTTCAAACTCTTCCAATAATTTTTTAACCACTTCGTTTGCTTTTGCACAATCCTCATTTTCATATTCTCCAAATTCCATCAATGTTACAGTTGCTTCCGGGTTGCCTACAAAAATATCCTTTGGTGGAATGATCTCTACCACCTCTTTTACTTTCATTGCCATAGTCGTTTGCTTTTATCTGTTGCTTAGCAACATTTTATTATTAAAGTGATACTATTGTGATCAATAATATCTTTTCTGTTATTGTTTTGCTTTTACTGATATTCTTTCGGGCGCCTCATTCCTGAATACCATGGTTCCGTCAAACACATCCACCAATACCGGCCTGGTCTTATCAATATCGCCGCCTAATATTTTTTTACTCAGCCCATTCACGATCTCTTTCTGTATCAGCCGCTTTAATGGCCTTGCACCAAACTGCGCATCATAACCATTTTCTGCCAGGTAATCCAGCACATAATCACTGAACTCGAGATTGATACCGCTTTGAGCAACCAACTGTTTCAAATTATCCAGCTGTATTTTAATAATCCCCCTGATCTCACGCTTCATCAAAGGCTGAAACATGATGACCTCATCTATCCGGTTCAAAAACTCGGGGCGTATTGTTTGCCGCAACAGCACCATCACTTCTTCTTTTGTGCTTTCAACAACTTGAGCAGCATTTTCTTCATTCACCTTTTCAAAATTCTCCTGGATAATATGGCTCCCCATATTACTGGTCATGATAATGATCGTATTCTTAAAATTCACCATACGACCCTTGTTATCGGTCAACCTACCATCATCTAATACCTGCAATAATACGTTAAAAACGTCAGGATGTGCCTTTTCAATTTCATCCAGCAGGATAACGCTATACGGTTTACGCCTTACCGCCTCGGTCAATTGGCCTCCTTCTTCGTAGCCAACATAGCCCGGAGGTGCCCCAACAAGCCTGCTAACACTATGTTTCTCCTGGTATTCACTCATGTCTATCCGCGTCATCATGCTATCATCATCAAAGAGGTAATCGGCGAGCGCCTTAGCCAATTCTGTTTTGCCCACACCCGTGGTTCCCAGGAAAATGAATGACCCGATGGGTTTTTTGGGATCCTGCAAGCCTGCCCTGCTCCTGCGGATGGCATCCGACACTGCCTCAATGGCTTCATCCTGTCCTACCACTCTTTTGTGCAATTCTTCTTCCAAATGCAGCAATTTCTCTCTTTCACTCTGTAACATCTTCATTACCGGGATACCGGTTGCCCTGGCCACATTTTCTGCAATATCTTCTGCATCCACCTCTTCTTTCAATAAACGTTTTTCACTGCTCTCATCCAGCTGCGCCGTATATTTTCCAATTATCTTTTCCTGCTCCTGCACTTTTCCATATCGTATCTCTGCTACTTTTCCATAATCACCTTCACGTTCTGCTTTATCGGCAGCAAGTTTTAAATTTTCGATGGCTGTTTTTGCAGCCTGAATTTTCTCCACCACTTCTTTTTCCTGTTGCCATTTGGCTTTAAAAGTATCGCGCTGTACAGAAAGATTGGAGATCTCGGTATTCAGTTCTTTTAATTTCGCAGCATCATTCTCTCTTTTGATCGCTTCCCTTTCAATTTCCAATTGACGGATCTGCCTTTCCAGCTTATCCAGCTCTTCAGGCATGCTATCCATTTCCAACCGAAGTTTTGCAGCGCTTTCATCAATAAGGTCAATGGCTTTATCAGGCAAAAAACGATCGGTCACATAACGTTGGGATAATTCCACTGCAGCAATGATCGCCTCATCTTTTATCCTTACATGATGATAGGTTTCATAACGGTCCTTCAAGCCACGTAGAATGGAAACAGCATCTTCCACACTGGGTTCATCGATCATTACTTTTTGAAAACGACGTTCCAGTGCCTTATCCTTTTCAAAGAATTTCTGGTATTCGCTTAAAGTAGTTGCGCCAATGGCCCTGAGCTCGCCTCTTGCCAGTGCAGGTTTCAGGATATTGGCTGCATCCATGGCACCATCACCACCGCCTGCTCCTACCAGTGTATGAATTTCATCAATGAATAAAATGATCTCTCCGTCACTCGTACTTACTTCCTTCACCACGCTTTTTAAACGTTCTTCAAACTCCCCTTTATATTTTGCTCCGGCGATCAACTGCCCCATATCCAATGCATAAATGATCTTTGACTTTAAGTTATCAGGAACGTCACCATTCATAATGCGCATGGCAATTCCTTCTGCAATGGCCGTTTTACCAACACCCGGCTCACCAACCAAAATGGGATTATTCTTACTTCTCCTTGAAAGGATATGCAATGTTCTACGGATCTCTTCATCCCTGCCGATAACAGGGTCCAACTTCCCTGCCCTGGCCATTTCATTCAGGTTCTTTGCATATTTGTTCAACGCATTGAATTGCGTTTCGGAGGTTTGGGAAGAAATGGTAGATCCCTTACGCAGATCTTTAATTGCAGTGATCAATCCTTTTTCTGTAAGACCTGCATCCTTCAATAGTTTGGAAGTATTATCATTGCCCTGCAGCAGTGCCAATAACAAATGCTCCACGCTTACAAATTCATCCTTAAATGTTTTTAATGCAGCACTTGACCGTAGTAAGATATTATTGGCTTCGCGGCTCAGCGCCTGGGCTGGTTCACCATTGGTAACCTTGGGAAGTTTATTGATCGATTCAGTCAATTTCTCTTCCACATAATTAAGGTTCACATTATTCTTCTTTATAAGAAATTCAACAGGTGAATCCTTATCATTCAATAATCCCTTTAAAATGTGCTCCGTTTCAATATTTGTATTCCCGGCATTGAAAGCCAGCTGCTGGGCCTGTTGTAATATCTCCTGGGATTTTATCGTTAAGTTTTGTAAACTCATTATTAGTAATTTTAAACTTTAGTCTCAAAACTCAATCCAAGACCAAATTTTACGCTACTATGGCATATAAAATCACTTCGCCCTGCCGCATCTACAGCCTGATCATCGCCTCCCTGCTATTTTATCAGGTTTCTAAAGCCCAGTCGGATTTCAGCAAAGCCGGGACCTGGCTAAAAGATAATGTAAATGAGTTGGGCGGCAGGGCCGTTCTGGTGATCCTTAAGGATGGTAAAATAGTGTACAACCAGGCAGAAAATGAGATGAGCCGTAGACAAAAAATGATCGGGAAATTCATCGCAAAGCGGCAGGGAAAAGACCCGGATGATGTGCTGCAGGACTTCACTTCTGTAACAAAGGAAAGAATTGCAAGTTGCAGCAAATGGCTGAGTGCCGCATTGATCATGACATTCATTGATGAGGGTAAATTAAGCCTGGAAGATACAGTTGGAAAATATTTACCGGTGATGACAGCAAATGGCAAAGGCAATATAAAGATCTGGCAATGCCTTAGTCATTTAACGGGCATCAAAGCAGGTACGATAAGGGAAAGCACGGAATCCATGAAGAACATCCAATCAATGGATGAAGCCATTGAACTCATCGCAAAGCTACCCATGGAAGGCGAGCCGGGCAAAACCTTTCATTACAGCAGTGCAGGTTTACAGGTAGCCGCCGCCGTTATAGAGAAGATAAGCGGTAAGGATTTTGAGACCTTATTTGCCGAACGCATCGCCGGGCCCTGTGGCATGACGCATACTGATTTTGGTCACGGTAAAGTGGCCATGCCGGCCGGTAGCGGGTGGAGCACCGCCGAAGATTATATCAAATTCCTTAACATGATACTGAATGAAGGCAAGATAAATGGTAAACAGGTAGTAAGTAAAAAGTCCATCATTGAAATGCAAAAGAACCGCGTAAGCAAAGATGCCGTGATCGCTTCCTCCCCCGCTGAAGCAGGCAATTGGGGTTATGGTTTTGGGGAATGGGTAATGGATGATGCGGTGGGGGATAAACGCTCAAATGGGGTAACAAGCCCCGGTTTATTTGGCAGTTTCCCCTGGGTGGATAACCAATTAAAGTATGCGGGCTTTCTTTTTACCTTCTACATAAAAAGCAAGGGCAGAAATGAACGATACATGGAATTGAAGAAAATAGTTGACGAAGCAATAACAACTCATTAAAAAAAACTGCTGCTTTTTTACCTTAGTTTTGTTATACATTTTAAAGATAAACCTGTGACCGTAGCGGTTGCAGTATTTTTTTCGAAACTAATCAGCATGAAGAAATTATTATTAATCCTGTTTTTATTCGCAGCCAGTTATCCCGCATTCTCCCAGAAAAAAAAGAAACTATTCAGCGGAATGTACCTCCAGTGGGGATACAATACCGAGTGGTACACCAAAAGTACCATACACTTTAAAGGTAGTGTGGATGGTGTGCCGCATGATTTTACCATTTATCATGCGGTTGGTCACGACCGTAATGACCTGGATGCTGTTATCAAGGAGCCCATCCAGATAAGTGTTCCCGAATATAATTATCGTTTTGGGTTTTATCTCAATGACAAACACACCAAGGCGCTTGAACTGAATTTCGACCATACCAAATACATTGTGTATGACAATCAGCTGCTGCGTGCAAAAGGTTTTATCGGCAACAGCAGTTTTGACAAAGACACCTCTTTCACTGCCTCTCAACTTCATTTTGAACACACCAATGGCGCTAATTTTTACCAGGTCAATTATGTAAGGCAGTATAATTTAAAAAGCAGGAAGAACAGGAGTTTTATTACGGCATTATGGAAAGGGGGCGCAGGTGTTTTGATACCGAAGACCGATGTTACCATCTCAGGCAAAAGGCTGGATAATCGTTTTCATGTTGCAGGATATTGTGTGGGCGCAGAGGGTGGAGCAAGGATCTATCCTTTTAAACGTTTCTTTATTGAGGGAACGGCCAAGACAGGCTATTGCAATTATACCAATGCACTCACGGTTGATGGAGGTAAGGCCCAACACAGTTTCGGATATTTTGAGCTGATCGCCTTAGTAGGCTATGATATAAAATTTTAAGTTCGTTCAACAATATTACCGGGCCCGTGCTAAGTATAGCCGGGCCTTTGTATTTTTATGAACACGTGGACCATGAATAACATTGAAAAAAATACGAGAAGTATAAAAGAATATGCAGCCCGGCTGGGCTTTGATCATTGCGGCATTGCCAAAGCGCAGCAGCTCGACGAAGACGCAAGGCGCCTGGAGCGCTGGCTGAACAGGGGAATGCAAGGCAATATGCAATACATGGAAGCCCATTTTGACCTTCGCATCGATCCGCGAAAATTAGTGCCGGGGGCAAGGTCGGTAATTACATTATTGTTGAATTATTTCACAGAACAGCAACAACCGGTAACAGCACCAAAGATATCCAAATATGCTTTTGGTAATGACTACCATGAAGTGATCAAAACAAAACTGAAAAGCTTACTCGGTTTCATCAAAGAAAATATCGGAGAAGTGAATGGAAGAGGATTTGTTGACAGTGCTCCGGTGCTGGAAAGATCATGGGCGCAAAAAGCAGGCATGGGTTGGATCGGTAAGAACGGAAATCTCATCAACAACAAAAGCGGCTCCTTCTTTTTTATTGCCACATTAATTGTTGACCTGGAATTAACATACGATGACGCTTTTGCAAAAGATCACTGCGGCACTTGCACGAAGTGTATTGATGCATGTCCTACCGATGCGATCCTTGGCGATAAAGTGATTGACGGCAGCAAATGCATTTCCTATTTCACCATTGAATTAAAAGATGCATTGATCCCCGATAAAATGAAAGGGCAATTCGATGACTGGATGTTTGGGTGTGATGTATGCCAGGATGTATGCCCCTGGAACCGCTTTTCAAGTTCAACAAATGAACTGAACTTCACGCCCATTCCGGAAATTTTAAATTTCACTAAGAGCGACTGGGAAGACCTGACAGAAGTTTCTTTCAAAACTATTTTTAAAAATTCTCCGTTGAAAAGGAGTAAGTTTGAAGGCATCAAACGTAACCTTCATTTTATCCGGGCAAAATGAATCCCAATCTTCAACATCTTTTTAATATAGCTGCCAAACCCAAACGGCTGATCATTGGTTTAATGAGTGGCACTTCGCTCGACGGGCTGGATATTGCCTTGTGCAGCGTTCAGGGCAATGGCCTAACCACCAAACTGAAAGTATTGCATTTTGAAACGAGCACTTATACCGAAACATTCAAGAAAGAAATAAGCGCGGTCTTTGCCAAAGAAAATATTGAACTGGAAAAATTATGCCGTTTGAATCCCCAGATCGCGTTGCAACATGCCGCCATGGTGAATGACTGTTTAAAAAAATGGAATGTCAATGCAACTGATGTCGACCTTATTGCAAGTCATGGCCAAACTGTCTATCATAGCCCCAAAAAAGATGGTAATTCCACTTTACAGATCGGCGACGGAGATCATTTGGCAGTGGCAACGGGTATCATTACCATTAGCGATCTTCGGCAAAAACATATTGCAGCAGGCGGAGAAGGTGCTCCACTGGCAGTTTATGGAGATATTATCCTGTTTAGTAAAGAAGGGGAAGGCCGTGTATTATTGAATATTGGCGGCATTGCCAATTGTACGTATTTGCCGGAAAGGTGTGATGACGGAAAGATTATATGCACAGATCTTGGCCCTGGTAATACGATGATGGATGCGTTTATGCAAAAAGAATTTCCCGGAAAATATTTTGATGAAGATGCTGCAATTGCAAGGGCCGGAAAGATCAGTGAATCATTGCTCACAGCACTTAAAGAAAATGTTTTTTTTGAACAACCTTTCCCAAAAACAACCGGGCCAGAATTATTTAACCTCCATTATCTTGAAGCTGCAAAACAAAAAAGCGATACCGTTGCCCTTTCCGGGGAAGATACCATGGGGACACTCAATAAATTTTCTGCGAATATGATTGCGGCTGGCATCACTGCCTGTATAAAAAACAAGAAAGGCGTTAAACTCTTTGCAAGCGGTGGCGGACTAGAGAATCCTTTACTGATGCAACACTTAAAAGAGCAGTTACCCGACTGCAGTTTTCATTCAACAGCTGAACTGGGCATTGATCCCGCCGCCAAGGAAGCCGTGCTGTTTGCATTGCTGGCCAATGAATGTGTTTGTGGAGATCCGTCTTTTTTCTGGAACTTATCAGAAGGAATGCCTGCTGTGTCAATGGGGAAGATCAGCTTTCCACTCTAATATTTAATGCTAATCATCTTAGTGATTTTCTGCATAAGCTTTCAAACCATTCAACGCATCCTCATACCCCTGTCCTGTTATCTTTTCAATAAAAATGCCATAGAATTTTTCCCAGGGATACCATTTTAATTTTGTGAGCGCTCTCCATTCTACCTGCACACTGTTACTATCTGCCAATGGTAAAATAGTGATGGTATTGGTAACATCGTTCTCCCCTTCCCGTGATAATGGGGTGGTAATCTCAAATTCTTTAATGCCAGTAATAGTGAATTTATTTTTTTTGCCCCCGCTCTCCCATTCACAAAAGCTATTGACGCCGGTACTGTCCATGCTGAAGTTCAATTTAAGTGAATCACTTTTAAAAATGGGTTGCCAGTGCTGCCAATTGCGCAGGTTAGCCAGTTCTGCAAATACTTTTTTTGCATTGGCACTAACCACTACACCCCTTGTCACCATTACTTTTGAAGGTATCAATAAAGAAAGGAGGGTGATCATTATAAATAACCCGGCAATGGCCAAAACAAATCCTTTTATCAAACGCATAGGCTTATTCCCATTTAAAAACTTTGATTGCAATAAAATAAACCAATACTATCCAAATACCTAAAATGCCCAGTTCTTTCCAGCAATCCCAAAGGTGTAAACCTGTAAAAGATATCTTTCGCATGGCGTCATTGTATTGCGCAAGGGGCAACCCATAGCGGCAGATCATTTGCAACCAGTGCGGAAAAACATCGATGGGGAAAAATGTGCCAGACAAAAGCATTTGCGGAAATGCAAAGAGATTTATTAATAAAGGGATGGATGTATCCGATTTTACAATACTGCTGAAGATAAGTCCTACCCCAAGCAATAGGAGCAACATCACTACCGTAAGCAGTGTCATTTCAATAAAAGTAAGCGCCCCGTGTACCAGTGTGAAATGCAGGAAAAAATAACCCAGCCCGATCAGCATCAGCACGTTGATCAACTGGAATGCAAGGCGACTGATACCAATACCCAGCAAAATATTCATCCTGCTTACGGGCGTGGCATAAAATCTTTTTAGAATGAGTTGCTGCCTGAACTGGAAAAAAGTAAAAGAGATGCCGAATAATGTGGAGAACAGCACAGAAAATCCAAGCATCCCCGGCAATACAAAATCTATATTCCTGTACGGCCGCACCGAATACACATACGGTATCACAGACCCCATGGAAGTTTGGCCGGCTTCTTTCAGCGCAATTTGATTGGTGATGTTAGAAAATATCTGTTGCAAAGCTGCGATCGCATTTCCACTGGCATTCGTTAACGTATCCAACACCTGGTAATGTATTTTTCCATCTGGCCCTGTAATTTTTTTAATACTTACGATGGCTGAGATATTATCTTTTTCCAATGCTTTTTGTCTTGCTGCTACATCTGTGCTACCATCATCCTTCTTAAATGTGAGTATCGAAATAAGTTCACTCGCTTTTATGCCGGCATACACTTCATTGGTTGTATCTGCATTATCAGAAAGTGCAATACGGTACTCCACACTGTTTCCGCCTCCAAAAGACCCAAAAATGAAAATAAAGATCACAGGAAATAAAAAACTAAAAACCAATGCACTTGGGGTACTGAGAATAGACCGAAAGCTCGCTTTGAGAATAGCTAAAAAGGCTTTGGACTGACTATACTTTTGCATGAGCTATTTTTTTAAGGGGTAAAGCTATTGTAAAAAATTGAAAAATAATTTTGAAATACACGACAAATGTCGTAAAATTGTTGACAAATGTCAGTATATGAAAAATTTAAAGAGAGTATACAAGAAACCTGCATTTAAAAAAGAGTCCTCTTTATCCAAGGTAGATGAACCGTTACCACAATACAAATCTATCAAGATCATACCTCAGGTAAAGGATTTTACTTATGAAGAATTTAAAAAAATTGCTGATAAAGTTCCCTTTACGCAGGCTGAATGGGCTTCCATTTTACATGTAAGCGAACGTACATTACAACGCTATGCTAAAAGTAACAGCTCATTTGCCCCGATCAATGCTGAACGGGCATTACAAATTGATAAGGTTTTAAAAGAAGGCAA
>JANYIM010000031.1 GCA_025362055.1 Bacteroidota bacterium
ATCCCAGGTTGGATCAACTACAGCACCACCGCCCGATTCTTTTGCATCACCCTGGGTACCGGCAGCGGTTACCCGAAAAACAAATGCATTCTGACGGTCGTGGTAGGTATCCAACCCAACCAAAAAATAATCCACGTCCTGCAATGAAACAACATCTCTTGACGTGATTTGTTTGCGGATATTAGAAGGGTCATCATACATGTAGGCACCAACATAAACCGCGGTATTATCATAAGCGATCTTTACCAGTGTTTTATGTGAGGATGGTTTCCCAAAAACAGGAAGAGAAGTTATAAAATCGCCCGTTGGCACAATATTCTGCCAGGCTGCATCATCAAGGTTTCCATCTATTTTGATCGGTTGATCTATTTTAACCGCAGGAATGCTCCGCACCTGTGCAGTTACGGCAGTGGATGAAAGGTACAGGATCACAGGTAGTATAAAGCGTAAGCGTGTTAACATTGGCGATTGCTCAAAGATAATTTAATTGCCCGATACCATATCCCGGATGTGCCCCGCTAGATTGAAAAATTTTTAAAGAATCGAATGCAATCGAAAGTCGGGTATCAATCAAATGCAATCCCTATCTTCATATTTCCCGTCTTTTCATTTCTTTTTTGATCAATCCAAGTTCCCTGCCTGTTTGTCCCGATACGGAACTATTTTCCTGCGCCCGGCGCATCAAATAAGGTATCACATCTTTGATAGGGCCAAAGGGCAAATATTTACTTACCGAACATCCGGAGCTTGCAAGATTAAATGTAATATTATCACTCATGCCATACAATTGAGAAAAGTGAACATGCGGATGATGGTGTGGTAAGCCTTTTTGATCCAACAATTCCGTAGTGTACAAATTGCTGTATTCATTGTGTGAAGCAACGATCAGGGCAACCCGGTCTAAATGTTCAATACAAAATTTTACTGCAGCATTATAATCTGCATCAGCGCATGCTTTATCAGGCTGAATGGGGGACGCATATTGCATTGCAGCAGCCCTGTTTCTTTCCTTTTCCATATAGGCGCCGCGCACGAGTTTAGCGCCCAGGATAAAATTCCTTTCCACAGCAGCAGTAAAGGAATCCTTTAAAAATTGTAACCGGTCATGACGATACAATTGCAATGTATTATACACCACTACCTTGTCTTTATTGAATGTATCCATCATTAATATCGTCAAAGCGTCTACGGGATCTTGTATCCATGTTTCTTCAGCGTCGATCAGTACGCCAATATTTTTTGCAGCGGCCAACTCGCATACCTGGAGTACTCTTAACCTTACTTTGTGCCATTCTTCTTTTTCCGCAAGTGTCAAATTTTCAACTGCAGCGAGATAACGTTTCATCAATGTTCCCGAAACAGCATTCATCTGTTCGTCCATTTTTTCAAGCAGGGAGAATCTTGCAAAACCAGTGACCTTAACACTCATAAAGGGTATATTGGCTTGCGTTGCAGCATATTCGATCACTTTTTTAAACTCATCCCTGGCCTGTTCAAAATTGGCTTCCCCTTCTTTTCCTTCAACGCCATAATCGAGGATGACCTGGACATTGTATTTTTCTAATTTATCTGCAACCCTGGCTGTTTCTTGTAGTGTTTCGCCTCCTACAAACTGTTGAAAAATAGTTTTCCGGATAATCGCTCCGGTAAAAGGGATACGCCACCTGATGGCAAGTGGGGTAAGTTTTAATCCCAATTTCACCAGCCAGGGTTTACCCATGGCAGCAAAAAGAAAATGTGCTTTTTTTAATTCCTTATTGGTCCTGGCAGCAAAGGCGCATTCCGTATCGTCGAAGGAAAGGTTGGTTTTTTCATTCATAAACAGTGCGTTCGTTATTCGAAATTCGAACAACGCAAACGAATCACCAAATAAATCAGTAAACAGCGTTTACTGTAGCAATGTATCTTTGCAAAAAATTTTATGGAAAAGAAAGCAAAAGAATCCCTGGTTGTGATGACGGAACTGGTATTGCCCAATGATACCAATAATTTTGGGAACCTGATGGGGGGCCGGTTGATGTATTGGATGGATATAGCTGCTGCATTGGCTGCCATGAAACATTGCGGTGCCCCGGTGGTGACTGCATCTGTCGATAATATTTCATTTGAGAACCCCATAAAAATTGGCAACGTAGTACATATTGAAGCTACCTTAACACGTGCATTCAACAGCAGTATGGAAGTGCACCTGAATGTATGGGGTGAAGATGCGATCCAGCAATATAAATATAAAAGCAATGAAGCCTATTATACTTTTGTAGCGCTTGACCCCAATGGTAAACCAAGAAAAGTAAATCAATTGATAGCAGAGACCGAAGAAGAAAAAAAATTATTTGAAGGTGCTTTAAGAAGAAGACAGTTGAGATTGATACTGGGTGGTAAAATGAAGCCCCAGGATGCGGGTGAATTAAAAGCACTATTTATTAAGGAATAAGCCCCGCCTCCACGAGCTTCATTCCTTACTTTCGCTTTACGTAAGTTACCTCCCAAAAGAGAAGGAGGGGTGCGCGAGACATATCCAAACATTTTATCTTCAAGTCCCCTTTCCTTTGCAGAGGTGTTGGGGTGAGGCTGTCATGAATTTTTTACTTTGTTCAATAGCATCCATCACCTGCGCTAAAATATTTTCGCTCGTATCGTTGTAATCGATCTCCAGCGGTTCTTTAAATGTTACCGAAAGTCTTGTGCCCTTTTTTTTGAACTTCAATCCCTTTTTATTGAATGCCCGCCAAAAGCCACTGATCACTACCGGCACTACGATTGGCCTGTTTTGTTTTATAATGAATGCAGTTCCTTTTCTGCCAGGGGCAAATGGCTTGGTGGTTCCCTGCGGAAAAGTGATGATCCAGTTCCTTTCCAATGCCCGCGTGATCTTCCGGGTATCGCCCGGATCAAGCCCTTTCCTTTCTTCGGTTCCTTCGCTACGCCATGTACGCTTAACCGTTATGGCGCCTGCAAGGCTGAATAACCGGCTCATCCAGTTACTTTTCATCGTTTCTTCGGCAGCTACATATTTTACCCTTGTAAAAGGCCATAGTAAATACCAGGGGATGCCGAGTTTATTTTTTTTGTGCCAGCTGACTGCACAAAAAATATGAAGAAAAGTAATTACGTCTGCAAAATAGGTTTGATGATTGCTTACAAATAATACATTCTGCTTGGGGAGTTTCCGTAAATTTTCCATCCCTTTTATCTCCAACTTGTTGATGATATTCAATCCTGGGTAAGAGAAGGCCCCGATAACTGCATACACGATCCCCTTTACAAAACCTGATTCTTTGAATTTAGCAAGCCATCGTTTCATCGCCTGTTTGGTTTGATTACAAAAGGTGGTGCAATTTATGGAAACTTGTTGTTACATAACATCGAGAGCATGGTAGAGATGGCATTTTTTATAACAGGGAGATAGCATCTAACGGTAAGCTATATACGAAACAATAAATAATTGATATTATTTTAATGAATTTGTGATACGGGAACAATAAGAACAGCTGCAGGAGCGAATTAACCCAGTTCCCGCAAAAAGTGCCCCTGATAGAAAAACAGGCAACACACATTACATGTATATGTAATATTTATTACTTAGCATTTACAATCCGACTCCCATTTGCAGCTTTTTCCCCCACATCCTTGTCTTTTTTAAAAATTGATATAAAATTCTTTAATTTTAAGTTAAAATTAGTACCTTTATTTCAATATTTAGATGTACTGTTGTTTATACTCCGGTACAGGTTCCTCAGAAACATGGTTATTTACATGTACGTCACACAAACTAAAACTACTTTTTATGCAAAAAACAACTACTTTAAAAGACTTTAAGGTATTAGTGCTCAAAACGATCTTACCGATCCTTGTTTTGGGCATTTCTTTTCAGGTCAGCTTTGCGCAAGATCTGCAATCAGCCAAAGGGAAGCTTGCAATGAAGCGTGCTGAGCTGGCCAATCCTAAGCAGACAGATGCAAGGCCCGGCAGTACAACTGTTGTTCAACAGGTCGCAACTGTACCGACTACTCCGGTTGGGAAAGTCGCTATGCAAAAAACAGAAGCAGCCAGAGCCGCTGCCGTTACTTCACAAAGTAATAAAGCAAGGACAACAAACCTTGGTTCACTAACGGCTGAGCAAACGCAGTCTGATAACCCTGCAGCTCACCAGGCTTATTTGAATTCTTTTAAAGGCAGCTCTCCGCCTTCACCAAACAGCACTACTGTAGCTTGCCTTTTTAACGGTACAATTGCAGCGGGTGATCTGTCTATGACCACCAGGTTATTCAGGCCCGGTGGTGCTGGCGGCACCTGCGCTGCCTCTCAGCCCTTCCCTGGTACAATAACCCAAACGGTTTTATACGATAAGTATACTTTTACAAATACCACAGGTGCTGCAGCATGTGTTACAGCAAATCTAACCACAACAGATCCGGCCGCAAATATTCAGGAGGGGGCATGGCTTGGAAGTTTTGACCCGGCTAATTTGGCTACCAATTATATAGCTGACCCTTATGTAAGTCTCCTTGCAGCCGGCCCTCCGGGAATTACTTGTTCCTTTAACCTTGCAAATAATGCAACGGTTGTTTTTGTGGTTTGGTCATTAAACCCAACCAATTCAGGCTACACTTTAAGCGTTGATGGTCTTCCTAATCTATGCCCTCAACCTACTTGCGTACCGCCAACAGGGTCTGTGTTAAATGCATTATCACAATCTTTAAATGAACGTTTTGATGCCACCGTTCCTCCTGCAGGTTGGAGTATTAAGAATAATAGCTCGCCAATTGGAACGACCATCTGGCGCCAGGGAACTCCCGATGGTGTTTTTACTTCTCATTCCGGTGCGGGATTTGCTGCTGTTAACTTTACTTCTGGAGCTGGTCTTGCTACCCTCAGTAACTGGTTAGTTGGCCCGGTTCTTACTTTACAGAATGGCGATCAGTTCAAATTCTGGACCCGTGCTGCAACGGGTGGCGGTGTATTCCCCGACAGGTTGCAGGTGCGCATGAGTCAGAATGGTGCAAGTACCAATGTGGGTACACTTGCTACAGACCTGGGAGACTTTACTTCCCTCTTATTAGATATCAACCCAACATATTCTACCACGGGTTATCCTGAAGTATGGACACAATTCACTGCTACAGTTGCAGGCGTTCCTGCTGCCGGTGTTTCCGGGCGTATGGCCTTTAGGTATTTTGTTGAAAATGGCGGCCCTGCTGGTGCCAATTCAAATTATATTGGTGTTGACGATGTACAATATCTTGCTGGTGGAAACCCAACTGTTTGTGCTGGTAGTACAGGATTTTTATCAGTAACTATAACAGGAGGTTCTTCGCCTTATACAGTGGTGATCCATCCTTCAGTAGGTGCTGATATTACTGCTGGACCAGGATATACAAGTGGTACACTTATCCCGGTTACAGTGAACGTTTCAACTACCTATAACCTTGTTTCTGTAACATCTTCCGGTTCAGGCAGCGGTTGTTCCGGTGGTACACTTAGTGGTACTCCAACTATAGGCCTCTCGCCTGCATCTACGGCTGCAGTATTAAGCCAGGTACAGGTTGCGGGACCACCTGTGAACCTGTTCAATCAAGGGTTTGAAGGTGCAATCCCTACAGCGGGCTGGCCTATTCAAAACCTTAGTAGCCCAATTGGCGTTGTTACCTGGAACCAGGGAGCTGCCAATGGAGTTTTCCCTCCACATTTAGGTGTAGGATATGCATCTGTTAACTTTAATAGTGGTGGTGGACTGGCTACGATCAGCAACTGGATGTTTGCTCCAAGTGTTTTACTGAAAAATGGTGATACATTCTCATTTTGGACACGTGCTGCAACGGGCGGTGGTGTATTCCCAGACAGGTTACAGGTGAGAATGAATACTACCAACACCGGTAATAATGTGGGCGCAACAGCAACAAGTGTTGGAGACTTTTCAACATTATTGTTAGATATCAATCCTACATATTCCACTACAGGTTATCCGGAAGCGTGGACACAATATTCGGTTACCCTTTCAGGCCTTCCTGCTGCTGGTGTAAGCGGTGTTATAGCTTTCAGGTATTTTGTTGAGAATGGCGGCCCTGCAGGTGCTAACTCCAATTATATTGGTATTGATGATGCGATCTATACAACGCAGACATTAATCAATCCTACTACCTGTACAGGTTCTACTGCTAATTTGAAAGTAGATATTACAGGTGGTTCAGCACCATATGAAGTACAGATCGCTGCAGCTCCTAGTTATCCGGGCTTCCCGCTAACTGTATCAAATTATACAAGTGGTGCCAATATACCTGTAACACCTCCAATTACCACTACTTATAGCCTTGTTTACGTAAAAAGTGCTAATGGTTGCTCAGGTTCAGGTAATAGTGGAACGCCTACGGTTGTTGTTTCACCAACAGTAATTGGGCCAATAACGATCATTGACCAACCATCGGGCCCACTTTGTGCGGGAGATCCTAAATTGCTTACCGTAACCGGTGCGGCCTCAACAGCCACATTTACCAACCCGGCTGCTATTACAATACCATCAAGTGGAACTGCTACTCCATCTCCTGCAACTCTTGTAGTAGCTGGTTTACCAGCTGGTACCACGGTATCCAGTGTAATCATCAATAACTTCTCCCATACCTGGTCTGGTGATGTGAATATTGTATTGCAACAACCTGGTACAGGAACGAATGTGATATTAAAAGGTGATTCCAATACTGATCCATTCATTCCCGCAACCGGTGTTACTTTAACATTCAAGGATGCGCCTGCTGCTACACAATCTTTACCTACAACGGGTACGCTTGTAACGGGTACATACTTGCCTACAAACAGGAATGGATCACCGTTTGCATTCCTTGCACCCGGTCCAACTGTTACCGGCCCTACATTCCCTGCAAGTCCAACCCTTGCTTCTTTTACCGGAAGTATGAACGGTACATGGAATTTATATGTTGAAGATAGGGTAGCTGGAGACCAGGGTTCAATCGCTGGTGGCTATACTATCAACTTCTCAGTTCCTTCAGCACCTCCTGTTGGATATACATGGCTTTGGACTCCTGCAGCAGGTTTAAGTTCTACAACTTCTAATCCTACGGCAGCTTCTCCAATGTTAACTACAACTTATACAGTAATGGGTACTGCACCAAGTGGTTGTCAAACTACTGCTGCAATTACTATTACCGTAAACCAATTACCTGCAGTAACAGCACAACCTGTTGCTACAAGTGTATGTGAAAATGGTAACGCTACATTCAGTGTAACTGGTTCAGGTGCTAATATCGCCTACCAATGGCAGGTGAGCACAGCAGGTGTAGGTGGCCCGTATGCTAATATTGCAAATGGTGCGCTTTATTCAGGCGTAACCTCTTCAACATTAAGTATCACCGGTGTTACCAATGCTATGAATGGCTGGTTCTACCGTTGTGCAGTTAGTGGCACTTGTCCTCCTGTAGCCAACTCTATCGGCGCCAAATTAACTGTGGTTGCCGGGCCAGTTGTTACCTTATCATCAACAGGAACTGTTTGTGGTGGTGTTCCGGGTATCGGCGGCCTTACATTAACAGCCAGCGGAGCTAGTACTTATACCTGGGCTCCTGCAACTGGTTTATTTACCGACCCATTAGCAACTGTTGCTTATGTAGCCGGTGCCAATGCCAACCCGGTTTATCCTGCTCCAACGGTTTATACAACATATACTGTAACAGGAACAAACACAGCAACAGGTTGTACCAAAACCGCTACGGTGAACATAAATGCTACGCCTCCACCACCGGTAATTACTCCTAATCCTGTTTCAATGTGTCTTGGTGATGCACCTGTACGTTTGATAAACGCTTCAAATGCCCCGGGATCATGTGTTGTTAATTCAGGTGCAATAAATCTACCGATCGCAGATGGCGCTCAACCTGGTATCGCATCAACGCTTGCCGTTAACTGTGTGCCTGTTGGAGCAACTATTACAAGTATCGCAGTAAAATTCTCTGTTCCTGCACATACTTATATAGCTGACCTGACTGTGAATCTGAAAGCACCGAATGGCACGGTTCTTAATCTTGATAAGAACCTTGGTGCTACCGGTAACCAGGCTGGTGCATATCCTAATCTTGGTATCGTTAACGCTACGATCGCTTCTAATGGTGTTGCAGCTTTAAGTACAGCCGCAACTACGCCACTTACTGGCCTATGGAAAGCCGATCTTATTAATGGTGGTATTACTCCGGGCTACACGTTTGGAGATCCAACAGGTTATGCTGCTACAGCAACGGCATGGAGCCAGTTGTATTCTGTACCAAACGGTAACTGGACATTGGCTATTATTGATGATGGTGCCGGCGATGTCGGTAGCCTCACGAACTGGTCAATTACCATCAACTATACACCAGGTGTTCCAACAGCACCGGCAGTATGGACGCCAAACTTCCCTGGCCCCAATAACTACCTGTGGCTCGACCTTGCTAAGACATTGCCTTATATAGCAGGTACTCCAAAAGATACCGTATACACACAGCCTGTACCAGCTGGCACTTACACTTATAATGCAACAGTTCAAGGTTTGCCAACTCCTCCGGTTACAATTACTACAACATCGGCAGGTGGTAATGGCAATAACATGATATTCTTTAACCTGCAAAACACTAACGCTACACCTTATACGCTTAAGTCAGTTTCAACAAACGCTTTTGCAGCAGGTACGGTACCAAGTGTAAACTTGTGGATGAAAACTACTGCGATCGCAGGTAATCCGGGATTGATCAATCCTGGTAATGGTTGGAATATCGTGGGTACAGCCCCCAACGTAACAGTTGCAGCCAATGTGCTCAACCAGGTGATATCAAACATGAACGTGTTGATCCCTGGCGGTGTGACTTATGGCTTTGGGGTTGAGTTTACAGGTGCTGTAACTTTCCCTGCTTATACTAATGGTACTGGCGCGGTTCAAACCTACAGCGGTAATGGATTTAATATCCTTGTTGATGGTAATATAGGTTGGGGTGGTCCGGTTGCTCCTGGTCCTCCAGCGAACAACCCAAGGAACTTTAATGGTTCAGTTTCTCTGGTTTCAAACGTATCAGCTTGTACTTCACCTGCAAGAGTGGTTACAGTTAATGTTAACACACCGATCGCCATAACTACTCAACCGGTTAGTCATAGCGTTTGTACCAGTGGTACTAATAATACTACCAGTTTCACAACTGCTGCTACAGGTTCGGGCGTTAGTTACCAATGGCAGGTAAGTTTACTTGCCGGTAGCCCTGGTACATTCAACAACATCGCTAATGGTGGTGTTTACAGCGGAGTTACTACGGGCACATTAACCATTACAAACCCTCCGGTTTCAATGAATGGTTATGTGTATAGTTGCCTGGTATCAGGTATTGCGCCTTGCCCGGCTGTTCCTAGTAACAATGCGGTGTTAACGGTTAATCCGTTACCAACCATTGTTATAAATGCTTCACCATACTACAACCTGTTACCTGGATTGACAACAACCTTGTTCTCTACAGTATCTCCGATCGCTGCAACCTATACATGGTTTAAAAATGGCGCTCCGGTTTCAGGTGCTACTGCCAGTTCATTATTACTGCGCATAGATGATCAGGGTGTTTACAACTTAAAGGTTCTGGATGTTAATGGTTGTACCAATACCTCTAACTCTATAACAATCGCCGATTCTACTTCCGGAAGGGTTTGGATCTATCCTAGCCCAACAAGCGGACAGTTCGTTGTCAGATATAATCCTGCGCATAACAATGTTTTACCTCGCGGTTTAAATATTCGCAATGCACAGGGCCAGTTAGTCTACACTCAAAACTATACACTTGGAATTCCATTCTCTGCAATGAAAGTTGACATGAGCAATATGGCTTCAGGAGTTTATTGGGTTGAGGTTACGGATGTTGATGGCAACAGATTAGCTGTTGGAAGAGTAGAGATAGCTCATTAATAGCACTAGTTCTTAATAATTTTATACCTCCCGCCCAAGGCGGGAGGTATTTTTTTTGCCGAATCCTCTAAGGGGGTATTCGAAGGCTCAATTTACAAGCATCAGGAAGGTGGGTAATAATTATTTGAAACTTTCCAAAATCAAGGAATTTTATTGCATTCCCTTGCTTACCCCTGCAGCTAGAGGCCTGAGGCTCAGTGCCATTTCTAAACTCAACCCTATTAATATTAGCCTGACCAAAAAGCTCCCTTTTTGCTGGCATAAGTCCCCATCTTTTATTACCTTTGCCCTCCCGTTAAAAAACCACGGGTATATTTTATGTCATTCAATATTATTAAACAATTAAACGCAGATGCACAGGAAGGTTCGGCCGCCGAGACAGCCGAAACTGCTGCGATAACAAATGTGCCTGAGGTTACTGCTCCCGCAGTAGAAATTGAAATTAAAGCCCCGGTTGCTGAAACTGTGGCAACCGCACACGACGATTTTGACTGGAGTGTTGACAAACGTAACGTAACGAGTTACACTGTTGACGAAAAAGCAAAGTATGACACGGTGTATGACAACACATTTAAACAGATCAACGATGGTGAAATGATACAGGCAACTGTTGAATCATTGACCAAAACGGATGCTGTGGTGAACATTGGATTTAAAAGTGACGGCCTTATTTCCCTGAACGAATTCCGCGACATCCCCGGTGGTGTTAAAGTGGGTGACGTAATTGAAGTAATGGTGGTAGAAAAAGAAGACAGGGAAGGTAATTTGCATTTAAGCCGTAAAAGCGCCCGTACAACAAGAGCCTGGGAAAAAATCGTGGAAGTACACAAAACCGGTGAAATTGTTACAGGTTTGGTTACCAGTAAAACAAAAGGCGGCCTGATCGTTGATGTATTTGGTATGGAAACTTTCTTACCGGGTTCTCAGATCGACGTGAAGCCTGTTACTGATTACGACCAGTTCGTTGGAAAGACAATGGAATTTAAA
>JANYIM010000034.1 GCA_025362055.1 Bacteroidota bacterium
GAGAGATGGAATTCATCCTGATCCTGTCGCCCAACAAAGCACCGCCGGTCTTTTTCTTACTGGGATCAACAGAGATCACTGCGATCGTCTTATTCAAGAAATTATTCAAAAATCTTCGTACAATCTCATCCGTTACACTGCTTTTTCCTGCACCCCCGGTTCCTGTTATCCCTAAAACCGGAATGACCTTTACTCCCGGTTCCTGACTCACAACTCCCGGCTTAATACCGTTCTCTGCATTGGTGATCTCTCTTGCTATCTTTCTTACATCTTTTACTTCACCGAGTTTCATTGCTGTTTTATAATCGCCGGTACCATTCAAAGGAATATCACAATTTTTGATTACGTCTTCGATCATTCCTTCTAAACCCATATGCCTTCCGTCGTCCGGACTATATATCTTTGTAATGCCATAATTATGCAACTCTTCAATTTCTTTAGGTAAGATGGTTCCCCCGCCGCCGCCGAAAATTTTTATATGTCCACAGCCATTTTCTTCCAACAGGTCTTTCATGTATTTAAAAAATTCCACATGCCCTCCCTGGTAACTGGTAATGGCGATGCCCTGCACGTCTTCTTCAATGGCAGTTTCCACAATTTCATGCACACTGCGGTTATGCCCAAGATGAATGATCTCGGCACCCTTACTTTGCATGATACGGCGCATTACATTGATGGCAGCATCATGCCCGTCAAATAAACTGGCGGCAGTAACGATCCTCACCTTATTTTTTGGCTTATAAGACATAGCTATAGTTGAATATGAAAGCTGATATTGTTACCGGCGACAAACCTTTTCTCAGCTTCGGTTGTGTCACTCTCTTGTACCACATCAAATGAAGCGGCATTTTGCAGTAAATTATTGACAAGCAACCTGTTTACAAAAATACGACTTTCTTTTGCAGTAAAGATTGCCTCAAATCAGGCAAGCTGCCAACCCTGTTTATTTCTTCCTGAACAATTTGGGAACATCAAACAAAACGCCCGCCGAAAAATTGAACGATCTGTAATCAATGAAAAGCGGGCTTACCAGTAAGCTTAGGCCGGCCTGGAACTCAAATTGCAAGCCCGGAAGTTTTTTAAAGCCAAATGTATTGACCACGGCAGGCTCCCAAAACAAACGGGGGCGGTAACTTAAACTGTCCAGTTTATAATTATCCAGGTCAGTAGCTGTATAATCAGTTTGTACGTTATGAAAATAAATAACACTGAACCTTGATGACAGGGAAGCTGCAAAATTTTTTTTGCTTCTTACTGTGAAAGCAGGTTGCACATATAACTTGGTAATACTTGCCTGGTGAAAATTATTGTGAAATACATTATTCTGGTTCCTGCCGATATCTGTAAATCCAAATTTTCCAAAACCAATACCTGCAAATACCTGGAATATTCTGCGATTATTATGCATCACTGAGTGATAGTAACCAATGCCTATTTCTGTAAGGCTACGTTTGTAATTGATTACGCTGCTGTCTAAATTATTGACGCTAAAATCGCCATTGTTTTTTTCGGTCCTCCTGTAATAATTCAGTTGCACTGCAAATTTATTTGTAACGGCATAAGCGCCCTGCAGATCAAACCCCCGGCTCCTGTTATCTTTTACAACCCCCTCCGCCGTATTTCTTTTAGAGAAATTTGTTGAAAGGTTGAATGCTAGTTTAGAATCTCCTTTTTTTAAAAGAACCGGTACATTATGTGCAGCCGGACTGTAAACATACCTGGGTGTGTAGCAGGAAGCAAGTGCAAAAATGCAAAGTGTAAAAGTCAAGACGTACAATGTAAAGGCCCTGGTCATGACATTTTAAAAGTTAGCGTTGCAAAATCTTCAATACTCAATGCTTCGGCACGTTTGTTAAAAATATCATCCTGTAATATTTCCGCGGTAAATAAACTTTTTACAGCGTTGCGCATTGTTTTACGGCGCTGGTTAAACGCAGTTTTAACCAATACCCAATAAGCCCTTTCACTTTTAACTTTTAATGGCGCTGTTCTTCTTTTTAAGCGAATCACACCACTCTGTACTTTTGGGGGTGGGGTAAAACATTCATTGCTTACGTCAAACAGGTATTCCACATCATAATAGGCCTGTACTAATGCGCTTAATACACCATATACTTTACTACCCTCCTTTGCTGCGGCCCGCTGTGCCACTTCCTTCTGGAACATACCGATCACACAAGGCACAGCTTCTTTCCATTCAAGAATTTTGAACAGTATCTGTGTAGAGATATTATAGGGGAAATTGCCGATCACAGTAAAAGGCGATTCAAATGGTTTTTCAATGTCTAAAAAACTGTGGTGAATGAGGTTGCCATCCAGTTGTGGATAATGTTGCAGCAGGTAATCGACTTTTTCCTCATCCAGCTCCACTGCTTTAAAGTGAACACCAGCAATAGCAAGTAGTTTTTTTGTAAGTGCCCCGGCACCGGGGCCTACTTCTAGTAAATTACCAAAATCATCTTCCTTTAAAGCGTCGATGATTTTATCAATAACATGCTCATCTTTCAAAAAATGCTGCCCCAATGATTTTTTATGCGTGTACATCTTAACAAAAGTAATGTAAAAAAGCCCCTTCGCAGGCGCGGAAGGGGCTTTTGGTGAATAGTAATTAAAATGTGTTACTTGGCCAGTACCAGCTTTTGCGTAACCACTTCATCATTTATCATCACCTGCAGGGAGTAAACTCCGTTGCTGTATTTGAAGAGATTGGTTAGCTGTACCGTATTATTTCCCCGTAATGCTTTTTGTTGTTGAATCAGTACGGTCTTACCCATATTATCGAGCAGGCGCAATGTTACTGTGGATTCTTTTTCTGCAAAGAAACGTACTGCAACATAACTCCTTGTAGGGTTTGGCATCATACTCACCAGTGTTTTGGTTTGTGTTCTGCGCACTACCAGGATATTACTGTACTTGATATCGCCAGCCTTGCCCACCACTTTTAGCCTGTAGTAAATGATCTCATTATTGATGCCGGTAATGTCATCAGTAAAGGTAAAATTCTGTTGCTCATTTAATTTTACCTGCTGCGATACTATACCGGTCATTGTATAAGTACTGTTATCGATACTACGTTGAACTTCAAAATGATCAATGTCCTTCGGTGTAATGATCGACCAGTTCAGCAATACCAGGTTACTCTGCAGCACACCCGTAAACTGAAGGAAATCTACCGGTAACACGTTTCCAACATAGCGCCAGTCCCTGTCGGCCTGACCTACCCACGACATCTGAACAACAGAGCGTGTACCCGCTGGCGTTGGTCCGGTAAAGCTTCCGTTAGTACCCATATAAGCTGATACAAGATTTGGTCCTGTATTATCATTATCAAATTTATTATCCAGGCCATCGCCATCAGTGTCTAGTCCGGTTAATGTTACATCATCATCAGGAAGCCTGTTAAAATTAAAATCATTGCCTTCAATACGGTCTATTTGCCCATCGGCATCTGAATCAAGATCGCGGTAATCCGGGGTTCCGTCACCATCCGTATCTACCGGGAAGATTCCGCCACCGCCATAACCAACTACATTATCATATGTATTTGCAAGGCCGTCGCCATCTGTATCTCCGGCGAGCGGTATTTTATATCCATTAGTAGTTTGCCCTTCAATATTATCAGTGATGCCATCATTATCCGAATCAATATCAAGATAATCTGGCCTGGCATCTCCGTCTGTATTTCTTAAAGTCAATGACCCCATGGCCGAAACAGTTGTTGACCAACCATTCGTTCCAATAGTTCCATCAATGATACCATTCAAATTAACATCCGGCAATCCGGCTTCCACCACATCTACGATACCATCACCGTCACTATCAAGGTCATAAGGATTGGGCCTGAAATCGCCATCCATATTTTTATTGGGGTAACTATCTGCAATTCCATCCAGATTAGCATCCGGGCCTGTTTTTAATAAAGCATTTGCATTAATATAATTATCGTGCATGCCATCATGATTGACATCCACAAAACCGTCCAGTTTTCCATCATTATTAGCATCCGTACCTCCTGCCTCAACTACATCTGGTATACCATCATTGTCGCTATCGAGGTCGAGATAATTGGGTACGCCATCTCCGTCAAAGTCTGGCAATCCAAGGCCAAGGCCCGAGTTATATGCACTGGCGGTATTCGTATCTACCCTGTCCGAGAGCCCGTCGCCATCTGCATCAATAAAATTATCCAATACTCCATCGCCATTAGTATCTACACCATTTGCCTCCACTACATCGGGGATACCATCATTGTCACTGTCAAGATCAAGCATATTGATAATGCCATCTTTATCAGTATCGAATCTATCATCCACCCCATCTGCATTGGCATCTACACGGCCGGGAAAATCTGTATCCAGATAATTGGGTATACCATCATTATCCGAATCACCATCCGCCTGGAAATTATCATTGATGAAATCATTGTTATTATCAACAAATCCGGGGTAAGTAGGATCATAAGCATTAATGATACCATTACTATTCGCATCCTGTAAAGCAACTGCCATATTACTTTCCACAAAATCCGGGATCCCGTCTTTATCCTTATCTATATTACAGTTTACGGTTACGGTTACAGTCTGACAGGTAGTGGTATTACAATCTCCCTGTGCCAGTACATAATAGATTGTTGTTGCACCGGGCGTTACCGCTATGGAGGAACCTGTTCCAACTAATGCACCGCCACAACTTCCAGTGTACCATTTCCAACTCGCATTAGTACCTAAATTACCTCCTACAACGCCAAGGTTAACAGATATGCCCGGACAAATATTATTTTTACTTTTTGTTGCCGATGTTGCAGCAACAGAAACTGTTTTACCGGAGAATAATACGCCCGGCGAAATATATTGACAGGCTGCGACAAGAATATTTCCTGATGCAGCTACGATCACACGATAATATTTTCCGGTATCAGATGCAAGTATCGGATTAATAGTATAAGTAGCTGAAGTAGCTCCTATGATATTAGAATAAGGGCCTGCAAGAATTGATGCAACCTGCCATTGGTATGCTTTTGTACCAGGTATTACTGTGGGATCGGATAAAGCAGAAGTAAATGTAATGGAACCTCCAACGCATTGGGGTGTTACACTTACTGTTGGTGCAGGGTCACAAATACCATACTGCACATCGTCTATTACAAAATCATTGCCACAGCCACCGGGGCCCTGGTTCAGCAATTCCATAATGATATTTGTATAACCAGCAGGCATTACCCATTTCATTCCTAATTGCTGCCACGAGGTGCTGGTAATATCGGCGGTAGTAAATTGAGTAATGGTAAGGCCCGTTGTAAGGTCTCTCATCCTGATCAGGAATTTAGGATATTTTGTACCGCCTAAACCGGAGCATTGCGTTAGATAAGTAGCGTTGGCAATAAAAGATGTCCAGAACGACATTGAATATTGCTGTCCCGGGCAGGCTACCGGTAAGGTATCCTGGTAAAATACGTTTGCCGGTGCATCTGCATTGACCAATAACATTCTTCCATTGGCATTGCCTGTATGGTCCCGCATTTTTATCCAGTTGGTTGTGTTACCGCGTTGGGCGCTATCCGTTATTGTATATTTATTAACTCCTACCGGAGCTGTTGCTGTACCTGTATATTGACTACCTACTGAAGGCGCAGCCGGGAAAGACGAGAATAATCCTACACCTGTGCCAAAATCATTGGTATATAATACCTGGCTCAGTGATGAACAAGGTGGTGTAGTTGGTACAAGTACAATAACAAATGGTGTAGGCTGCCCTTCGCCCACATCATCCGGTTTATCATTCTGATTCAGGTCAGGACTACTACCGTTGGTAGAAGAATCCCTTAGTGCGTAGTTGTTCCATCCATTACCTGTTGCAATGGCCGAGTTATTATAAACAACACCGGATACTATATTTGAAAGGCGGCATGATACCCGTATGGTAAAATTATTATTGGTAGCCGGGTAATTGGGCAGGGTTTGCGCAGCATTTAAAAGATTTACAACGGTTGTTCCATTGTAACTTCCGTTTATAGTAAGACCGGCTGGATTACTGGTAAACGCTGCTGTTACGTTGGAAACATTTGCAAGTGTATTAATGGCCGCAAGACTGTCTTTTACCTGTATATTAGTGACCGGAATACTTCCATAGTTCTTTACATATATATCATATACCACATCATATTGATTGGCCGTACCCGTAGCCGTTACTGAAATTAATTTTTTTGCGGCCCCCACCCCCGAGCTGATTTGGGTCATATCCACTGATTTTACTCCTTTGGAGGAGGCATAGGTATAACTTACATAATTGGTATCGGCTGTTACGGGATCAAGTCGCCGGTAAGTACATGAATTATCATATGCCGAAATCAGGTCGCCATCAGCATAGGCCAGCCCAACCAGCGCCGTGGCCCCGGTTGGCAACTTTGTACTATCTATGAATGTCGATTTGATATGATGCGTAGCCCCTCCCCAGCTCTGGTAATCGGGCGAATACAGTTTATTATCGTAGTCGTAATACATCTGCCCGTTCGGCAGCATGGTAATATCACCGCTTCCTACACTAAATAATGTATCCCCCTGGCCATTCGCATTCGTTGTAAAATCAAGTGTATCTGCTGTATTATATATATTGGCAGCAAAATCAATAGGCCTTAAGAAGGCCCGTTTGCAAGGTGCTGTGGGAAATTCAATTGTCCAACCAAGTCCTGTATTATCAAATGCCACACCCGCCATATCATAAGGAAACGAACGAATCGTATCCAGGTAAACACCGGTACCGCCCGATGCAGCGAAAGTGGTATCTGGTTTCCACCTCCAGATATAAGTTCTTGTAGTGGGTGAATAGGTAGTCCACAAAAAATATAGTTTCTGGTCTTTGGGATTAAAAGATATACTCGATAAACTGGTTGTAAATTTTTGGGTAGTGGAGGCCGGGCCTATTTTCAACATAGGAACGTATGCATTAGGATATACGGCCCTGGTAAGGTTAGGGCTCAGGTAATCAAAAAAGTAAACCGAATCGGTTGTTGAACTACCAGAACCGCAATTACCCCTACCGATACTAACCGCTAAACTTTTAGTAGCTTTTTGTGCATGCAGGTATCCTGCCGAAAGCAGCATAGATACAATGAGCAATGATAAAATTTTTCTCATAAAATGCTTTTTACATAGGATATATTCTGATCGCAACCAATACCCAACACCGGCTTGGTATTCCCGGCATGGTGATTATTCAAACATGCATCGCCATTGGCTTTGATAATTGAAGAAACAGTAGAAATTGTTTTAAAATTGTTTTTACCGGAAGTAGTATCCTGGAGAAATGCACTGTTCCCTGCAACCCTGGTGGTTGATCCCATGCATATGGATGATAGCAATAGTAACAGGTACAGATTTTTCATTTATTGGATAGTTTTTTTTCTACACAGCCGCCTGTGATTATATTACAAAACGAATAAACGATGAATT
>JANYIM010000038.1 GCA_025362055.1 Bacteroidota bacterium
AATTATTTGCAGAAAAGGAAAAATTCTGGAATGCCGAAAGAACAAAAAAAGCGGCTGCCCTGAACATGACTCCCGAGCAGGTGTACACGATGGCAAGTATTGTGGAAGAAGAAACCAATAAAGAGGAAGACAAGGGAAAAATAGCCAGTGTGTATATCAACCGTATTCAATCGGGGCAGAGACTGGAAGCCGACCCCACCATAAAATTTGCATTAAGGAATTTTGGATTGAAAAGGATCCGGGATTCACATATACACGCTGCTGCAGCTTCACGTTACAGCACTTATGCCAATACAGGCCTGCCCCCGGGGCCAATCTGTACACCCTCTTCAAAAACCATCGATGCGGTGCTGAATGCTCCAACTACCAATTATTTATTCTTTGTGGCAAGGCCCGACAGATCCGGTTTATCAAACTTTACAGATTCTTACCAGGAACATATGATCAATGCCAGGAATTACCAACATTATTTAGACAGCATAAATATTAAATAAATAGTTGAAGGTTTATGTAGCCGGCGTTATAATTGCTATGATTTGGCCCTGTTATCACTTTCAACCCTTAACTTTCAACCCTTAACGCTTAATTTTTTTGTTCAAACTTCAGCGCATAATCGTTACGGCCCCCCCGGTTGCTTTTATCTTACGTAAAAGCATGCACTGGTATCTCCCTGGCTTTGAAGGCGTGCCATTATATGATGTAATTAAATTTTTTTACGGGCAGATCAAAACAGTAGGCCTTACCGAAAGAGCATCTGCGATCGCATATAATTTTATCATGGCCATCCCGCCATCTTTTTTATTTTTATTTACGCTGATACCACAATTGCCGTTTTTCAGGAAAGGAGAGATACAAAAACAGGTCACCCTCTTAATAAAAGATATGATCCCTGCCGAAGGGTATAATAAAACCATCATTATTTTTATCGACAAAACTTTTTTTAAAGCCCCGGTGTATAGTTTATTATCATTTGGTTTATTGCTGGCCCTGTTTTTTGCTTCCAATGCCATGATGGGCATCATGCGTTCCTTCAACAAAAATTATATCGACTTTAAAAAAAGAAAAGGGTTACACAACCGCTGGATCGCCATCCGCTTAACAACACTTATATTCAGCCTTGTACTGGGATGTTTGATATTGCTGATCACACAAAGCGCCGTATTAAAATGGTTTGGGGTAAGAAACCAGTCCTGGCGGGAGGTGATCTTTTATTTACGCTGGGTATTCATCATTGCGCTGGTATTTTATTCGATCGCCTTCATCTATAAATATGCGCCGGCTGTACAAAAGCGCTGGAAACTTGTTTCACCCGGAAGCATCCTGGCCACTTTCCTTTGTATCATGGCATCGCTGGGTTTCTCTGCATTCGTCAATAATTTTGGCAGGTACAATGCACTCTATGGCTCCATTGGCACTATCATTGTATTGATGGCCCTCATCTATATCAATTCCCTGGTACTGCTCATTGGCTTTGAATTGAATGTGAGTATCAAATCCCTGAGATCTATTGCCCTACAGCGGGATGCCGAACAAAAAGCTACAGCAGCTTCGCAAAAAATTACATAGGCGGTCCTTGTTATGTTGACCGCAATTGGTAACTTTAGTAAAATAATTCTTATAGTTCCCATCTTAAAAAAAACAACATGAAAAAGATATTGTTTCCCATTGCAGCAGTACTTGCATTTGCCAGCCTTGCTTTTACCCTTGGCGACCCCTTACCCATTGGCAGTTCAATGCCGATGTCGGACCTGAAATTAAAAGACATTTCAGGAAATGATATCTCTATCAAAGACGTGAAAAAAGAACATGGGGTTTTGGTGATGTTCAGTTGCAATACCTGCCCTTATGTGATAAAGAATCAGCAACGTACTATTGCTGCAGGTAAATATGCAAAAAAGAATAACATTGGTTTCATCGTGCTGAACAGTAATGAAGCGCAAAGGTCGGGCGAAGATAGTTATGATGCAATGAAGGCTTACGCAAAGCAACAAAATTATGACTGGAGCTATGTGGTAGATAAGAACAACGCAGTTGCCGATGCATTTGGTGCCAACCGCACACCGGAATGTTATCTATTCGACAAGGATTTAAAATTGGT
>JANYIM010000054.1 GCA_025362055.1 Bacteroidota bacterium
TTCCCCTTGTGAATGAAAAGCATCCGGTTGGCCACTAATTCTATTTCCCCCAGAAGGTGCGATGAAACCAGTATTGTTTTACCCCGCTCCCTGCTTAAGTTCAAAATAAGGTTACGCATGTCGGCAATACCCTGGGGATCCAGCCCGTTTGTGGGTTCATCCAGGATGATCAGTTTGGGGTCATGTACTAAAGCAACGGCAATACCTAAACGCTGTTTCATCCCCTGGCTGAATGTCTTTACTTTGCTGAATGCCCTTTCTTCCAGGCCCACCCGGTGCAACTGCTCTAACAAAAAAGGTTTTGCAGGTTTAATACCGCTCATCTTTGCAAAAATGGCAAGGTTGTCATAAGCAGAAAGGTATTTATACAGATCGGGCTTTTCAATAACAGCGCCCACCTGTTTAAGGATCTCCGTACGATTGCCGGAAAGGTCTTTGCCAAAAATATTGATCTTGCCGGTGCTGGGTTTCACCAGGGTAAGCAACATCCGGATGGTAGTGGATTTTCCGGCACCATTCTGCCCTAAAAAACCATATACATCGCCCTCATTAACTGTAAAGGAAAGGTCCTTTACCGCAGTGATATCATTAAAATGTTTGGAAAGGTTATTAACCTGTATGACTGATGGCATGTATCAAAATATGTGCAAAGGTAAAACGGATGAGGGAAGAAAAGGTTTAAAATTTATTACCTCACCCCAGCCCTCTCCTTGAGGAGATGGAGGATGATCACATTAAAATTATTAAGTTCCCTTTTTTTAATAATTCCTGAATCAATAAACCCCGTTGTAAAAACTCTTTTTCGATCTCAGTTGCATAATGGCATACATTACCAATTGAATGCCGATATAGAAAAAACCAAATATCCACCAGCGCCCCAGGTGACTTGTCCTGTTTGAAAGCAGATCATTAACCCAGGTCGCCAAAGCAAATAATGGGATGGAACTTAAAAACCAATAACAAATCCTTACAGAATATAAAATGAAAATGTTTTTTGGTAAGGCAAATTTTATACGGTTAACAAACAACAATTCCAGCCAATGGCCACCAAAGACTATGCAAAATACAAATGCCCAAATTGGGCCAAATACTGCAAGACCGGTTTTCCCAGCAGATGGAAATATTTTACACAAAGATAAAATGAGCGCTATTATAGTTGTTGTAATAATGGTACGCGTAACCGTTTGAATAAATGACTCCGTGTTTTTTTCCGGGTTTTCCATGCGATTATATTTTGTTAGTGTCAGTATGATGATTTTTAAACACCCTATGCCTGCTCCATCACACAAGATTCCTGTTCAAGGCTCACCAAAAGCTCTGTTTCCAATTTAGTATCGTCATCTGTCCAGTGCCCGTAAATTTCAATATATGGTAAAGTGGTCTTGTAACCTTTGCTGCGGAGTTCATCTATCATATTTTGTCCCGCTTGTTTTAACAGGCTATATGAGCCAATGTGTTTGTAGTATCCATATTTGGTAAGAGTGATAATATTTTGTTCCAGCCCCATACCAGGATCAGGAATATCGTTGAGTTCCACTCCCGCAAAAACTTTATGATCTTGTTCATATACCCAGGTATTGAGCCCTTTATTTTTTAAGTTGTTCGATTTAACTATCTGCCACATTTTATCCATCAATTTAAAGGCAGTTCCGGCATAGTCTTTATTTGCGGCTATCCCGGAGAATCCGTAAATGTTTAATATGAGGTCTTTTTGGATTATTTCTACATTCATTGTCTGTAAGTTTTAAAGGTTCAATGAAATTCTACATAACCGCAGTCAACTATTGCCCATTCGGGTTCATATAACTCTGCAGCGCTTTCACATAGGCCTCAAAAGCTTCAATCCCTTTTTTAGTGACCTTACAAATAGTTTGAGGATAATTGTTACTGAATTGTTTAGTTACATCAATATAGCCTGCGTCTTTCAGTTTGTTGATCTGCACACTTAGGTTGCCGGCGGTGGAGTTTGTCTTTTCTTTCAAAAAAGTAAACTCCGCTTCCTTTACGCTGATGAGCAGGCTCATGACGGCCAGCCTCAACTGTGAGTGCAATATGGGATCCAGTTCTTTAAACATTGCAGGATTGTTGCTTTTTATAATTGTTCCAGCAAATGATCCCGGGCAGTAACCACGCAAATAAACCGCAGGCAGCCATGAATAACATATCGGTAGTAAAAGGGGTAAACATGGAACCAACACTAAGGCCCCAGCAAATGAGGCCTCCCCATATCATCGGTTTAAATTTAAAAACACCTCCGGTGACAAAAGTAGGAATGCCGTACAACATCATAAAGAGGCTGGCACTACTGTTGGCGCCAACTTTATTGCCGTAAATTGTAAGTATAAGGATACAAATGCCGAAAGCGGTCCACAGGTAAGCCATGATAGTTTCATTATGTCCGACAAATGTGCGCTGCTTTTTTTCTTTTATTGAAAAATAGACCTGTGGCACTACAGCAAAAAAAACAAGCAGCCATATATCAAAGCCAAGGCTAAACTTATATTGCACCTGTGCCCATGTTAACAGGCTGCATATTACAATAAGCGCACCCCATACCATCGATGCAATGCCCTTAGACACATAACTTTGCTTTGCCTTACCGATCATTTCATTGATCAGTTTCATGCTTTCGTCACCCGAGAGTGGTGTTTCATTTTCGTTCATAAAAAAATTATTAAACGGTTACTGACCTGGTTTTTTTTCGCAACATATATGCGGGGATGATATAACTGACAAGAATGGCCAATGCACCCATCAGCATCTGGTAATCATAGTCTAAATAGGCAGCTACTGCCGCAATGACCCAGGCGAGAATACCTCCTGTTACAAGTGGGCGGAACTGTAAAAAGCAACCTGAGACAAATGTGCCCAACCCATAAAGTAAAATATAAAATGGGAATATAGTATTACTCCATCCCGTTTTTGATAAAATGATGCTCAATACAAAATACGTTATACCCATCCCGATCCATAAAAATTTCATACTCTCACTGATATAGGTTTTCACCCTGCTTTCTTTTCTTTCCTTTATGCTGAAATAAATAGTAAATACAATTCCAACCATCATAAGCCACCAAACCTGGTAATGCCTGGGGTAGTGCACCAGGTTCTTTAAAATGAATTGGCCGGTGCAGGCGATAAAAGTGATCCATCCCCAAACAAGGAAATAAATATCATCCCTGGAAAAATCCTCCCTGGTTTTTTCCAACATCGATTGTATGATCTTCAGGCTATCCTGTGGTGAAAAACTTTCCTGTTCCATAGTATTGAGTTTAATTGTTACAAGCTTGTAGCGGGTGTGGAAGGCAGCTAGGAAATCCTTCCAGCCACTTACTGTTCCATACTCCTACCGTTTTTATTGTTTGCACTCATTCATTAATTGCTCTACGCGCTGCTTGCCCCACACAGGATGTAAGTCGCTGGCAGCCTTAAACGTTGCAAATTTATTCAGCGCAGTTTGTAACTCAGGTGTTGCTGTTTTGCAGCCCCCGCCAAATTGCTCAGGTGTATACTTTAAATTTTGGCCTTTCAGCAAATAAGGCCTTGGGTTGGTTGGATCCTGTTCCATTGCATCTTCCATATTGGTGGTGCTTTCCTGGCCATACTGCATATAACGTTGCATGGGATTTACCATCATGTGGCAACTTGCGATCATGCTTTTAATGCAGGATATCTCAGAATTTTTGGGTGCAAGAGAATCTGCTTTTGCGATCAACACTGTTGCTTTATCTGCAATGCCGTCTGTTTTTGTCTTATCCTGTTCCATAAAACCATAATTCACCTGGCAGTAAGCTGCATAATAATAAGCCAGCCATTGATTTTTTTCTGCATTAGCGATGCGTTCAAAATTATTGGCCAAACCCAACAGATTAGCCGGATTACGAAAACTGCTATCGATAGCAGCAATATTGCTTTTCATCGCAGCAATATATTTATCGCTTTGAGAAAAAGATACAATTGAGGTAGCTGTTAAAAGCGTTACGAGGAATAATTTTTTCATTTTTTTGATTTTTTAATTGGTTATCTATTTTTTTTGTTGGTCTTTTAGTTTTTCATATTCCCTTTCCACTGCATTTGCTTTGGGGAATACATAGGCTGCAGCAAAATGAAACGCAAGTCCGATACCCCATCCCAGGGTTGTCCAGATAGGCCATGGAAAACGATCCCCACTCCAGTTCTCCACATCAAATTCATGATCTCCATTTCCGGTAAAATACCAGACTCCCCATAAGAAAAGGTTAACGATAATATAGGAAAGTACATGCGATTTAAAACTGGCCCTTTTTTGTGCGATCTCCCACAAGGCAGGGTCTTTTCCTTCAGGAACAGGTTGACAGTGTGACATGATTGTAAAGTTTTTAGCCTCACCCCAGCCCCTCTTTTTCAGAGAGGCAACCGGAAGGTATCAGCGATGATTAATCCTTTATTATATAAAAAAACTTAAAAATTCAATACGCCCAATTCGCGCTCCTTCCCTTCTGTGAAGGGTTGGGATGGGGCTTTATAAATTATTATTAATAGCATCCTGTGTCCGGTCGATCCCAAAACTCAGGAAGCACCCGATAAAAAGAAATCGTTTAGACGGTGACGTTACTGCCTCTTTCCTTTTACCGTCATTTGAATAATTGTACGTAAAGACCTGATTCTGTCCCAATACATTATTAATACCCAGCACCCACACGGCAAAGGTCCTGGGGTTCTTCTTACCAATATTGGGTAAGTAGTTCACACTAAAACTCATGCTGTTATAATTAATGGTCTTTCCGGCGTCACTGGTAAAATATTTTTTTTGTAGGGTATCATAAGCAATGCGGTAATAGGGTCTTCCCGTTGCAAAATTATAACTCAGGTTAAATTGTGTTTTCCAGGGCAATACAAAACGCTTGAATACAAAGGCGGCAGTATGATTGGTTGCAAAAGAAGGCTCAATGGCTGTTGGATAATTCAAAAAATCCCGTTTGGTATCCAGGTAAGAATAGGATATCCAGTAGTCTACATTCTTGATCGTCTTCTTGTCTCTCCAGAAAAATTCAAGCCCTCTTGCATAACCAAAGCCATTGTTATAAGCAGCCAGGTCCCTGCCGATATTATTCCTTGCCGTTTTATACAAGTCATCGTATTGTTTATAAAATGCTTCCACCCTAAACGTGCGCAGACTGCTTATTTTCTGGTATTGCAGGATATAGTGGGTTGCTTTGGAATAATTGAGACTGGCAATAGCAGGTAAAAGTTTTGTTTCGGGGTTCTGGTAAAAAATGCCATAGGCAAAAGAAGCCTGGCTGTTATCCGGAAATTTATAGGCCACAGAAAGCCTGGGTGCTGCATTCCATTTATTAACGATCTCAGAATGTTCAAGCCGTCCGCCAATTTTAGCGGCAAGATTATTGGTGAGATAAATATCTCCTTCTGCAAAAGCGGCAAATAAATTATCCCTGATGGCCTGTGTGAATTTTGTGCCGTCATACAAAGTATAAGTTGATCTTTCGTCGCTATAAAAATAATCGCTTCCAAAACGTATGGCGCTTAACCCCTTCAGCTTTTTCTCCAGCACAAATCTTGCCTGTGCATATTTTGCTTTATTGTTCAGTATAAAATTCTTGCTGGCATATAAAGAAGAAGAAGTGATCAGTTGCTTCTGGTTATTGCCATCCTGTAATTCATTGCTGATATCATCCTTATTGGTGCTGAAGCTGATGCCGGTATTTATTTTCCAGCCGTTACCGATCCTTTCTTTCCAATTGATGTTCTGGTAAGTGTTCAGGTTCTCAATAGCGAAAGCATCTTTTAAAACAGTGGAATCGATATCGCCATTCCGGAACCCGGTTTTATTAGCGCTGATATATCCAAAGTATTTTATGAAGCCACCATTCTTTGTTTTGATCCTGAAATTGGCATCGCCCTGGTGGTAAACGGGTACCTGATAAAAATCTTGTTTGAATTTTATGAAGGTAAATGCCAGCCAAAGATTAGTGTAGTTATAAGATACACCCCAGGATGATCTTTTATTTTTTGAAAGGTGCTGTATCCCTCCGCCTGCGCCGATCACAGAGATAGCCAGGTCGGCTTCTGTTTTTTCAGGAAGATCCTTGCTCTCTAATATGAGTGCCGATGAAAGTGCCTGGCCATACAGTGCCGAGTAGCCGCCGGTGCTGAAAACAGTTCCTTTAAATAAAAATGGATTGAACCGCCCTCTTGTTGCAATACCCGGTGTACTACTGTAGAAGAAATTATTTACCAGGTTCCCATCCATATATATCTTACTCTCGGTTGCAGTACCACCCCGTACAAACAGGCCCTCGCTTTCACCAACCTGTTGCGTACCCGGCAATGTTTTAAAAGCGCTCGTTACATCCCCGTTGGCACTTGGCGTGGTAACAATATCGATTGGGTTCAATACTGCCCCTTTATTTTTATCACTTGCTTCAAATGAACCTGCAGATATCACCACAGCTTTTAATTCTGTAATCAGTTCCTTTAATGCAATATTCAACACAAGTGGAGTACCTTTTAGTATGATCTTTTCTTCCGCAGTTGCGTATCCAATGATGGTGATCGCTATCGTTTGCTCTCCTTTTTCGGTGGTAAGAAAAGAATAAGCCCCCGAAGAATCGGTAGTAGCCCCATCATAACTATTCTTTAAACTTATGCTTGCTCCTGCCAGTGGCTTGTTCTTTGTATCGGTAATTTTTCCGGTAACCCTAACCTGGCTTTTTGCCGACAAACTGCCCAGAATTAGTACCAGCATCAATATCCTTTTCATTCTCATAAATTTTAAACAAACATAAAGTAGTTTATTTTATAAACCAAATATTTTAGAGAAAATATTTTTTTTCTATTACTGGGCCTATTCAAAAACTCGATTTATAACAAGGCTATATATTAATGATAATCAATAATTTAGATCATATTTACCTGGTATACCCGTGGCTGTTACTTTGCCGCAAAACTTATTAACATCGGCCAAAATTTATTTTTTTATGTGGGGGCAATTTGTAATTTAGCAATAGAATTTAATGGGTTAGTAAGTACAAAGGGTCAACAGAAATGTTGACCCTTTTACTTTTTAAGAAGTCCTGAAAAAATATCAGGGCATTGCCGGTGGATCTGTTTTTATAATGCGGCTTCTCGCACTTATTTGATTTCTCCATCTTCTATTTACATTTTACATTTACGGTATGAGTAAAACAAGGTCGGCATTTTTTTGCCAGAGTTGCGGCTATGAAAGCGCTAAGTGGTCGGGTAAATGTCCTAACTGCAATAATTGGAACACTTTTGTAGAGGAGGTGATCGTAAAGGGTACCGATAAAAAAGAAAAAGATGAGTGGGCTTCTTATAATAATGCCGGAAAATTAAAGACCATTTCCATTAATGATGTAAGTAGTGCTGAAGAAAAAAGGATCATAACAACCGATGCGGAATTAAATCGTGTATTAGGTGGCGGAATTGTTTTGGGTAGTATTGTTTTGGTAGCAGGCGAACCTGGTATCGGTAAATCAACATTGTTCTTACAGATCGGGTTACAGTTAAAAGAGGTGGTTACATTATATATAAGTGGTGAAGAAAGCGAGCAACAAATAAAAATGAGAGCAGACCGCGTTGGTATTAAAACCGATAATTTTTATTTGCTTACAGAAACAAACACCCAAACAATTTTTCAGGAAATAAAAAAACTAAAGCCACAATTGGTCATTGTGGATTCTATTCAAACCTTGCAGTCGCCCTTTGTCGAAAGCGGGCCCGGCAGCATCAGCCAGATAAGGGAATGTGCTGCTGAACTACAGCGCTTTGCCAAAGAAACCAATACACCCGTTTTCCTGATCGGCCATATCACAAAAGACGGCAATATAGCAGGGCCAAAGATCCTGGAACATATGGTGGATACGGTTCTCCAGTTTGAAGGCGATAGGAATTATGCCTACCGGATATTAAGGACATTAAAAAATCGTTTTGGTTCAAATTCAGAATTGGGTATTTATGAAATGACGGGCGAAGGCATGCGGGTGGTAAACAATCCATCCGAATTACTGATCACACAAAAAGAAGAACAACTCAGTGGTATTGCTATCGCTGCTACTATCGAAGGGCTAAGGCCCTTATTGATCGAAGGACAGGCATTAGTAACACAAAGCGTCTATGGCACACCGCAACGAACGGTCAGTGGATTTGACCTCCGCCGTTTACAATTATTATTAGCCGTCCTGGAAAAACGAGGTGGTTTTCATTTCGGGGTTAAGGATGTATTTATAAATATTGCCGGTGGTTTAAAAGTAGAAGACCCTTCTATCGACCTTTCCATCGTAAGTGCATTGCTGAGTAGTTATGAAGATGTACCCATTAACCAACATTATTGTTTTGCCGGAGAGGTTGGACTAAGCGGCGAGATAAGGGCAGTGAACAGGATCGAACAGCGGATTGCAGAAGCCGAGAAACTTGGTTTTGAAAAGATCATACTTAGTAAATACAATGCCAAGTCATTGGGAAAATTAAAATTTAATATTGAAGTAGTACCATTGGCAAAAGTGGAGGAATTGTATCAATATTTGTTTTAACTTGTACACGAATCGTACCCTAACACCGTGTCTCTTTTAAAAAACATATTCAGCGATACGCTGCATTTATTCTACCCGCATGTATGTACGGGCTGCGGAAGCGACCTGTTACAGAAAGATAATTTACTCTGCCTTAAATGCATCAACGACCTGCCTCATACCGGGTTTGCACCCTATAATAATAACCCGGTAGAAAAATATTTTTGGGGAAGATTACCATTGATAGCCGCCCACAGCGAGTTTTATTTTGAAAAAGGGTCTTTGATACAGCACCTGATCCACCAGCTCAAATACAAGGGCGACACCGGTATCGGTTCCTACCTGGGAGAATTAATGGGGCTTTCCCTATTAAAGAGTAGCCGCTTCAATACCATTGATGCACTGGTTCCTTTGCCACTTTTTGCTGATAAAGAGCGTCAACGTGGCTATAACCAGGCAGCGATCATTTGCCAGGGCATCGCTGAAACAATGAACATACCGGTTATTACTGGCAATATCATTCGCCTGCATCCTACAGAAACACAAACACGCAAACACAGAACGGAAAGATGGGAAAATGTAAGCGAAAGTTTTGCTATACAAAATAAAATATCCCTGAAGGGTAAACATCTATTGCTGGTAGATGATGTTGTAACCACCGGTGCCACACTGGAAGCTTGTGGCAATGTGATCATACAGGCAGAAAATGTACAACTGAGTATTGCAACACTGGCACATGCTTCTAAATAAGCCCAAATACCATTAAATTTGAACTATGAAGAAATACGCATTCCTTTATTGCTTATTGCCTCTTGCCTGTTGCCTGTTATACAGTTCCTGTAAAAAAGATTCTTTCATCACAAGTGCCGATGCCAGATTGAACATTACTGCAGATTCTTTAAAATACGATACCGTTTTCACTACAACCGGTTCTATAACAAAATCATTTAAGATCATCAATGCCAATGATCAGAAACTAAAGTTGAGTAAAGTAAAATTAATGGGGGGTGTAGGATCGGCTTATAAAATGAATGTAGATGGTTCAGCTACTACTGAGGTAAGTGACCTGGAAATTGCAGCCAATGACAGTATCTATGTTTTTGTTTCCGTTACCATCAACCCCAATGCAATCAATCTTCCCTTTATTGTTTCAGACAGTATACTCATCAGTTATAATGGCAATAACCGTTTTGTGCAATTGCAGGCTTACGGGCAAAATGCCAATTTTTTGCGTAACAGGGTAATTACCGGAAATACAATCTGGGCCAACAACTTACCCTACGTAATCCTGGGAAGTATCAGGGTTGACACCACCGCTTCTTTAACCATCCTGCCCGGTTGCAGGATCTATTCTCATGCCGATGCGCCTTTTATTATTGATGGCACATTGATCATTAACGGAACCAAGACAGATAGTGTGGTATTTGCAGGCGACAGGCTGGATGCAGATTATAAGGACCTTCCCGCAGGCTGGCCCGGGCTTTATTTTCGCGGCACCAGCAAAAACAATGTGCTCAAATACGCCATCATAAAAAATGCTTACCAGGCTCTCGTTGCAGAAAAGCCTTCATCAAATGCCAACCCTAAGGTGATCTTGCACCAATGTATCATTGACAATGCTTATGATGCAGGGATACTTTGCGTAAATACCAGCCTGCAGGCCGATAACAGCCTTGTGAGTAATTGCGGAACCAATATTGCCTTAACATACGGTGGCGATTACACGCTTACGCATTGCACCGTTGCCGGCTATTCAAATTATTTTGTTTCGCATAAAACACCCGTGTTATCGGTCAATAATTTTACACAGCAGAACGGCACCCTCCTTACTGCCAATCTGAATGCAATTTTCCGTAACTGCATTTTTTGGGGAGATGGGGGTTTTGTAAATGATGAGGTATCCGTTACCAAACAGGGCGCTACTCCTTTTGCTGTTTTATTTGATAAAAATATTTACCGCGTAACCGCCGATCCAACCAACAGCACCCTCAGCGGGAATATTAAAAACCAGGATCCTTCCTTCGACAGCATTGATGTATATAAACAGATCTATAATTTCAGGATAACAAAGAATTCATTGGCCCCAGGCATCGACAAAGGCACCCCAACGGGCTTTCCGAAAGACCTTGATAACAATAACCGTAATAACGGCTTGCCAGACCTGGGTTGTTATGAGAAACAATAACCGTTCATCCAGTCTAACATACTGGTCTTACTGAAATTATGTTAACTTTAGTATCCTAAATTATTACTCATGATAAAGTTATTAGCGATCACTGCTGCATTTTTATCTGTTGGAACACAAACCAGCACAAAAGTTGTTATGCCGGCCTTACCAGAAAATACGGTTAAACCAATATCCATTTATGATTTTAAAGTCCCGGCCCTGGATGGCGGTACCATTGACTTTGCTGCTTTTAAAGGGAAAAAGATACTTATCGTAAATACTGCAAGCCAGTGTGGTTATACGCCACAATATGAAGGACTGGAAAAATTATATGAAACCTATAAAGAAAAATTAGTGATCGTTGGTTTTCCCGCTAATAATTTCGGTGCACAGGAACCCGGTACCAATAGTGAGATAAAAGAATTTTGCAAAAAGAATTATGGTGTTAGTTTTCCCATGGCTGCAAAAGTTTCTGTTAAAGGAGACGATATGGCAGCCATCTATCAATGGCTTACCAATAAAAGTGAGAATGGCGTAATGGACGCAGATATCAAATGGAATTTTGGAAAGTTCTTATTGGATGAAAATGGAAATTTAATCACTTATTTCCCCAGCAAGATCACACCTATGAGCGACGAGATCACGAGCAAATTATAGGCTAAGGGTTTGATGTAAAAAATATTTCAGCGCATTCTGTAATCCATGATTCGGGATGCTTTTTTATTTTACTTTGCACCCATGCAATTCCAGTCCATCATCGGCCAAAAAGAAACCAAAGAACAGTTGGTTCAAATGGTACAGCATAACCGGCTGAGCCATGCTTTGTTATTTTTAGGCAAAGAAGGAAACGGCGCTTTATCGCTGGCATTGGCATTTGCACAATATGTTGTTTGCGAAAACGCGAATGGAAGAGAAGCCGCAAGTAGCAAGGCACAAGTAGCAACCGGGCCCTCTTTGTTTGGAGAACCTCAACCGCCAACGAGTAACGGGCAACGGCCAATGGCCAACGACTCCTGCGGCACCTGCCCTGCCTGTATCAAAGCCGGTCAGCTCATTCATCCCGATATTCATTTCACTTATCCTGTAATTACCAAAAAGCCAGGGGAAAAACCTGTTAGTGCCGATTTTATAAAAGAATGGAGGGGGTTCATTTCGTCTACCCCTTATGGTAATGTGTACGACTGGTTGCAGTTCATTGATGCAGAAAATAAGCAGGGCAATATCACTGCCAACGAATGCAATGATATCATCCGCAAATTGAATTTAAAAAGTTTTGAGAGCGAATACAAGATCCTCATCCTGTGGATGCCCGAATTCCTGGGTAAAGAAGGCAATAAATTACTGAAGCTGATAGAAGAACCGCCATCCAATACCTTGTTCATTTTTGTAGCAGAGAATGAAGACCTTGTCCTTCCCACCATTTTATCCCGTTTACAATTGGTAAAAATTCCGGCATTGACCAATCTGGAAATAGAAGCCACGTTGGAATTAAAAGCCGGGCTTTCTATTGAAAAAGCACAACAGATCGCCGCAGTCAGCGAAGGCAATTACAGGGAAGCCCTGCAACTGGCTCAAAATGCTGAAGATGATTGGCAGGTATTATTAAGGGAATGGCTCAATGCCATCATTAAGACCGGCCCCCTGGCCCAGGTAAAATGGATCGAAGAAACTGCCAAACTTGGCCGGGAAAAGCAAAAACAATTCCTCAAATATTTTATCCACCTTCTTGAACAGGCTATACGCCTCAGGGTGATTGAGCCGGCTAACGGACAACGGGCAACAGGCAACGAACAGGATTTTGCCCTTCGGCTTAACAAGCTCTGTGACATTGGGCAACAGGAAGCCATTATTAACGAATTAGACCGGGCCAGCTATTATATTGAGCGTAATGCCAACGCTAAAATGCTTTTTCACGCCCTTTCCATCAGGTTATATCACATTATTAACAACAAATCATTAATTTTGGTGAATTGAGGGGTTTGAACCGGGGCAAAGGTTTTACTAAGCAGGATTATTTTGTAGTCAGCATATAATCAAATACCGGTCCCGGTAGTTATCGGGATGTGTCAATCACTTGTACGGCAAACCAATATTGAACTTTACCTGCCGAATATAGAAATACAGTACAAGAGTGCGATGCCACCGAGGTGTAATAGTAATTCTCCCGCCGGGTTCCCACCATTTTTATTCATTAATTTTTAATTGACCATCATATGGGATGTGGAAGCGGAGGTTGTGGAACTTCAAAGAACGGGGCACCGGGTGGTTGCCAAAGTCATGGCAGTTGCGCAAGCGGCGGTTGTAACCGCATGAATGTACACGACTGGTTGGCGAATCTGCCCTTCAGTGATCCGGAAAGTAATTGCCGCGTCATAGAGGTTAGCTTTAACAACGGCAGCCGCAAGGATTTTTTCAGGAATACCACTTTACAATATTTTGAAAAAGGTGATATGGTTGCCCTTGAAGGGGTGAGCGGTTTTGACGTGGGCATGGTAAACATAACAGGAGAGCTTGTACGCCTGCAAATGAGGAAACACAGGATTGATGAGAAGAGCCCGGAAATAAAAAAGGTATTGCGCCGCGCCAGCGAAGCCGATCTGGCCAAAATGAAAGAGACCAAGACAAGAGAAGCACAGGTATTGATACGCAGCCGTGCCATGGCGCGCCAGCTGAAACTGGAATTAAAAATGGCCGAGGTAGAGATACAGGCCGATGGCAGGAAAGCCACTTTCTTTTATATTGCTGATGACCGGGTTGACTTTAGGGAACTCATAAAATTATATGCCGGGGAATTTAAGGTAAAGGTTGAAATGCGTCAGATAGGTGCGCGCCAGGAAGCCGGAAAGGTAGGTGGGATAGGCAGTTGTGGCCGCGAATTATGCTGCAGCAGCTGGCTCACCGATTTTAAAAGTGTGAATACCAATGCAGCCCGTTACCAGAGTTTAAGTATCAATCAAACCAAGTTAAGCGGACAATGCGGCCGCCTGAAATGTTGTTTGAATTATGAACTAGATACCTACATGGATGCATTGCAATTCTTCCCGGATGATGCCGATATGATTGAAGTGGCAAAGAGCCGTGCCTTTTTGGTGAAGAAAGATATTTTCCGCAACCTGATGTGGTACACCATGCCCGACAGTAATAAACAGTACCCGTTAACTATAGAGCGTGTAAAAAAAATAAAGGAACTGAACAGGCAGGGGATCAAACCCGAAGAGTTGGAACCGGTAGAAGTAACAACCGGTAAACCTAAAGAGATAGAACCTGTTTATGTAGATGTAGTAGGACAAATAAGTTTGAAGAGCCTTGAAAAAACAAGCAGGAAAAGAAGGGATAATGAAAGAAACCAGCAGCAGTCTGGAAGGCAGCAGGACAACAGGCAAAATAAAGGTGGGCAGGGGCAGCAAAGTGGTGGCAACCAGCAAAACCGTGGCGGGCAAAATAGAGGCGGGCAAAATCAGCAAAGGCCCAACCAGCAGAACCGGCAGCAAAGGCCTCCGCAAAACCGCAATCATAATCAACAGCGGCCAAATCAAAATCCCAATAGTAATAGCGGGGATAAAAAATAACAGACCATTAAAAAGTAACGTCAGGTTTTTAAGCCTGGCGTTTTTACTTTTGTAACATAATATCGCACATGTCTATATCAGTAAGCAATCTCACTAAAATATACGGAGCCCAAAAAGCAGTCGACGATATTTCATTTAATGTAGGCAAGGCGGAGATTGTTGGTTTTCTTGGGCCAAACGGAGCGGGCAAATCAACTACCATGAAGATCATTACTGGCTACCTGCAAGCCAGTAGTGGTGATGTGGAGGTAAGCGGAATTAAAGTTGACACAAATAATAATGAAACAAAAAAGAAGATCGGTTATTTACCCGAATCAAATCCGTTGTACCATGACATGTATGTGAGGGAGTACCTGGAATTTGTTGCAAATGTTTACAGCCTGGGGGATGCGAAACAAAAGATCGAAAAGATCATTGAAACAGTAGGGCTCACCATTGAAGCCAATAAAAAGATTGGGCAGCTTAGTAAAGGATATAAACAACGGGTAGGCTTAGCCGCAGCCCTGATACACGACCCTGAAATATTGATCCTCGATGAACCCACCAGTGGCCTTGATCCCAACCAGATCGTAGAGATAAGAGAAGTGATAAAAAAACTGGGGCAGGATAAAACGGTATTGTTCTCTTCTCATATTTTACAGGAAGTACAGGCCATGTGCGACAGGGTGATCATCATCAACAAAGGAAAAATTGTGGCAGATGATATGCTGAGCAATTTGCAGAAAGGAAAGGAAGGGAAATATTATGTGTTAGTTGGGTTTAAAGAAAATATTTCAGCTGATAGGTTAAGAAGTTTAAAAGATATTTCTAATGTAGAACAGCAAACCCTGTCGGGCTACAAGCTAGAAACATCAAATCCCGAAAATGTAAAAAAACAATTACTGGAATTGAGTTTGCAGAACAATTGGAACATTGTTTCTTTGCAGAGTGAGAGCAGTAGTTTGGAAGAGGTGTTCAGGAGCTTGACAAATTGATCTTAAAATATTAAATAAAAAAATAAATGAGTTACATCGCCTCCATCCATGCACGCCAGATATTAGATAGTCGTGGTAATCCAACCGTAGAAGTTGATATATTGACCGAGAACGAGCACTTAGGCCGTGCTGCCGTGCCAAGTGGTGCCAGCACCGGTGTTCATGAAGCCGTAGAGTTACGCGATGGCAATAAAAAATTATATGGCGGGAAAGGTGTGTTGAAAGCAGTTCAGCATGTAAACACTATTCTTACTGAAAATTTATTGGGTTGGGATGTGGCCGATCAAACAGGCATTGATGCCATGATGATAAGCCTTGATGGTACGCCCAATAAAGGTAAGTTGGGCGCTAATGCAATGCTTGCCGTTAGTATGGCTGTAGCAAAAGCCGCTGCACTGGAAGCTAATCTTCCTTTATACCGTTATATCGGTGGTACCAATGCAAAGATCTTACCCATGCCCATGATGAATATCTTAAATGGTGGGGCGCATGCCGATAATAAAATAGATTTCCAGGAATTTATGGTGATGCCTGTTGGCGCCTCTTCCTTCAGCGAAGGTTTGCGATGGGGCGTTGATATTTTTCATGCATTAAAAACAGTGTTGAAGAAAAAAGGATTCAGCACCAATGTGGGTGATGAAGGTGGATTTGCCCCCAACATTCAAAGTAATGAGGAGGCCATTGAAACCGTATTGACCGCTATACAAAGTGCAGGATACAAAACCGGTAGCCAGATCATGATCGCTATGGATGCCGCCAACAGTGAACTATGGAATGCCAAAGAAAAAAGATACATCTTTCATAAAAGTGATGGCAAAAAAATGACCAGTGAGCAATTGGTAAAATACTGGGAAAGCTGGGTTAAAAAATATCCCATCTGTTCTATTGAGGACGGTATGGCCGAAGATGACTGGAAGGGATGGAAGATGTTAACCGAAGCCGTTGGAAAAAAATGCCAGTTGGTAGGAGATGACCTCTTTGTTACCAATGTGACCCGTTTGGAAAAAGGCATTAATGAAGGTATTGCAAATGCATTGCTTGTAAAAGTGAACCAGATCGGTACCGTCACTGAAACCATTAATGCAGTAACGATGGCACAAAATAACGGGTACAATACCATTATGAGCCATAGAAGCGGTGAGACAGAAGATACCACTATTGCCGACCTTGCAGTGGCATTGAACTGCGGACAGATCAAGACCGGCTCTGCCTCAAGAACCGATCGTATGGCTAAGTACAACCAGTTGATCCGTATTGAAGAAATATTGGCTGAAAGTGCGATATATCCAAAAGGAAAGATTAAATTTGGAAGCCGTAGCTAAATCTTCTTCGCCGGTTGGCGGAATGACTTTGAACAGCCTGTTAATGGAAAAGAATGCTGAAAATACATACACTTCAAAGTCCCTTCTTCGGAGGGGTTTGGGGAGGCTCCCATCCTGGCTGAAGAATAAATACCTGCTGGCAAGTGCGTTCTTTATAATATGGATGTTCTTCTTTGATCCAAAAGATGTGGGTTCTGACCTTAACAGGAGGGCCAAGTTGAAGGATCTGCAAAGAACCGAGCGGAATTTGGATCAGCAGATCACAGATACCCGTAAAGAACTATACCTTTTGAAGACAAATGCCCAGACCATTGAAAAGTATGCCCGGGAAAAATATATGATGAAAAAAGATAATGAAGACCTTTTTATAGTAGATCCCTCCCCAGAAAGCAACTAATTTGCTTTAAAAACAATATTCTTCCTTAACCACCGTTTAATACGCGGATAATGGATATTTAATTCTTAACAAGCAACTTAACTTGTCTATGCACAACTTTACACCGGAAGATTTACTATTGTATTTGTACAACGAAACTTCCCCTGAACAAACAGCCGAAATAAAGGCAGCTTTGGAAAACGACTGGAGTCTCCGTGAAAAATTTGAAGTGATAACCTCGGCCCAAAAAAGGCTGGAAGCACTTAAAATGTCACCCAGCCAGCAAACAATTGATACAATACTAAACTATGCTGAAAAAGCAGTTGGTGAACTTACGCCACAGGCTTAATTCATTTGTTCAATTAACGTAATTTTATCTCGCCTAAGGCGAGATTTTTTTATGACCAAAAAAGAGCGGTACCGGTTTTTAATTGACTATTTTTTACAACATAGTCCCGATGCGGAAACAGCGTTATTATATGATGGCCCTTTTCAATTGTTGGTATCGGTCATATTATCTGCCCAATGTACCGACAAGCGAGTGAACCTGACGACTCCTGCCCTTTTCAAAAAATACCCCGATGCGCTGTCTTTAAGCAATGCTTCTTTTGATGATCTTTTTGCACTTATTAAAAGTATCTCCTATCCTAATAACAAGACCAAACACTTAATTGGGATGGCAACGATGTTGATGGAAAGCTTTGATGGAAAGGTGCCAATGACCGTGGATGAGCTGGTACAACTGCCTGGTGTTGGAAGAAAAACGGCTAATGTTATTACATCCGTGATTGATGAACAGCCCAATATGGCAGTTGATACACACGTGTTCCGGGTAAGCACAAGGATAGGATTAATAACAAATGCCAAAACGCCCCTTGCTGCCGAAAAACAACTGATCCGGGAACTGCCGGAGCAATACATTCATAAAGCACACCACTGGTTGATATTGCATGGAAGATATGTTTGTACTGCACGTAATCCACATTGTAACGAATGTGGACTACGTGCAATATGTAAATTTGTCAACAAAAATGTGAAAGTTGAAATATAATTGAGGAATAATCGTTTTATTTGTACTTCAATCTCTATCCTTTCAAAGCCCAACCGATCATTTTTTACTAAAGGACTTTTTTCGCATGAAAAAACTAACACTTGTTTTGGGCATTATTGTGCTGTTGGCCGGCTTCGCAGATAAGGCAGTTGCCCAATATTATTTTTATGATGGTAGGTACTATGATAACCCTTTATTAATTGAATTGGGTGGATCAGTTGGTGCAATGAATTGTCTTACCGACATAGGTGGAAGAAAGGGCATTGGTAAAAAATTCATTAAAGATCTGAATCTCGGAAAAACAAATTTTGCCGGCAGTTTTTACATTTCTGCCAATTATAAATATGCCGTATCATTAAGGGCAGAAGCCACTTTTGGCCAGTTGAAAGCAGATGACAAGGTATTGGAAAGTGTTAAAAGCACCACCTATGGAAGGTATGAACGCAACCTGAGTTTTAGAACTAATATCTCCGAATTCATGCTTGCAGCAGAGATCCACCCCTTATTTATTTTTATTCCTAAAGATAATGATGACTGGACGCCACCCATGCTCTCTCCTTATTTATTGGCAGGTGTTGGCTTCTTTCATTTTAATCCCCAGGCCCAGTCAAATGGCAAGTGGGTTGACCTTCAGCCATTGAGTACAGAAGGGCAGGGCTTTAAAGAATACTCCGACCGGAAACCTTATAAATTAAATCAAATCAGTATTCCTGTAGGTATTGGAGTAAGGTATGAATTAAGTTCTGTAATTAACCTAAGGGCCGAATTCGTTTACCGGATCCTGAATACAGATTATCTTGATGATGTAAGTACCACTTATATTGACCCATCAGTATACCAAAATTATTTTACAGGGGGCAAACTCACCAATGCCTTGCTTTTGAATGACCGTCAATATGAATTAGACCCTACACATATTACCGAACCGGGGGATCAACGCGGAGATCCAAGCAAAAAAGATTCTTATTTTTCCTTTAATGTTAAGATCGGTTACACTTTTGGAAGAGAGGCTATAAAACGGTAATCTCAAAAGATAAATTATCTAAAAGCCCTCCTGTCTATAAGCAGGAGGGCTTTTACTAACGTAAGGCATTAAGCGCTCTTACTTCTTATAACATTTTCTTTATTTCTGTTACCAATTCGCCTTTTGTAATGGGTATTCCCATGATCTTATTATATCCTTTGGCATCTACAAAATAAACATCGCGGATAATTCTTACCAACTGGCCGTTATTTATTTCGGGTACCAGTACCTGGTCATAGTTTTTCAATATATCTCCCAGGTTTTTAGGGAAAGGCCTTACATAACGTAAATGCGCATGCGCTACCGCGTGGCCTTCTTTTTGAAGATCGGCACAGGCACTTTTAATAGCTCCATAGGTACTTCCCCACCCCAATACCAGCACTTTGCCTTTCTCCAGGCCGCTGTCTAATTTTTGTTCAGGAATATAATTAGCGATAAGATCAACCTTAGCCTGTCTTGTTTTCACCATATGCTGGTGATTATCGGGTTCATAACTGATATTGCCGGTCACATCCTGCTTTTCAAGTCCGCCTACACGGTGCTCCAGTCCTGGTGTTCCCGGTATGGCCCATGGCCGAACCAGTTTCTCATCTCTTTTATATGGTTGAAACTTGCCCTTATCATCCATATCGGTTGCAATATTTTGAGAAGCAAATTCCGTTTTTATTTCGGGTAGATCTGCAGCAACGGGAAATTTCCAGGGTTCTGCACCATTGGCAATGTATCCATCACTTAGAAAAAGTACTGGTGTCATATGTTGTACTGCAATGCGTATGGCTTCATACACAGCACTGAAACAATCACTGGGTGTAGATGCAGAAACTATCGGCATCGGGCACTCGCCATTCCTTCCATAGTATGCCTGCATCAGGTCACTTTGTTCTGTCTTGGTGGGCAATCCTGTTGAAGGTCCTCCACGTTGTATGTTAATGATCAACAAAGGGATCTCCAGCATTACCGCCAGTCCCATGGCCTCGCCTTTTAAAGCAATGCCGGGGCCGCTGCTGGTGGTTATCCCCAGGCTTCCGCCATAACTGGCACCAATAGCCGAAGTAATGGCTGCGATCTCATCTTCTGCCTGGAAAGTTTTGACCCCGAAAGCCTTGTATTTACTGAGGTCGTGTAAAATATCGCTGGCAGGAGTAATAGGATAACTTCCCAGGAATATGGGCAAGCCACTTTTTTGTGAAGCCGCGATCAATCCATATGACAAGGCCTGGTTACCCATGATGGAACGGTAAGCACCCGGTTCCATTTTTGCCTTTTCTACTTTAAATCTTGTAGTAAAGGTTTCTGTAGTATCGCCAAAATTATAACCCGCCTGTAATGCTTTCACGTTGCTCTCAAATATCTCCGGTTTCTTTCCAAATTTGTCTTTTATAAAATTGATCGTTGCTTCCATTTCGCGGTTGTACATCCAATAGAGGAAGCCCAGCACGAACATATTCTTTGCCCGATCCTTTTCTTTAACACCCATGGTGATATCCTTCAATGCTTCCCGGGTCATTTTGGTAACATCTATTTTTATCACATCATAGTTACCAAGGCTGTCGTCTTCCAATGGATTAACGCCTTCGGGATAATTGGCCAGACGAAGGTTTTTTGCATCAAATCCATCCACGTTGGCAATGATCTTACCCCCGGGTTTGAGGCCTTTTAAGTTTGTTTTCAATGCGGCTGCATTCATTGCCACCAGCACATCGCAGGCATCGCCGGGAGTAAATATCCTGTCGGACGAAAAACGGAGCTGGTAACCACTAACCCCCGGAAGCGTGCCTATCGGGGCCCTTATCTCCGCGGGGAAATCCGGGAAGGTTGCCAGGTCAATCCCCAGCATGGCTGTATTATTGGTAAACTGGCTGCCTGTTAATTGCATTCCATCACCACTATCTCCCGCAAATTTTATGACCACATCACTGAGTATCTCTTCTTTATTATTCATATTATCATTGATTGTGCAACGAAGTTAAGATTTTACCGTTTCGAAAAAGCATAAGGCATACCGGAATTTTTGTAGCGGTACATCCACAATCTGAAATTATTAAATTAGGTTTGTCCCAAAAATTTGAATGTACGACCTGCATGATTTCCTGGAGCCCGTTGTTGTTGCCGAATTAAACGGTGATAATGGTTATAATGATGGCCAGTTAGCTAAAAACATGGCAATATATGAAACCGAATTGCCCGATATTACAACCGTGGATATTGTTTTGGTTGGGATTGCCGAAACCCGGGGTAATCGTATTGCAGATGTGCTGGGCAGTGCCCCTGATTGTATCCGCAAACAATTATACCAGTTACACTATTGGCACAAGGACATAAATATCGCTGATATTGGCAACATCAAAACCGGTGCCAGCCTGGCAGATAGTTATGCTGCCGTAAAAACCGTTTTGGCTGAATTACTAAGGATGAATAAGACGGTGGTGTTGCTGGGTGGATCTCATGATATTACGCTGGCACAGTACTACGCTTATAAAGAATTACAACGGGTTGTGGAAGCTACAGGCATTGATGCCATGATAGACCTGAGGGGGGAGAGCCCGGTACGAAGTGAAAATTTTTTGATGGAAATGCTTACCAGCGAACCCAACCTAGTAAGGCACTATAATCATATCGGTTTTCAGAGTTATTATGTGCACCCGCGCATGCTTGAAACCATGGACAAACTCCGTTTCGACTGCCACCGCGTTGGTGTGGCAAAAGAAAATATGGAGGAGATGGAGCCGGTATTGCGCAATACGCATTTATTGAGTTTTGATATCAGTGCCATTAAGTACAGCGATTCGCCAGCCAGCCAGTTAAGTCCTAATGGCTTCAGTGGCGAAGAAGCGTGTATGCTTGCCCGGTATGCCGGGATGAGCACCAATATCAACAGTTTTGGTATCTATGGCTACCTGCCGCAACTGGATGTGAATGACCTTAGTGCCCGGCAGGTTGCACAAATGCTCTGGTATTTTATTGATGGTAAAAGCAGGAGTAAGCAGGAAGCGCCTATTGATGACCGGAATAGTTTCAATGAATACCATTCTACTTTTACAGAAGTAGAAACCGTTTTTCTGCAAAGTAAAAAGACCGGCCGCTGGTGGATACAATTACCCAATAAAAAATTCATTGCCTGTAGTTATAATGATTATGTGACCGCAAGTCAAAATGAGATCCCGGAGCGATGGTTGAGGGCGCAGGAACGCAATATTTAATTAAGAAATAAAAATGAGTAATTTTTTCAACTCATAAAAGTCATTGATATTCAAAAGAAACATCTGGCCAAAGGAATTATTAATTTGTAATTACTCATTATTAATTATTCTATCCTCCTGCTCCGTATCCAAACAAATTGCCAGGCAGGCAAATACACTTATCACAGATTCGTCTGTCAGCAAGGGTTTCATTGGTATTAGCATCTATGAACCAGCTACCGGTAAATACTGGTATAATTATAATGCAACAAAATATTTTACACCGGCCAGCAATACAAAATTATTTACGTTGTATGCGGGGATGAAGTATTTGGGAGACAGTTTGGTGGGAGCAAGGGTGGAGGAAAGATGGGACGGCATAAGTATTTATGGTACCGGCGACCCGACATTTTTACATCCTGATTTTAAATTTCAACCAGTATTCGATTATGCAAGATCAAAGAAAGGAAATAGTGTTCATTTCATCGAAAACGAGGATTATAAAAACATTGGTGCTTTAAAACAGTTGGGAGAAGGATGGAGTTGGGACGATTATGACCAGGATTATATGGCGGAAAGAAGTTTTTTTCCTATTTATGGTAATGTGGTTAACTTTTCATTGGATAATTCAAGAAATTTAAAAATAACTCCCGCATTTTTTAATGATTATAGCTGGTGGAATAAAGAAGATACAAATAGTTTTAGCATTGGGCGAAATCGATCAGGGAATACTTTTTATATTCAGGGTAGCCAGGTAACAAAAAAGCAGATTACCATCCCTTTTCGAACAACAGAATCCTACAATGTTGATAAATTCACTACTAATATAATCGCTGCATTACTTTCTGATACATTAGGATATAAGGTGCAGCAAGCAACATCTGGTCTCCAAAACAAAATGTATAAGACCATCCACTCCCAACCCACCGATTCCCTCTTTACCCCCATGATGCACCGCAGCGATAATTTCTTTGCCGAACAAACCCTATTAATGGTAAGCAATGAGCGGCTGGGTTATATGAGTGATGAGGCTATTATTGATACATTATTAAAGACTGCGCTCAAAGATGTCCCCCAAAAGCCTAAATGGGTGGATGGCAGCGGGTTAAGTCGGTACAATTTATTTACGCCTTTGTCGTTCATATATATCCTAAATAAGCTGAAAACTGAATTTGGCTGGGGCCGTTTACAGCATATTTTACCCACGGGCGGCCAGGGAACCCTAAATTCCTACTACCTTAAAGACAGTGGTTTTATCTATGCCAAGACGGGCACACTTAGTAATAACTGTGCCCTGAGCGGTTTTTTGACCACAAATAGCGGAAAATTGCTGATTTTTTCTATCTTAGCAAACCATTATCAAACCGGGGCAAGCCCCATCAGGAGGGCAACAGAGCGATTTTTAGAAGAAATAAGGAAAAAATATTAAAATTTTTACAACTCAGGCAACAGAACCAACATTCACCGTATCTCTATAATATCTCAATATCCTAAACAAAAAAGATCCTATTACCCAAACCAAAAACCTTTTTTATGAAAAAATTCTTTACGCTTTTATGGCTTGCAATTGCCGCCTTCACTTTTAAGGCAACGGCACAGACAACTTCCTGTAATGCTAATTTTACAGCCCAGTTCGTAACAAACACAATGGTTAAGTTTAACCCGGTTACAACTGATTCGCCCATGGTGCAACACACCTGGACCTTTGGTGATGGCAGCCCGGTTAGTCACGCTGTTTCACCAACCCATACCTTTGCGGTGGGTGGTTATGCAGTTGTTCACACAATTGTGAGAGTGGGCACTAATGGAACCGTCATCTGTACACAATCATTCACACTCCAGATTGTGATACAAGAATGTAACCTTGTGGTTGACTTTAGCTGGACGGTTGCTGCGGGTAACCCTTTAACCTATGCATTTCAAAATCTAAGTGTGCCATTATCGTCAACAGATTCCATTACATGGACATTTGGTGATAACACCCAATCGCACGATGTAAATCCAACACATACTTACGCCAATTACGGCACATATAATGTTTGTCTTATCGTTAAGAAAAATGTGAGTGCAACCGCCTCCCCTTGTATAAAATATATATGCAAGAGCATTACCTCAGTTGCGCCATGTACCCTTGTGGTTGATTTTAACTGGACAGTTTCTACCACCAATCCTTATACTTACGAGTTTCATAATTTAAGTACGCCTTTATCGCCTGCAGATTCTACAATATGGACTTTCGGTGACGGAACTTCATCAACTGCGGCGAACCCTACACATACTTACGCCAATGCAGGTTCCTATACCGTTTGTTTAACTGTAAAGAAAATGAGTACTGTTGCGGGAGCCCCACCTTGCATAAGATATACCTGTAAAACATTTACAGTAACATCTCCTTGTACGCTTGTAGTGGACTTTAGCTGGAGTTCAAGCCCAACCAATCCATTGGTGGTAGCATTCCAGAATTTAAGTACGCCCTTGGCTCCAACTGATTCGATCACCTGGACATTTGGTGACGGAACTTCATCACATGATGTCAGTCCAACTCATACTTATACTACCGGAGGTTCTTATAATGTTTGTTTAACTGTAAAGAAAAACAATGCCGGCACTACTGCTCCATGTATCAGGTATATCTGTAAAACAGTAGGAGTAACAACGCCTTGTAACCTGGTTGTGGACTTTAGCTGGACTGCAACTGCAAGCAATCCGTTGGTAGTAGCCTTCCATAATTTAAGTACGCCTTTGGCTTCAACAGATTCTATCACCTGGACATTTGGTGACGGAACCTCATCACATGATGTGAATCCAACTCATACTTATACTACCGGAGGCTCTTATAATGTTTGTCTGATAGTAAAGAAGAATAACAGTAATGCTGCTCCATGTATAAGGTACATCTGTAAAACAGTTGTAGTAGCAAATCCTTGTAACCTGGTTGTAGACTTTAGCTGGACTGCAACTGCAACTAATCCGTTGATGATAGAGTTCCATAACCTGAGCACTCCATTATCACCAACAGATTCTATTAAGTGGACATTTGGTGACGGGGGTACATCTATGGATGTTAATCCAACACATACTTATGCCAATTCAGGAACTTATAATGTTTGCCTGATCGTTAAGAAAAATGATAACCCTCCGGGTACCACTCCATGCATAAGGTATATCTGCAAAACAGTTGTTGTGCAGGCACCTTGTACACTGGTAGCCAATTTTTCATGGTTGGCAGCTACAACCAATGCACAAAATATACATTTCACCAATACTTCTTCGGCAGCTAATTCTACCGATTCAGTACGCTGGACATTCGGTGACGGAACTTCTTCCAACCAGTATAGCCCGGATCATACTTATGCTCAGCCAGGCACTTATAACGTTTGCCTGAGAATGCAAAAAAGAGGTACTAACGGAACAGTAACAAATTGTGTGAGTGAAATATGTAAGACAGTTGTTGTGCAATCAAGCTGTACTTTCCAGGCAAGCTGGACATCACATCCTGATTCAGTGAACACCAAGAAAATATACTTTACAAACACTACGATCTTACCAACTGCAACGGGAACGGCTATCTGGACATTTGGTGACGGAACAACAGCCACATCATGGAATGCAATTCATGAATATGCGAATGCAGGCAGGTATTATGTTTGTCTTCGTGTGGAAATAGCGCCTAATTGCGTACGTTACAAATGCGATTCTATTACGGTTACCTTACCACCACCGCCATGTAACAATCAAAGTAATTTTACCGTGGTGGCAGCGTCGACCAATAGCCAAACCTTTACATTCACTCCAGCTTATCAAAGCAGTTCGGTTCAATACACCTGGTCATTCGGAGATGGAACCGGTAGCAGTACCATGATCGCCACACATCATTATGCACAGTCCGGCACTTATACTGCATGCCTTACTGTATGGAGTAGCAATACCTGTGTTTCTACAACTTGTAAAACAGTAGTGGTAACGTCACAGATCAATTGCGATAGTATTCACGTATCATATACTTACCAGAGAGATCCGTTCATACCGAACAAAGTGTACTTCTATGCGAATGCCAATTTCCCAATACTGGATGAAACATGGACGATCACAAAGCTTCCTGCTGCAACACCTCCTAACCAGGTAATACTGCACACAAACAATCCTGTGTATGTATTTAATGATACCGGCTATTACAATGTATGTTTAAGAGCTGTTACATTGGGTGGTTGTATCAAGGAATATTGCACGGTGATACATATTGAACAAGTACCTGCTCAGTGCCAGTTGACCGCATATCCAAACCCGGCAAGCACAGAGGTACATATAAATGTAGCACTCACCGCTCCCGACATGATCAATGTTTATGTGTACAACAACTTAAATGTTTTAGTACTCGAAAAACATCAGCAAGGTGTCGTGGGCAATAATGTAGTTACGCTTGGTATCGGAAGCCTTGTTTCAGGATTCTATACCGTGCGGTTGATCTATGGTAATCATTATTGTAATTCAGCGTTTCAGAAATTATAATTGAGTTTAGAAATTAAAAACCTGCAACAAGTTGTTGCAGGTTTTTTTATGCCTTTGTCTGAACAGGAATTTAGAAGGCCCAGGAGGGCCGCTTACTATACCAACAATATTTTACTGGGGCCAACATCATTCGCTCATCTGCTGGGCAACCCTCAGTATCCGGATAGCGACCGGGGCAACGATCATCTTCCAAATAACTTATCCAACTCATCTTTTTTAAATTCAAGATAAGTAGGTTTGCCATTGGGTGTAATATTGGGCATATCGCAATCAAATAACTCATCCAGCAGATTCTTAATTTCCTTTTGGCCAAGAGATGTTCCAGCCTTGACAGATTGCTGCAAGGCAAGTGAGCGCAATAGTTTTTCCCTTTTGCTGAATTTGAGGTCCATGCTAAAATGCTTGTACTGCTCCAGCATCTTTTCTATTGCCGTTCTTTCATTGCCCTGATCCACATCTGCAGGGGTTCCCTGTATCACAAAAGTGTTGTTGCCAAAAGGTTCCAGCAAATAACCGAGGTGGTTAAGGTCGGGCAATAATTCATTCAATAGTACCGTATCCGCTACTGCCAGCTCCATAGTAGCAGGAAATAAGCTTCGTTGCGTAGCAATGGGCTTACCGTCTACGGCTTTATTAAAGCGTTCGTATAAGATACGTTCATGCGCATTTTGCTGATGAACCAATAAATACCCCCGCAGATTTTGAATAATGATGTATGTGTTATGAAGTTGAAATGCATCGCCGATCATTGGTCGCTGATCGTTGGCCGGGTGAATATCTTGCTGACTATTGGAGTACTTCGCATCAGCCATTTTTTTCCCGGGTTCATAAAACTCTTTCCAATGCTTTAACTCGCTTTTACTTTCAATAAAATGCGACTGATTCTTTTGCGTGAATGTATTGTACAAAGAAGAGGCTGCGGCAGATGATCTTTTTTCTTCTGTAAAAGGTTTGCTCACCGCATCTGTTTGCTGTATGGATATGTCCAGGTCAAAGTCGAGCGTAGGTGTTATACTGAACTGTGCCAGCGAATGTTTAACAGCGCTTTGTACAAAAGCATATACGATCTTCTCGTCTTCAAATTTTATTTCCTGTTTGGTTGGATGCACATTAATATCGAGTTGAGCAGGGTCAAGGTCGATGAATAAAGCATACATGGGGAAACTGTCTTTCGCGATCATCTCGTTAAATGCATTCATCACCGCATGGTTCAGGTAAGCGCTTTTAATGAACCGGTTATTCACAAAAAAATACTGGTCACCCCTCGTCCTCTTTGCTGTTTCGGGTTTGCCCACAAAACCATAGATATTCATGTAATCCGTATTTTCCTGAACACTTACCAGTTTTGCATTATAATTATTTCCAAGTATCTGTACGATACGATGTTTCAATGTACCTTTTTCCAGGTGAAAAACTTCCTGTCCATTACTCGTAAACGAAAAGAAAATATCGGGGAATGACATGGCTACACGGGTAAACTCATCAACGATATGCCGGAGTTCGGCTGCATTACTTTTTAAAAAATTCCTTCGCGCCGGAACATTGAAAAAAAGATTTTTCATTGCAATGCTTGTACCAACCGGTGAAGCAACGACTTCCTGTTTTTTTACAATACTATTCTCGATCTCTATGTAAACTCCTGTTTCATCTTCCTGTCTCCTTGTCTTCAATTCCACCTGCGCAACGGCAGCAATACTTGCAAGCGCTTCTCCACGGAAGCCCATTGTCTTTATGCGGAACAGGTCTTCAATGATGGATATCTTGGATGTTGCGTGTCGTTCAAATGCCATCCTGGCATCGGTCTCACTCATGCCCCGTCCATTATCAATAACCTGTATCAGAGCTTTCCCCGCATCATTAACGATCAGTTTAATTTCATCAGCACCTGCATCCACGGCATTTTCCATTAACTCTTTTACCGCACTGGCAGGGCGTTGAATAACCTCTCCCGCAGCGATCTGGTTAGCGATGTTATCAGGCAATAATTGAATGATATCGGGCAAAATCCTGTAATTTAGAACATCAAAAATAATACATCCTTGCCACTATAAAATTATTTCAAAAGCATGCGGAAGATTCTAGTAATTATCGTTTTTCTTATAAGTGGCCGGTCATTAGCCCAGCAGTATACCGCAGCTGCCTGGGCCGATAGTGTGTTCAAGACCCTTAGCCCCGATGAACAGATAGCACAATTGATGATCGTGCGCCTTTCTTCTATTGATGTAAAGACAAAGGCCATCACCTTTTATGATGAACTGGTGGCCGGGTTAATAAAGCAATACAATATTGGTGGTATCTGCGTATTCCAGGGCAATCCTGTTAAGCAGGCAAATTTGCTGAATTCCTTCCAGGCGAATGCTAAAACACCCTTGTTGACCTGCATTGATGCAGAATGGGGCGTGGGTATGCGCATGACCGATAGTGTACTTGCGCTGCCCAAACAAATGATGCTGGGCGCCATTGATGATGCAGCAATTGTTTATCAATACGGAAAGATCGTGGCAGAACAGTGTAAGCGTATAGGGATCTACGTAAACTTTGCCCCCGTGGTTGATATTAATAATAATCCCGACAACCCTGTTATAAATGACAGAAGTTTTGGAGAAGATAAATACAAAGTGGCTTTGTATGGAACACAATACATGAAAGGTTTGCAGGACAATGGCGTGCTGGCATGCGCAAAACATTTTCCCGGCCATGGTGATGTATCTGTTGATTCGCATTTGGACCTCCCGGTGATCAGCAAATCGATCGCACAATTAGATTCACTGGAATTGTATCCTTTCCGGGAAGTCTTTAAAGCGGGTATCGGCAGTGTAATGATCGCACACTTGTATATTCCTGCAATTGACAATGGGGCCAACAGGGCAACTTCTCTTTCAAAGAAAAATGTGACCGGTTTAATGAGAGACCAGTTGGGTTACCAGGGATTAACCTTTACTGATGCACTGGGTATGCAAGGTGTAAAAAAATTCTTCCCTGATGGTGAGGCTGCTGTTCAATCATTGATCGCAGGAAACGATATGCTTTGCCTTCCCGATGATGTACCACAGGCCATTCAAAAAATAAAGGCCGCCATTGCAAATAAAAAATTAAGCTGGGCCGATATTGAAACCCATTGCAAAAAAGTATTGATGATAAAATATCAATATGGTTTATCTCAGCTTCATCCCATCAATACAGTTAATCTTACCAATGACCTTAACAGCAAAGTGAATGACATGAAAAAAGTAATTGCCGAAAATGCAATAACTCTTTTAAAACGTACTGACCCGGTATTCTTTCCACTACCTGCTCCTGAAAGATTTACTGATAATGACATCGCATATGTAAGTGTGGGTGCAACACAAGACAATGCCTTTGCCAGGCGCATGTGCAATGAGTACAATGCCGATGTGTTTTATTTTAATTACAAACAGGATTCCGGTGTTTTATTTTCTAACCTGAATTTTATCAAGGGCAGGTACAAAAAAGTGATCATTGGTGTATATGGGTACAATCGTGTACCCGCCAATAATTTTGGAATAAGTAAAGCCGCTGCTGAACTGGTAAGCCGGCTGCAACAACAAACCAATGCCATCACTTTTATTTTTGGAAATCCTTATGCGATTAAGAACTGGTGCGATGCAAAAAACCTGGTAGCCTGTTATGAAGACGATGACATCATACAAAATACTGCAATAGACCTGTTGCAGGGGAAAGTTCCATTCAAAGGGCATTTACCCGTAACCGTTTGTCCAGATCATAAATTCGGCAGCGGTATCATGAGCAACGCTTTTTTTTTGCCCCGGGCAGAACCAATTGAACTGGGCTTTGACCCGGTGAAACTTTCTGCCATTGATTCCATTGCCAATGATGCGATCACAAAGGGCGCTACACCAGGCTGTGTGGTATTGGTAGCAAAGAACGGGAAGGTCGCTTACCAGAAAGCCTATGGTCATTTTACTTATGACAGGGCCGAGCCTGTAAATACGGGGTCGATCTATGATATGGCATCTGTTACCAAGATCTGTGCCACCACGATCGCTATCATGAAATTATATGATGAGGGAAAAATAAGTCTCGAAAAAAAGTTAGGGGATTACCTGCCTTGGGTAAGAGGAACAGATAAAGAGAACCTGCGCATTGAAAATATTCTATTACACCAGGCCGGATTATCAGCATTCATTCCTTTTTATAAAGAAACCGTGGATCCCAATGGAATTCCATATCCTAAATATTATTCCGCCAAACAAAATGAACAGTTTACTATACCGGTAGCCCAGGATCTTTTTATGCGAACCGATTGGAGAGATACGATCTATCATCGCATATTGCAAAGTCCACTGGGTGCCGCAGGCAAATATGTATACAGCGATAATGATTTTATTTTTTTAGGTAAGATAGTAGAGGCCCTTAGTGGCTTATCGCTTGATGAATATGTAAAGAAGGAATTTTATGAGCCACTGGGCTTAACCATGACCGGGTTTAAACCAAAAGAACATCACCCGATCAACCACATTGCGCCAACAGAGCAGGAAAAATATTTTAGACTGCAATTAATACGTGGTGATGTACACGATCCCGGAGCAGCTATGTTTGGCGGCGTTGCAGGGCATGCGGGCTTATTCAGTAATGCATACGATATAGCCATCATCATGCAAATGTTACTGAATGGTGGGACATTTAACGAAAAAAAATATTTGAATGCATCCACCATACAGCTTTTCACTACCTATCATAGTGCGAATAGCCGTAGGGGTTATGGATTTGATAAGCCCGAAAAAGATAATGCTACCCGGCCTGAAGCCTATCCTTGTTTATCAGCATCGTCGCTAACTTTTGGCCATACAGGCTTCACGGGTACCTGTGCCTGGGCCGATCCTGCACATGATCTTGTATTTGTTTTTTTAAGTAACCGTGTTAACCCTGCCGGGGGTGATAATAAAAAACTGTTGAGCATGGATGTTCGGGGAAAGATCATGGAAGTGGTATATAAAGCGATGAACAACCGTTGATCTGACTATTGTAAAAGTCGCCGGCGTTTTATATTTTACACAGTATTTTACAGATTTGGAAGGATCAACATTTATTCTATTTAAAAAATAATGTTATGGCTGCTAAAGCTACTCCCGATATTCTGGGCCTGGGTATGGGTCTTACCAGTTGGGTATTTCCCGATATTCATATTGCTATTAAGATTGGCCTTACTGTATTGGTGATGGTGATCGTTATTTTCCTGAAAATGGATAAAGCAAAACAAACCAGCGCACTTAATGCAATGGGAAAGTTTACAGAAAATTATCTCATGCCGGGTCTTGGCGGGGGCTTAAGGGCATTGTTCTTTGCATGGCTTGGTATTCTTGCTGTGGATCTTATTTTTAACATCCACCTTATTGATCTAAAAGACTATTATAATTTTGGCAACAGGGCTTCTTACGGTACAGCCTCTTCAATCGATTTTTTTCTTCATACGCTGGGTAATTTGACCCGTACTGGGAATATTATCCTGATCATCGCGGTAATTTGGGGTGCGGCAAAGAGCATCAATGATATACCCAAAGAGCAAAAAGGGTCGGCATAAAATTCCTGGCCTTTCGAATCTTCATTAACCGATATCTTACTCTGCTTCAAACGACCGTATATAAACTTTAAAATTGCCTTTTTTTAACTGTGGATAGCACCCGAGTTTATAATAGTTATTAAATTTCCAATAGTCCAGTTTTTTATTCAGGCATTCCTTACCATCTATGTAAATTTTCAGTATCCTGTCTTGGTTTTTTATATCAAGCTTAAAGTAATCATTCTTAACGCCGGATCTAAGTAATGCCCTTTCAGTATTATTCCCGGCCGAATCGGTTTTCAAAAAAGCGTACAGGTCTTCATTTACCATCGCGATCCTTAATAAGGGTGGTGCATTTTCATTTAAAGAAGTGACCCCGTGAATTTGAGCCACTGTAACTTGGTATTCATCCAGGTTACAGCTGATCTTAATTGTTGCCGAAAGATGATGCGTTTCTTCAATGCTCCAATCCGGTAAATGGCGCAGCTCTGACCGTACAAATTCTGAATGCTGTGTATGCCCTTTTTCTTCTGCATTGAGATCAAAGCAGATACTGGAATCATTGTTCAGGTAAAAATATGATGATGTATAATTCTTAAGTGCCTTTATTTCGATCGGGCCCGGGATCTGCAATTTCCAGTTTGACAGGTTAAAGATATGTGACGGAGGAATGGAATCCGAATAACATTTTAGGGAGAAAAAAGAGATAAAAGATAAAAATAATAAACTGATTTTTTTCATGCTGTATATTAAAAATTCCGTTTCACAAATATATACCCAATTTAAGTAGTGAGGCCCACGCTGGTTTTCGAAGGTCATGCGGGTGTAGTTTCAGTTAAATACATCATCCTGATTCGATCCAAAAGATAGTCTTCTTCCTCTCCCCGCAATTTTATATTTTTATAGTATAAAACGATCAGTTATGCCTTATTCTTACCAGGTCCGGTCTTCGGAACAATACCAGGAGGCCTATAAAAAAAGTGTGGTTGACCCGGAAGGTTTTTGGGCCGCCGTTGCAGAAAATTTTTACTGGCATAAAAAATGGGATAAGGTGTTGGATTGGAATTTTACCGAACCCAAAATAGAATGGTTCAGCGGTGCCAGGTTAAACATCACTGAAAATTGTATTGATCGTCATTTAGCTACAATGGCCGATCAGCCTGCCATCATCTGGGAACCCAATAATCCCGACGAAAGGACAAGAACTGTTACCTATGCCAGTTTGCATAAAAGGGTTTGCCAGTTTGCACAGGTATTAAAAAACAATGGTGTAAAAAAAGGGGATCGCGTTTGTATTTATATGGGCATGGTACCCGAACTGGCTTATGCCATATTGGGCTGTGCCAGGATCGGTGCGGTTCACAGCGTTATTTTTGGCGGCTTTAGTGCACAAAGTATCGCAGACCGGTTGGAAGATGCAAAAGCCGAATTCATTGTTACCTGCGACGGGGCGTACCGCGGTGGAAAAGACATCCCTTTAAAAAGTGTGATCGATGATGCATTGATCGGCAATAAAACAGTAAAGCGGGTGATCGTATATACAAGAACAAGAACGCCTGTTTCAATGATCAAAGGAAGAGATGTTTGGTGGGAAGATGAAATGGAATTCGCAGAAACACAAATTGAAAAAGATGGTGTGGTTTCATTTCCTGCCGAAGAAATGGATGCAGAAGATCCATTGTTCATCTTATACACATCGGGCTCTACGGGTAAACCAAAAGGTGTTGTGCATAGCGTTGCAGGCTATATGGTATGGGCTAATTATACTTTTGTGAATGTATTTCAATACCGGCAGGGGCAAATACATTTTTGCACGGCCGACATTGGCTGGATAACCGGCCATAGTTATATTGTATACGGCCCCCTGAGTGCAGGCGCCACTTCATTGATGTTTGAAGGTGTTCCTACTTATCCTGATGCAGGAAGGTTTTGGGATATTGTTGATAAGCACAAAGTGAACATATTATATACAGCGCCAACGGCTATACGCAGTTTAATGGGATTTGGTACTGCACCTTTAGCCGGCAAGGACCTGTCATCATTACAAATTCTGGGTACGGTTGGCGAACCCATTAATGAAGAGGCCTGGCATTGGTATGATGAAAATGTAGGGAAGAAAAAATGCCCGGTGGTGGATACCTGGTGGCAGACAGAAACGGGCGGCATACTCATTTCTAACCTGGCAGGCGTAACTCCTTCAAAACCTACTTACGCAACATTACCCTTGCCCGGCGTACAACCCGTACTGGTAGATGAGAATGGGGCGATCATTGAAGGCAATAATGTAAGCGGTAATCTTTGCATTAAATTTCCATGGCCCGGCATATTGCGTACCACTTACGGTGACCATGAACGCTGCAGGCTGAATTATTTTTCTACTTATAAAAATTTATATTTTACCGGTGATGGTTGTTTACGCGATGAAGCAGGCAATTACCGCATCACAGGCAGGGTGGATGATGTACTGAATGTAAGCGGCCACCGCATTGGTACTGCCGAAGTGGAGAATGCCATCAACATGCACACAGGTGTTGTGGAAAGCGCCGTGGTAGGCTATCCGCATGATATCAAAGGGCAAGGCATTTATGCTTATGTTATCTACAACGGGCATCATGAAGATGAAAGTTTAAGAAGAGCTGATATTGCACAAACCGTTGCAAGGGTAATTGGCGCCATTGCAAAACCGGATAAGATCCAGTTCGTGACCGGTCTTCCAAAAACACGCAGCGGAAAGATCATGCGCAGAATTTTGAGAAAGATCGCCGAAGGTGAAACGGCTAACCTGGGAGATACTACTACATTGCTTGATCCGGGTGTGGTGGAGGAAATTAAGAATGGAAAACTTTAACAAAGCTAGTGGGAAGGCTGTTCAAATAATGCCGGCTCCTTTCCATTAACCACTAACTTTTTTAATTTAACTTTACAGCCTCTACAATCATAGCATGAAATACATTTCTTCCGTTATTTTTTTATTTTTTGGCTGTATCCCTTTTGCAACAACTGCACAGATGAAAAGCTGTTGTGAACCAACGGGTGTTAAACTTGTTTCAACCGTAAAGCAATCAAAAGGCACTTTAAGAATGGTGAAGATACTTGACAGCCTTGCCAATGCTGCCAATGCAGATGATTTTTACATGATGAATTCACAGCGTGCTGACCTGGCAAAAAAAAGATTGCAAACAGAAAAAGATCCTGATAAAAGAGTAAACCTGTACTTCCGGTATTGTGTTGAATCATTAAATGCGGGAAATACCGATGAAGCGATCGCTGTGATGAAACAGGTAATGGCTGCAATGAACATTACAGGCGAAAGCCTTACTGCACAAACCAAGCCCTTCTTTGATCAATTAGCGATCTCTTACATGAGAAAAGGAGAACTGGAAAATTGTGCAGCTAATCATAACCCGCAAAGTTGCATTATTCCCATACAAGGCAATGGCATTCACAAACTGACTTCGGGCTCAGATTCAGCCGTAGCAATATACAAGACGATACTAAATAAATTTCCCGATGACATGCAATCAAGGTACTTATTGAACATTGCATACATGACATTAGGCAAATGGCCTGCCGAAGTACCAAAGCAATGGTTAATAGAATCGGGCATCTTCTCAAAAAACACAAGCAATATCGTATTAAAAGATGTGGGCGCCAATAAAGGAGTTGATATGAACGGTTTGGCGGGAGGCTGTGTAGTCGAAGATCTTGACAATGATGGTTTATTGGATATCATGGCATCTTCTTCGGGCATGAATGACCAGATAAGGTATATGCACCAGATGAAGGATGGTACATTTAAAACGGAAACGGTTTCTTCTGGACTGGTGGGCATAACAGGCGGACTAAACCTTATTCACACCGATTATAATAATGATGGTTTTGCCGACATCATGGTACTAAGGGGTGGCTGGTGGGGGAAAGATTCCAAATGGCCTTTCTCTTTATTAAAAAATAAAGGCGACAATAGTTTTGAAGATGTTACAATAGAGAGCGGATTATATTCTCCCGGATCAACACAAACTGCAGCCTGGGGAGATTTTAATAATGACGGATGGCTAGACGTTTTTGTAGCACACGAAAATCAACCCTGCCAGTTATTCATCAATGAAAAAGGGAAGTTCAGAGATGTAGCGCCACAATATGGTTTAAATATCAATGCTTTTGTGAAAGGATGTGTATGGGGCGATATCAATAATGATGGTTATCCGGATCTGTATATTTCTATTATAGGTAAACCCAATAAATTATTTCTCAATAAACCCGGCGCTTTACCTGGCGAGAGAATATTTGAAGATATTAGCAAGTCTGCAGGTGTTGAAGAACCCATCTATAGTTTTCCCTGCTGGTTCTTTGATTTCGATAATGATGGTTTTCCTGATCTTTTTGTTTCGGGGTATGGCAATAGCAGCGGCTTTTACACGCTGGCAGCTGAAGATGCGGCCCGTGATATGCTGGGATTGCCGCCGCTATCAGAAACGCCACGCCTCTACCACAACAATGGTAATAACACATTTACCGATGTTACTAAAGAATATGGCCTTGATCATGTGAGCTTTACCATGGGTTGTAATTTTGGTGATATTGATAATGATGGTTGGCTCGATTTTTACCTTGGCACTGGTGCACCTCCCTTTACAAGCATTGTCCCTAATAAATTATACCATAACCTGGGTGGCAAAAAATTTGAGGACATTACTTATGCTACTAATACCGGGCACATTCAAAAGGGACATGGGGTAGTATTTGCTGATATTGATAATGATGGTGACCAAGATATCTATGAAGTGCTGGGTGGCGCATTTGAAGGGGATCATTTCAGGAATGTACTTTTCGAAAATACTTCCACCACAGGTAACCATTGGATAAAATTAAAGTTAGAAGGTGTTACATCTAACAGGGCCGCAATCGGCGCAAGGGTAAGGATAAAAGTAAAGATGCCGGATGGAAGCTTTCAGAATTTTTATCATACTGTTTGTACCGGTGGAAGTTTTGGTTCAAAGCCGCTAAGGATAGAAGCCGGACTGGGTAAGGCAACGGGTATCGAAGAAATAGAGATCAAATGGCCCAATGCAAAACAAACCAAAGAGATCATAACAAACGTTTCGATGGATACATTGGTGAAAATAAAAGAAGGTGTAGGCAAACAATAGTTTTATCATTTAAGAAGGCAACTTATAAAAAACGGTCCGTGAAAACACGAACCGTTTTTGGCTGAATCGGTTATTGATCTTTACCCCTTTATTTGTCTTACCAGTTTATCACAAGGTCGCAATTTCAGGTCACCTTCATGTAGCAAGGTTCTTTGCCCGGCGGAATCTGATTCTATTTTATATTTATAGATACCTGCTCTTACATCATATAGACTTTCTTGTGATAAGGGTGCCACTTTCATTGAAAGCGATTCTGTTTCATACGTATTCCCGTTTCTCAGGTATATAGTAACCAATATCATTTTATCTGTGCTGTTTTTAAACGAGATGTCGGCACGTTTTTTTATAGCGCAACTATCCGTACTGTTGTAAGATGTTGCAGTGATGGCAGGTTTGGGTACTCTAATTGCTTTGATCAGGTCGATCAATGTTCTTCCCCCTTCTATCAGGTCTGAAGTGAGTGTGCCTTGTGCTTGTAATGCAATAGGGATATACATTACAGCGAATAATAAAAACTTTTTCATATACTTTATTTTAGGGTAACGGGTATGCTTACAGGATGCATTTTTATAAAAAATTACATACTCATTAAATAAATCCTGCATAATAAAATATTAAAACAGCTTTACTGCATATCTTTATTATATTCAAAAATATATATGAAAAAAATTCTGCGGATAACATTAAAGATCGTATTGATCCTTTTTTTATTGATCAATATCATCACTGCATTTCATGCATATAAGTTCACTCATTTTTATAATTCCGGTGAAGTAGTAATTAAAAAGAAAGAAGAGAAATCGGGTTGGGATAAAACAAGAGAAGCGCTGTTTGGCATCAACGCAGTAAAAAAACAAAATACGGTTATTCCCGACTCTACTTTTAAAACAGTTTTTCTTACTACAAAAAGCGGATTGAAACTGGAGGGCTGGTATATTGCTACCGACAGTGCAAAAGGTACCGTGCTGTTATTTCATGGGCACGGTGGTAATAAATCCGATATTTTTAAAGAGTCGGAAGAATTCAGGAAGATGCATTACAATACTTTTTTGCTCGACTTCAGTGCACATGGCAGCAGCGAGGGAAATACCAGTACCATTGGTTATAACGAAACAGAAGACGTACAGTTGTCTTATGATTTTATAAAAGCAAAAGGAGAAAAAAATATTATACTCTGGGGTATCTCAATGGGAGCCGCTACCATTGCCAAGGCGATGACCGATTATCCGCTACAACCCAATAAAATAATTTTAGAAATGCCCTTCGGGTCAATACTGGATGCTGCTGAAGGGAGGATTAAAATGATGGGGATACCCGGAGAGCCATTAGCTGTTTTGATCACTTTTTGGGGTGGTATTGAACATGGGTTCTGGGCATTTAAGATGAAGCCCACTGAATTTGTAAAGAAAATAAGTTGCCCTGTGTTAATTCAATGGGGTAAAAATGATCCGCGGGTATCACGGGGAGAGATAGACGAAATTTATAATAACATATCTTCTGCCAAAAAACTGGTAGTGTATGATAGTTGCGGGCACGAATCACTTTGTAAAAAAGAGAATGAAAAGTGGAAGGTTGAAGTAAGTGCATTTTTAAAATGACCGGCCCCAAAAATATATCTATAAAGGATTATACCTATTCACTTCCTGATGAAAGAATAGCAGTACATCCTGCTACGGAAAGAGATGCTGCTAAACTACTTATTTATTCAAACGGCAGCATCAAAGAAGACATTTACAAAAATATTGCCCGGTATCTCGCCGAAGGCAGCCTGCTCATCTTCAATAATACTAAAGTAATTAAAGCAAGGATCCGTTTTCAAAAACAAACCGGTGGTGTGATCGAGATCTTTTGCCTGGAACCTTATGAAGCCATTAATGAGTACAGTACCGTGATGAATAAAAAGGGAAGTGTACGATGGAAGTGTATGATCGGCGGAGCAAGCAAGTGGAAGGATGGGATGTTGATTAAGCGTTGGGGGCCGCAAGTTGGGGGCCTGGCCCTAAGCGCCAAATTGATTGAGAAGTTAACAGATGCTTATGTGGTAGAGTTTTCATGGGAGCCTGCCGATCTGTCTTTTGCAGAAGTGATCGGGCATGCAGGAGATATTCCTTTGCCACCTTATATAAAAAGAAACACAGAGGTTAGTGACAGCGAACGTTATCAAACCATTTATGCAAAAGATGAGGGATCGGTTGCGGCACCAACTGCCGGGTTGCATTTTACCAATGAAATTTTTGAGGATCTTAGTAAAAAAAATATTCAAATTGATTTTGTTACATTACACGTTGGCGCAGGTACGTTTAAACCTGTAAAAGCAACTACCATGCAAGAGCATGAAATGCATGCCGAATGGATAGATGTTTCCGTTGAAACCATCGAACAGTTGTATTCAAATATAGGCAACCCTGTTATCGCCGTTGGAACCACTTCATTGAGAACACTTGAAAGCCTTTACTGGATGGGGTTTAAGATACTGCTGCAACCATCGTTGAAACAGGTTCATTTAGGCCAGTGGGAGGTATATGAGGAACCATTGATCAACAATGACATCACCGCAAAAGCCGCATTGGGTGAATTATTAAACTGGATGAAACGAAATGATCTTCCCCGGCTGTTTACACAAACACAGATACTCATCGCTCCGGGTTACACATTTAAAATAGTGAATGCGCTTGTCACTAATTTTCATCAGCCACAGTCAACCTTACTGTTATTAGTAGCCGCAGCTATTGGAAACGATTGGGAAAAAATATACGCTCATGCGCTGCAAAATGATTTCCGGTTCTTAAGTTATGGGGATGGTAGCCTGCTTTTTATCAGTTAAAAAAATCTGGAAATTATCATGCGCTGATTCCCCTTTTAGGGAGTTGGGAATGGTTATTATTGCTGAATGGTAACCGGCGTTCCCACAGGTATATAACTATACAGGTCCTGCATCTCGGTATATTTCGCAGAGATGCAACCGTCGGTCCAGTTGTAAAAATTATCGACCGTCCATTCTTCCTGCGGACGGGTAGCATGGATTGCGATGCCACCGCCGGGTTTTGCTGTTTTAGGTATCAACCCTTTCGCCTTTCTATCATTGAAGCGTTGCAGGGTTTCATCATTTGGATAATCAAGTAAAAGCTCGGGGCCCCATTGCGGGTGGATCTTTTTCAGGATCACCTTAAAATTACCTTCGGGCGTACGCTTATCACCTTCTCTCATTTTATCACTCAGGTCCTTGCTTCCAAAAACGATCGGGTAGGTTGCATACCAGCCCTCTTTATCATATACTCTTAATTCGTAATCACTTTTGTCAACAATGATATAATAAGGATTGGCAAGGCTGTCATGTGTTGTTTTAACTACTGTGGTTGCAACCGGCCGGGGCACAGTGCTTTTCTTTTTTTTTCGTATCGGCACAAAAGATAACAATGCAATGCCTGTAAACAGCAATAATAATTGATATGAACGAATGGCCTTCACCTGGTAAATAATTTGTGTAAACTTATTTCAAACGTTATGCCACACAAAAATATTTCAATCTTCTGAAAAACATTAACAAATATTACTGATTACAAAAAAAATAACAAAACCTTCAGTGATGCTGAAGGTTGTATGATAAACCCTTCCCCTACCCGTTTTGGCCAGGGCCGCTACGGGCAAAAGGATCGGGTGAGAGAGCGTTACCAGTTGCTGAAACGAAAGCCTATCGTGTATGGTTTTATATCGAGGCCCCTTTGATACATTGACCCGGGGCTATAAGAACCATACAAACGTATCGGCCCCAGTCCCAATTCTGCGATATAGGATAATTTGAATCTTTCCAGGTCATAATCCCCTTTATTCCTGTCCTTACCCCTTTCGCTGCTTTTTTGTTTATTCCGCTCACTGTATAAGTAACCGGCACTAACGCCAAGGCTAACACTAATTCCTTTATCGTGCCTGAAAGGATTGGAAGTAAAGTTCAGCATCAATGGAACGGTGACGTAATCAGCTGCCAGTTTATTTTTTGAAAAGGAAATGGAATCCCTGAAAATGAAAGGAGCATTTGTTTGTGTACCGGTGGTATAGGGAACCTGCCCGCCTTCTTTGTAACTTATGGCAGCGGCTGATCTATAACGATAGTTGTTAAGTTCAAGTCCCAGGCCATACTTCAGGTTCACATAATGTTTGCTAAGATTAAGACGCTGCATCAGTATCCAGATATTTACATTAATGCTTTTACCTGCATTAAGTTTAAGGTCATTCTTATCCAGCGCAGGGTAGCCCGGCCTGTTCACCAGGTAAGAACCTGCAGTTCCATAATTGGTATTATCAATATAATTGGAAAATCCAACATCAAATATCCACCAGTTGGTGCTTACATTGGACTGCTTCTTTCTTTCCCTGGCATTCCTGCCCATGGCAATGGTTGAATCGCTGTGGTGATCCCTGTTTTTTTTGTTGATCCATCCCTTTTTAATGATAGTGATGCTACCTATACGAATCGTATCGCTTTTGTTTCCTGCAACAGTTGTATCCTTTTGTGCAGATGCACTAAGGCAAAAGACCACTGTCCCTGCGAGTAGGATTAGCTTTTTCATATTTTCCGTTTTACTGATTATTTTATTGCAATTTCAAAACCGGCAACCTTTATTCCGTCGCCCGTTTTTATGTTGGTGTTTCGTTCTATCACCCTTTTTAATTTGCGGAAGATCCCTCCGATCTTAGTTCGTTTTACTTTGTCTTCATCCATATACAATATCTTATTATCATTTTTTTGCCCCTCCGTTTCACTGTACACTGCATTTTTTGCTAACAAGTTGGTAGCTGCAGTACCATTAATGTCTGTGATGGCCTTCGCCGGTTCATTTTTCTTTTCAATCTTATTAATGGCCACATCAATTTTTTTATCCAAAGGATGTTGTACACTGCTATTATTCTCTGCCGGTATTGTAGGTTGAACGGCTACTATTTCTGTTTTGTTACTTTCGGGCTTGTTAATGTTTTCCAAAAGGGGTTTGGGTAAATTATTGTTCGGTTTTTTATCACTGGGATGTTGAGCATTGCTATTGTCTTCTTTCACCAGGTTGTTATTATCTTTTTGCGGAGTAGCTCTTTGCTTCATCTCTTTTTCAGCAACAAGGCTGTTCTTTTCAACAAGGTTTTTCTTTTCAGCGGCAGGTTGTATCACATCTTTTTGTATTGAAGGTATCTTTACTGTTTCAGATCCGTCACTTTCTTTAGGTGCCGG